>BAABWY010000001.1:600000-900000 GCA_040367435.1 Hyphomicrobiales bacterium 4NK60-0047b | reverse complement strand
TTCGAGCACGCCATAATCATCAGCAACGCGATATTTTAATTTTAACGCGCGGCTTTGTGCCGGTGCAGGTAGCTCGACCAGGCCGATGATTGGTGGATTGTCAGCTATGATTTCAAAGCGCCAATCCTTTAAGGGGATCGTGTCTATGGTGAGCTTTACAGGACCTTCTTCAGTTAGTTTTAAGTGAAATTCTTTTGTATTCTTTCGTTTGTCAGTTTGTCCCGATGTTAATTTAAGAGAAGAGCTTTGGGGTTCCAGTTTTTGTGATTTTAAAAGGCTGTTTGAGCTTTCTATTTCTACGTGTTTTGCTTCACTGCCATTAATGCGGATTGTTAATGTTGAGTTTTGAGGTACTGTGAAAGCATTTTTCTTTGAACCAGGTTTGCCAGAGTTTGTTGTGGTTTTAACTTTGGCGTTTTTACCGCCATCAGCGATCAGGATAGGGGCTTTGCCCGTATAAGATGGCGGTGTTACCCATGCATCAACTCTAAGGTTTGATGTGTTGATCATTGGAGGCAGGGTTACTGCATTTGCAATGAGTGATTTTAAATTTCCGCCCTGGAAAAAGAGGCCGCACGCGACAGCTAGCATCAAGACCATTCTTAAGGCATAGGGGTCTTGCTTGTAAGTTTCTGGTTGAGGAGGGCGTACTTTGAGTTGTTTGATCTTTTCTACGAGCCGGTTTTTGAAGTGAAGCCAAATGGCTTCAGTTTGCTTATTTGATTGTGTTTTAAGGTTTGGTTCTAATTTATCTTTAAAAGCTTGTGCTGGTTGGTGAGGAAGTGTTGAATGTTCATCCAGTCTTTTTAGGGCTTCTTTATCTTTGGGGGAACGCAGAGATAAAAGAGGATAAAAGCTAGCTATGAAGGCCATTGCAAAAAGAGCCAAACTTAAGCGATGCATAAGAGGGGAAAGAAGTGGCCAGAAGTGAAAGAGAGTGAGAATAAAAAAAAGTGAGATAACAATAAAGGGAGCCCAAAGTTTTATCCATAAGCGTTCAAAGAAAATAGCGATTTTGGTCCAACGTAGCTTTTTGGCCAAAAGTATTTCGCCTTGGTGCCGTTGGTCTGCACCAAGTTCTTGTTTGAGCTGATTATTTTGGTTGTTGGAATTTGGGTCTGTATTTATTGGTTTGTTCTCACTTTAATTCATCATGGTTCTTGTATGCTAATCATAACATAGAAATGAGATCTTTGCCTATGGGGGGCAACTCGTCCTAAGGTAAGAATATTGTGAGATAGAGGCTATTTTGGGGTAAATCAGAGGGAATTAATCAATCCAATTTGGTAATTGATCCAAGTTTATAAGGTCCTCATAAGTTGGGCGTGGGCGAATAACTGCGTAGTCTTCTTCCTTAACCATGACTTCTGGGATGGTTAAACGGCTATTATATGTGCAGGCCTGGACAGCACCATAAGCACCAGCAGACATAACTGCAATGAGGTCATCTGGGGCAAATTCAGGCATTTGGCGGTTTTCAGCTAAAAAATCACCGGTTTCACATACGGGACCAACGACATCCATTAAAGTTTTTGTGCCATTATTTTGGCTTTCATTAATGGGCATAATTTGGTGATAAGCTTCGTACAAAGTTGGGCGTATGAGGTCATTCATAGCTGCGTCAACAATGAGGAAGTCTTTTGCGGCACCTTTTTTCAGGTAAAGAACTTTAGAGACCAAAATACCGGCATTGCCTGCAATCAGACGACCAGGTTCAAAAATGAGCGTGGCATCAAGGTCACCAATGGCTTTTTCAATAATTGCTGCATAATCATTTGGATGCGGTGGGTCTTTTGCGTCTTCCTCGTAAGGAATGCCAAGACCGCCGCCTAGATCTATGTGTGTGATTTTATGTCCATCTGCACGAAGGTCTGTTACGAGTTCTCGCATGAGGCGAAAGGCATTGTCAAAGGGTGTCAAATCTGTAATTTGGCTGCCAATGTGCATGTGAACACCATGTGGCTCTAGCCCAGGTAATTTTGCAGCAATTGCGTAAATATCTCTGGCTCTTTCAAAGGGAATGCCGAATTTGTTTTCAGCTTTTCCTGTTGAAATTTTTGCATGAGTTTTGGCATCAACATCTGGGTTTACGCGAATGGCAATGCTAGCTGTTTTACCAAGCCCTTCAGCTACTTCACTTAGAGTGTGAAGCTCTGGCTCAGATTCGATGTTGAAACTTAGAATATTGGCGTTTAAAGCGGCGGCCATTTCTTCTTTGGTTTTACCAACACCTGAAAAACAGATTTTTCTTGGGCTGACACCTGCTTGTAAGGCACGGTGCAATTCGCCTTCAGAGACGACATCCATGCCAGCGCCCTGATTGGCCAGGGTTTTAATAACTGCTTGATTGGAGTTTGCTTTGATTGCGTAACAAACGAGATGATCAACATTTGCAAATGCTTGGTCAAAAACTTGATAATGACGTTCTAGCGTTGCGCTTGAATAGCAATAAAAGGGGGTCCCAACTTCTTTTGCGATGGTTGTCAGGGCCACATTTTCAGCGTGTAGCGCACCATTTATGTATGAAAAGTGGCGCATTTTATTCTTTTTTTTTCTGTTTAAAAGCAGAAAGAACAAGAGATGCTTCGTTCATCACCTTGTTCTTTCTATTGTTAGTTTAAAAACTCTCTGTAGTTTAAAAGGCTGTTTTAGTTTAAGAGACCATCAAGGATAAATCCTCGGTGTGGTTTTTCCTCTTTAACTGATGCAGGTGCATCACCTTCAGTTTGAGCTTCTGGTGGTGCTTCCAATGGTCCTTTCACACCGCATGCTGTAAGTGACAAAGCTGCAAGTACTAGTGCCAAGCCAGCTAAAATATTTATAGCTTTTGCAGTGCGCAGAAACATGGTTTGCGATCCTTTTAAGTGCTCTTACATCTGTTTCAATTTGCTCAAACTTTGCAATTTCGATTAGATTACATAACTTGAACACCAATTTCATGAATTGGCTGGAAAATCTTATTTGGTGATGAACTTACCTTGCTTAAACTGATTTTTCCAGTGATTTTATCCACTTCTTCGCCATTTTTCGAACCTCTGTGGGCGCTGTGCCACCATAAGATTTGCGGCTTTTTACGGAATTTTCGACTGAAAGTACGTTAAATATGTCTTTTGTGATTTTGGGCTCGACCGATTGCATGTCTTCCAGAGTTAATTCATGCAGTCGCAAATCCTGTTTTTCAGCTAGGGCAACTATGCTGCCAGTGACATGATGTGCGTCTCTGAAGGGTAAATTAATCACGCGAACCAGCCAATCAGCGATGTCAGTGGCTGTAGAAAAGCCGCCGCCAGCAGAGGCTGCCATTTTTTCTTTATTTGGGTGCATATCTTCGATCATGCCGGTGAGGGCTGCAAGCGCCAGAGAGTAATTATCTAACGCGTCAAAGGCCATTTCCTTGTCTTCTTGCATGTCTTTTGAATAGGCTAGCGGTAAGCCTTTCATCACCATAGATAGTCCGTTAAAGGCTCCAATGATGCGGCCAACTTTTGCTCTGATGAGTTCTGCTGCATCTGGGTTACGCTTTTGGGGCATGATGGAAGAGCCGGTTGTGAAGCTATCTGAGAGTTTAATAAAATTAAATTCAGCAGATGACCAGATGACAAGTTCTTCAGCAAAACGAGATAAATGAATAGCGCTGATTGAGGCTGTGCTTAGAGTTTCGAGTATGAAATCTCTGTCTGCAACGCTATCAAGTGAATTGGCTGTGGGACGATCGAAACCCAAAGCTTTTGCGGTCATTTTTCTATTAATTGGGAATGATGTGCCTGCTAGTGCAGCTGCACCTAATGGGCATTCGTTTAATCTTTTTCTTGCATCTTTAAAGCGAGTTGCATCACGGCCAAGCATTTCGACATAAGCCAAGCAATGGTGACCAAAAGTCACCGGTTGTGCTGTTTGTAAGTGGGTGTAACCGGGCATCACGACATCTGCATGTTCTTCAGCTTTTTTGGCTAAGGCTAATTGCAGGGTGGCTAATTGGTTTATAAAATGGTCAATCGTGTCTCTAACATAGAGTTTGAAATCTGTTGCGACTTGATCATTTCGTGAGCGTGCCGTGTGGAGGCGGCCTGCTGCATCACCAATGAGCTCTCTTAATCTTGATTCGACATTCATGTGAATATCTTCTAATTGCCGAGAGTAGGTGAATTGATCCGCTTCGATTTCTTGTTTGATTTGCTTCAATCCGTTGATGATTTTTTTGCAATCAGACTTGCTTAGAATGCCAGCATCCACCAGCATTTCGGCATGAGCGATTGAGCCTGTAATATCTTGATTATAGAGGCGTTTGTCATATCCGATGGAGGCGTTAATTTCTTCCATAATTTCGGACGGGCCTGAGGCAAAGCGTCCGCCCCACATTTTATTTGTCATCCACGTTGGCCTTCTTTATTGATTTGGTTCAACATCTTTAGTTTAGTATGCAAAAATTTAGGGCGTATACTCGCTTTGAACCCATTTAGAGGTAATTTTATGAGACTTACGATTGTTTCCGCACTTGTTGCAACTGTAATTGGCTTTGTCGCTGTATATGCGAGTTTGACCCTAAGTGGCAATGGTGAAAAGAAAAGTGATGCCACAAATCAGGAAAAATATCAAAAAATGCAGGGCGAACGGCTCCGGGCTTTCATTTTTCATAAAGAACCCAAGATAATTGAAGATTACAAATTTCAGGATGCATTTGGTAAAACGCGAGCTTTTTCTGATTGGAAGGGCAAGGTTGTTCTTGTAAACCTTTGGGCGACATGGTGTGCGCCATGCCGGGAAGAAATGCCTTCGCTTGATAATTTAAAAAAGCATTTTTCTAATAGCCCTTTTGATGTAGTGACCATTTCAATGGACCGAGGTGGACTTGGTAAGCCTAGAAAGTTTTTCGATGAAGAGCGAATTAAATATCTGGACCTTTACATAGATAAGACAACAAAGCTGATGTTTAAAATGCGCGCTGTTGGATTGCCGGCTACGATTTTGCTAGATGCTGAGGGACGCGAAATTGGTCGTTTAGCAGGCCCGGCTCAATGGGATAGTGATCGAGCTATTGAAATAATTCAGAAGGCATTTTCACAAAAAAAGTGATAAGAATTTCTTTGTTTTTAGTAAGTTAGCTGATTAAATTTAAGGCAATTGTTTAGTTTTGTTTACTCTTCATTAGCTTTGTAAGTTGTACTCTTTCTCTTAAATTAGTTGAGAAACGGGGACCTTGGTAAATGTCGAAAAAACTTATGGAGATGAAGCTGGTTTATAAAATACCAGCTCTTATTGTGCTTAGTGCTCTGGTTGTTGGGATTTCTGTTGGTGCTCTAAGCTTTCTTTCTGCGAAAGATTTTGGAACTGACTTAATCGTTAAGCAGAAAGAAGCTATTCTGAAGGGTAAAAAAATTAAGTTAGAAATGTTTCTCAAAGCTATTGAGAAAGATTTAAGTTTTACAGCTGGAAATAATTTTACAGTTGAAGCTTTTAAAGCTTTTAATTCTGCTTATTCTGAATTTTCTAATCCCGGCAATGACTTACAAGCGGCTTATGTTACTGATAATCAATATCCAAGTGGTGAGAAAGACAAGTTAGATTTTGCGGCCACAAATACAGTTTATGATAGCGTGCATGCTAAATATCACCCATGGTATCGCCAGAAACTGAAGACGATGGGCTATTATGATATCTTTTTCTTCGATATGAGCGGAAATGTTATCTATAGCGTTTTTAAAGAAGCTGATTATGCAACGAATGTGATTAGTGGGCAGTGGAAAGCATCTGATCTTTCTACAATTTTTAAAGTTTCTCAAAAAGCTACAGATAATTCAAAAATTCATATTACCGATTTTAAAGCTTATGGGCCGTCTGCTAATGCTCCTGCGAGCTTTGTTTCTATTCCGATTATGGATAATGGAAAAAAAATTGGTGTTTTAGCGTATCAGCTGCCAACAGCGAGCTATAAAGATATCATCTCGAAAGATGTTAATCTTGGTAAATCGGGTGAAATTCTTGTTATTGGCCAAGATTATAAATTCCGTAATGATTCAAAATTCACTGAAGTCTATGATGTTTTTAAAACAGAAGTGAAAAATCAAGCTATTACTGATGCTCTTTCAGGTAAGGATGGTTATGGTTATTATGAAAATTATCGTAATTTAAAGCTTATTTATTTAGCGACGCCGTTTCAATATAAAGAAATCAACTGGGCTTTGGTTGCCGTTCAATCTTATGATGAAGTTAAGGGGCCTATTTATTATATGGGCTTTCAAATTTTACTGGTTGTTCTTTGCTTGATTTCAGCTCTTGCATTTGCTGGTTACTATTTGGGCAGGTTAACTACAAAACCAATTTCAAACTTGGTTGATGAAACCAAAAAATTAGCTGATGGCGATACAAGTCTGGTGATTGAAGGTCGCAATCGCCTTGATGAAATAGGTGAATTGAGCCAGGCAATTAGCGTATTTAAAGATAATTTAATTGCGAATAAAACTATGGAAGAAGAAGCACGTAAAAACCGAGCTTTGGAACAGAAACGAAGCGAACATCTTGAGTATGTTATTAGTGATTTCAGGCAGGTTATGGTTGATGTTGTTGATGGTGTGGTGAGTGAAGCTGATAAAATGAAAGAAAGTGCTGGGACGCTTGGTCGTGCTTCAGCTACTGCTGAAAATGAAACTGAGATGGTTCTAAACTCTTCTAATGATGCGACACGTAATGTTCAAGATGTTGCAAGTGTTGCTGAAGAACTTTCTTCAGCTATTCGTGAAATTGCACAACAAACGAATAAAGCGAATGAAAATGTGAAAAGTGCGGCTGATGTAGCTGCGAAAACTGAGCAAGATGTGAAGGGGCTTTCTGATGCAGCTGGGAAAATCGGTGAAGTTGTCTCACTCATTAGTGAAATTGCTGAGCAGACCAACTTACTTGCACTGAATGCTACGATTGAAGCGGCGAGAGCCGGGGATGCTGGTAAAGGATTTGCCGTTGTTGCCTCTGAAGTGAAGCAATTATCTCAGCAAACAGCAAATGCAACTGAGGAAATTTCTTCTCAGATTAGTGCTATTCAGCAATCAACGAATATTACGGTTGCTTCAATTTCAGAGATCTCTGCTTCTGTTTCAGAAATTCAACAAGTGACGTCGACGATTTCAGCCGCTGTTGAGCAACAAGATGCAGCGACGCAAGATATTGCATCTAGTATTTCACTTGCTTCTGATGGCAGTATCAAAGCTTCTGAAGGGGTTTCATCAGTTGCAAACACGATTAAAGAAACTGCACAAGAAGCAGAGACCGTTCAGAGTGTATCTGATCGTTTAGGAGATGTGACTGAGAGGTTATCTAGTTCAGTTAATCAATTCCTTGAAAATGTTTCTGGAGATACTGACAAGGAAGACTCTTCCTCATTACGTACTGGTACGTAAGAATGGTTTAAACTGAACTATTCTGAATGACAAAAAAACATTTAAAAAAAAGACAGTTAGAGTTTAAACTCTAACTGTCTTTTTTTATTTGTTCTTTGAGAGTAGAAAAACGGATTCTCGCCCTAAAAGATTGTGAATGAACAAGGGAATGTCATCACTTAATTCTTTGCCATAGCCATTAATTGAAATGGCTTCTTCAACTTTGGTGTTTATGTTTTTGCAAAGAGTTGCAAAATCTTTCACGGTACAAAAGTGAATGTTTGGTGTGTCATACCATTGCTCAGGCAGCTTGTCTGTTACGGGCATGCGGCCGAAAGCTAAGATTTGCCAACGGATTTTCCAGTGTCCGAAATTTGGGAATGAGACAATGGCATAATCAGCGATGCGCAGTAGTTGTTCTAGGACTAATCTTGGATTTTTGGTCGCCTGGATTGTGAGACTGAGAACAGCGTAATCAAAACTTTTATCTGGATAATTAATCAGATCGCTATCGGCATCGCCTTGAATAACACTGAGGCCTTTTGCTACCGCATGATTTACATTTTTTTGGTTGATTTCAATGCCACGACCATCAACGTTTTTTTCTTCGCGCAACAGTTCTAGCAAGGCTCCATCGCCGCAGCCAATATCGAGCACGCGGGCATTGGGGCTGATCATAGATTTGATGATCAGGTGGTCATGTCTGATGGAGTTCGAGGTGTTTGACTGTTCTTGATTGTTACTCACGAAGTTCCCTTTTGTTTTTCGTCTGTGCTAAGGCCTTTTTGTTTGGCGCCTGCGCTAATGAAGCCTCTTATGGCTGAGATCATTTCTGGTTCATCTAGCAAGAAAGCGTCATGGCCTTTTTCTGATTCAATATCGACAAATGAAACATTCGCGGCATTTGCTGTGAGAGCGTGAACAATTTGGCGGCTATCTCTTGATGGGAAAAGCCAATCACTGGTGAATGAGACGACGCAAAACCTTGTTTTTGTATCTTTGAAAGCGCCCGCTAGAATGCCGTCGTGCTCAGCAAATAAATCAAAATAATCCATTGCTCTTGTTATGTAGAGATATGAATTGGCATCAAAACGATCAACAAATCTGAAGCCCTGGTGGCGTAAATAACTTTCAACTTGAAAGTCGGCGTCAAATCCAAAAGTAATTTTTTCTCGCTCTTGTAAGTTGCGTCCAAATTTTGAATGCAGAGCTTCATCTGAAAGGTAAGTGATATGAGCGGCCATGCGGGCAACAGCTAATCCTTTGCGTGGATTGGTCTTTTCTTCTAAATAGCGCCCGCTTTTCCACTCAGGGTCAGCCATAACTGCCTGGCGGCCAACCTCATGAAACGCAATGTTTTGGCTTGAATGACGGGCTGCTGTTGCGATTGGGATGGCTGAGAATACCCGCTCTGAATATTTTGATGCCCACTGAAGCACTTGCATGCCGCCCATTGAGCCGCCAATCACAGAAAAGAGCTGATCAATTCCTAAGCTATCTATTAGGTGAACTTGAGCTTTTACCATGTCTCCAATAGTAATCATTGGGAAATCAAGGCCATAGACTATACCTGTTTCAGGGTTGATTGAGGCGGGCCCTGTTGAGCCCATGCAGCCACCGATGACGTTTGTGCAGAGGACGAAATATTTGTCTGTATCAATTGGTTTGCCAGGGCCTACCAGAATTTCCCACCAGCCTTCTTTGCCTGTGACGGGGTGTTTACTGGCAGCGTATTGATCCCCCGTTAGCGCATGACAGACTAAAATGGCATTGGTTTTATCTGCATTTAAGGTGCCGTAGCTTTCATAGGCGATGGTGAAGGGTGAAAGAGTTGCGCCAGATTCTAATTTTAGCTCAGTATTCTCAAAAGTTTTGGTTTCTGATTTGGTGATGGCATGACGAGGCGTTGCCTCTTTAGCGGATTTATTCCCCTTCAAATCAGCGTTTGTGTCTTTGTTTAAGACCTCTTCTTCAGATTGACCATTGAGTTGATCTCTGTTTTTAGGATGGCTTGTCATACAGTCTTTCGAAGTTAGGGTCTAAAAATACTCAATAAATTTAAAGTTAGCTCTCTTATTTACGATATTTTTCTATGAAGATCATTAATTTTATGGAGCTTTGATTTGGCATTTTAAAAAAAATTAGTGCAGGTTAGTTGAAATTCGCTTAAACCTGCTGTTAGTTGTTAAAATACACGGAAAAGAACCTAATGAGCTCGGACTTTACGCCAAGAAAGACTATTCTTGATATTTCGCCTTATGTGCCAGGAAAATCAAGTGCTGGGGCTAATAAAAAAATCATTAAACTTTCTTCAAATGAAACGCCTCTTGGGCCAAGCTCTAAGGCTGTTGAGAGCTATGCGCATGGGGCTGAGAAGTTGTTTCGTTACCCGGATGGGTCCGCGACCGAGCTTCGGGCTGCTATTGCTAAACAATATGGTTTGGATGCGACGCGGATTATTTGCGGCGCTGGGTCTGATGAATTACTTAATCTGATTGCACAAGCTTATTTGCAAGATGGTGACGAGGCGATTTATACGGAACATGGGTTTCTGGTTTACAAGATCGCGATTATGGCGGCAGGGGCGACGCCTGTTGTTGCCAAAGAAGTTGATTTAACAGCGAATGTTGATGAGATTTTAAAGGTGGTGACGCCGAAGACGAAACTGGTGTTTATTGCGAACCCGAATAATCCAACGGGAACTTACCTGCCGCATGATGAGATTAAGCGTCTGCGGGCTGAGCTTCCTAGCTCGGTTGGGTTGGTGCTTGATGGGGCATATGCTGAATATGTGCGCCGCAATGATTATGAAGCTGGACTTGAATTGGTGGCGACAACAGAAAACACCATCATGACACGGACGTTTTCGAAAATTTATGGACTGGCTGCGCTTCGCATTGGTTGGGCGTTTGGGCCGGCTTCGATTATTGATGTGCTGAACCGTATTCGTGGGCCGTTTAATCTCTCAACACCGGCATTAGCAGCTGGTGCTGCGGCCATGGAAGATGTTGCTCATATAGAGCGGTCGATTGATCATAATGATCAATGGGTTTCTTGGTTGAGTGGGCAACTAACAGATCTTGGACTTGAAGTTACACCTTCTGTTGCTAATTTTATTCTGGTTAGTTTTGATGAAACGGGCACTAAAACAGCGGCGAATGCTGACGCGTATTTGATCAATGATGGGATTATTGTGCGCCGGATGGAGAGCTATGGCTTGCCGAATAGTTTGCGGATTACGATTGGCACACAAGCTGAAAATGAGGCTGTGGTTAAAAGCTTATCTCAATTTGTGAAACAGGCGGGTTAGCTCATGAAGGATTTTGATACAGTATTCGATAGAATTGCGATCATTGGACTTGGGCTTATTGGTTCCTCTCTCACCAGGGCGATTAGCGATAAGAAGTTAGCAAACCATGTTTTGGGATTTGATGGTTCTGAGGCTGTTCGTGCTGAGGCACGGGGCATTGAGGGGTTTGGTGCTGACGTGACTGAGACGCTTGAAGAGGCTGTCTCGAATGCTGATCTGGTCATCATGGCTGTGCCGGTAGGGGCTGTTGGATCTTTGGCTCAAGAGCTTTGTTCTCACCTTAAGGACGGAGCGATTTTATCTGATGTTGGGTCAGTTAAAAAAAGCATAATCGACGCTGTCGTACCTCACCTTCCTGAGACTTGTCATTTTGTGCCGGGGCATCCCGTGGCTGGCACAGAATATTCAGGCCCGAAAGCCGGGTTCTCGACTTTGTTTGAAGGGCGCTGGTGTATTTTAACGCCGATTGAAAATACGCCTCGACCTGAGGTTGAGAAAGTCTCGAACCTTTGGGCCGGGCTTGGCTCTGATGTGGAAGAGATGGACGCGGAGCATCATGATATTGTTCTTGCCATCACCAGCCATATCCCGCACCTCATTGCTTATAATATTGTGGGAACGGCCGCTGATCTTGAAGAGGTGACGTCGAGTGAAGTGATTAAATATTCTGCTGGTGGTTTCAGGGACTTTACACGCATAGCCGCCTCTGACCCGGTGATGTGGCGCGATGTTTTTATGAACAACAAAGACGCCGTTCTGGAGATGCTTGGTCGTTTCACGGAAGACTTGACGCAACTCCAACGCCACATTCGCCGCGGTGATGGGCAAGCTTTGGAAGATTTATTCACTAGGACACGAGAAATTCGCCGATCGATTATTGAAGCTGGACAGGCGACAGAGTAACTAAGTGTATAATTATATGTTGTCTTCTTTTTGAATTGTGAATTTGGTTCCTATAGCTTGGATGGTAATGAACCCATCTATGTCTAAATGATAAAAACTTTGTTCTGGATAATATTCAGGATGAATTGGGCTTTGAGTGTTTTTTTCAGTAGGTGAAATTTTGCCATCTGTTTTTGATAACCTAAAATGACCTAGCATGAAAATATCATCATCTACTTCTAGATCCTTTGAAATCGAGACGTGTATTACCCCTTCCAACTCTACTTTATAATATTCTGGAGGTGTTCTAGGATCTATTAATTCAAATTTTAAACTGTCATTTTCAGTTCGATACTCTAGATTCGTTAGGTCGAAATAATCAATGTATTTGGGTAACTTAATTGACATATTGACAATCTATTAGCTAAGCTTTTTTCAGGAATTGGGTTTTTAGGACGATTGTGGATTTGCCTTGTCGGCATTCGACTTCGCCTTCTTTGGAGGTGAAGCGGATGTTTTTCATCACTGTGCCGCGCTTGAGATTGAGGGACGTGCCTTTGACTTTTAGGTCTTTGATGAGAGTTACGTTGTCACCTTCGGTGAGTTCATTACCGTTACTATCTGTGACGTCCATCAGGTGATCTTTTCTCGATGCTTGAGCTGACTTGTTGTTGGTTTATTCTCGAGGAAACTTACCTTGTTGGAACCGGGGTTCCGTCGCGATAATCATAAAAACCGCGTCCGGCCTTTTGGCCTGTCCAACCGGCTTCAACATATTTAACCAATAGTGGGCAAGGACGGTATTTTGGATCTGCTAAACCTTCATAGAGTTTTTGCATGATGCCGAGGCAATTATCTAGCCCGATAAAATCAGCTAATTCCAAAGGGCCCATTGGGTGATGCGCGCCATAGCACATGGCTGTGTCGATGGCTTCAACTGTGCCAACGCCTTCATAGAGTGTGTAGATCGCTTCGTTGATCATCGGGATCATGATGCGGTGAACAATAAAGGCTGGAAAATCTTCTGAAACGGCTGTGTATTTTTCAAGGGATTTTACGAAAGCTTTACAGGTTTGATAGGTTTCTTCTTCTGTTGCGATGCCTCTGATGAGCTCGACCAATTCCATAACCGGCACTGGGTTCATGAAGTGCATGCCAATGAATTTTGCTGGACGGTCAGTTTTGGCAGCGAGGCGGGTGATTGAGATGGTGGAGGTGTTTGAGCAGAGGATTGCTTCAGGTTTCAAAACGGGACAGAGGTCTTTGTAAATTTCTTGTTTTAGGTCTTCATCTTCTGTGATGGCTTCGACGACAAGGTCAGCTTCTGAAAGTTGGTTGATGTCTGAGGTGATTGTGATGAGGTCTAGTGCGGCTTGTTGTTGGTCCTTAGTAATGGTGTCTTTAGAGACTTGCCGAGCTATGTTGCCATTAATTGTGGCGAGGGCGGCTTCTGTTTTTTCTTTCGAGACGTCGACAAGGATGACCTTATAGCCTGCTAATGAGGCGACTTGAGCTATGCCTGAGCCCATATGTCCTGCGCCAATAATGCCTATTTGTTTTATTTCTTCTACTGGCTGTATGCTCTCGGCCATATCGTCCTCATTTTTAGTTGCGCTTTAGATGCTCTCTTTTTGATGTGGCTTCAGTTTCCCACCAGAAACCGCCACATGCATCCACGCTGTTTAATCGCCCCTTCAGGTTGTCGATCAGCAAAGATGTGCAGCATCAGCTATAACAACCGGAGTTTTAATACTGTTTTAAAATTTAGGTATGTTTCAGCAATAAATGGCTGAATATGAACTTTAATATAGCAATAAGCGAAAATAAAACCATTAGTTTTTTACATTAAAACACAAGATGTAAAAGCTTTCGGTTACATAGTTTTCTCTCACGAAATTTTTGCTGTGCTTCAGATGCCTACTATGCATCCGCACTGCCTACCTCCGAGGGGCGGAGGTTTTCTTGCGATCAGGTTTTCCGTACTCGTTTCACTCTGTTCGGGCTGATCTTCTACGCCGGACGCATTTTATCTGCGCTTTAGGTTACCCACTAGCAACGGCACTTTTAGTGGCGCTTCAGTTTGCCCACCTGCAACCGCGCTTTTAGTGGCGCTTCAGTTTGCCTACCTGCAACCGCGCTGGCGTCATGTCCGCACTCTGAAGGAGAGCACTCCCTTTTTCGTAAATGAGGTTTGAGAAGCAGCTTTTATGAATTCATAAAAATGCAACACGCGTTAGTTCGTTAGAAATTGAAGCTTTTGGGAAAAGTGTTTTGTCAGAGGGAGAAAATTTCCCTCTGACTTGATTTGGCTGACTTGACTCAAGTCTTTCTATAAAGAGGCTAGCCTCCTTATTTAGAAAGTTCGGCTTCTAGCTCTGGTAGGGCTTCAAAAAGATCTGCTACAAGGCCGTAATCAGCGACTTGGAAAATAGGAGCTTCTTCATCTTTATTGATGGCGACGATGACTTTACTGTCTTTCATGCCAGCTAGATGCTGAATGGCGCCTGAGATGCCAACTGCGATATAAAGCTCTGGAGCTACAACTTTACCTGTTTGGCCGACTTGATAGTCATTTGGCACAAAGCCACTATCCACTGCGGCTCTCGACGCACCAACGGCAGCGCCTAACTTATCTGCGATTTTTTCAATCAAGGCAAAGTTTTCACCAGACCCCATGCCGCGACCACCAGAGATGATGATATTGGCTGAGGTTAGTTCTGGGCGATCTGATTTAGATAATTCTGCAGATACGAATTCAGAAATACCAACTGGCGCCGGTGCGCTGATGGCTTCAACTGAAGCTGAACCGCCATCGCTTGCTGCTTCAAAAGCTGTTGTACGAACAGTGATGATTTTTTTAGGATCACTTGTTTCAACGGTTTGAAGGGCGTTACCCGCATAAATTGGGCGCTCAAATGTGTTGGGTGATTTCACAGCGATGATGTCTGAGAGTTGGCCAACATCTAGTTTTGCAGCAACGCGGGGCATGAAGTTTTTGCCTGTTGTGGTTGCGGCAACAAGAGCTGCATCATAATCTGCCATTAATGGCACAATGAGTTCTGCCATTTCTTCAGCTAGTTGAGATTGAAGTTGAGGAGCATCAGCTACGAGGACTTTTCTCACGCCTGTTAATTTTGCGGCCTGTTCGGCTACAGCATTACAATTTTCACCGGCTACCAAAATGTCTGTGTCGCCGCCAATTGCGATGGCCGCTGTTAGCGCTTTGGCAGTCGCTGGGTTTAGATTACTGTTATCGTGATCAGCAATGAGTAGGTTTGTCATTTATAGTACTCCTGCTTCATTTTTAAGTTTGTCGACAAGTTCTGCTACCGTTTCAACCTTAACCCCTGCTTCGCGTGCCGCTGGCTCTGTTGTTGTTACGATTGAATGGCGTGTTGCTGTGTCGATGCCGTATGAGCCGAGCTCTTTTTCTTCAAGAGGCTTTTTCTTTGCTTTCATAATGTTTGGCAAAGAGGCGTATCTTGGTTCGTTCAAGCGTAGGTCTGTTGTGACAATCGCTGGTAAATTCAGTGAAACCGTTTGAAGGCCACCATCAATTTCGCGGGTTACAACTGCTTTTTCACCCTCAAGCTCAAGCTTGTAAGCAAATGTGCCTTGAGGCCAACCTAAGAGTGCGGCTAGCATTTGGCCTGTTTGGTTGCAATCATCATCAATGGCTTGTTTGCCAAGAAGAACGAGGCCTGGGTTCTCTTCTTCTACAACTGCTTTTAGCAATTTAGCGGCTGCAAGAGGCTCAATAACCTCATCACTCACGATGTGGATGGCTCTATCTGCGCCCATTGCAAGGGCTGTGCGGAGAGTTTCCTGAGTTTTTTTGGTGCCAATTGAAACTGTGATAATTTCTTCGGCTTTTCCGGCTTCTTTTAAACGAACAGCTTCTTCAACTGCGATTTCGTCAAAAGGGTTCATGGACATTTTAACGTTTGCCAGGTCGACACCAGATCCATCTGATTTCACACGGATCTTAACATTGTAATCTACGACCCGTTTTATCGGAACTAGGATCTTCATTTATGTGGCCCTCCACATGGGTTATTGTTGGGATATACTTAACTTTCAAAAGCCAATAGCTGATAAAAATTGCTGAAAGATTTCAAGCAGCAATTTTTTTCAATTGCTTCCAGAATAATCGAGCGTGTCCAGCGTATCCTTTTGTTGGAAATTAGTCAGACGGAACCTAACTGCCATGAAATAGGCTGTCAATAGAGTTGCAGAGCCCTCTGGTCTAAGGTTCAAGATGTACAAGTCTAATGTTCAAAAAGATCAGGCCTAATACCGAAGTTAATAAAGTTAATTTCGCTCAAATAAGGGCACATCTCTGCGTTTCATGAATATAACCAGGACAATACCGGCTAAAAAACCACCAATATGAGCCCACCAGGCGGTATTTCCCCCATCCATATATACGATATGGAAGATTTGAAAAACAAACCAAGCCAAAATGGCGATGGCTGCATTGACGGGGAGTGGAATATTACCCAAGACAAGGACCCACAGTTTGACTTTTGGATGTAGCATTAAATAAGCAGCGATGACCCCTGCGACCGCACCAGAGGCGCCTATGAGCGGAATTTCAGAATTTGGCGCCATTAATGAGTGGGTATAGCCAGCAATGATGCCGCATAAAAGATAGAAAATAAGAAATGTGAAGTGACCCATTGCATCTTCAATATTATCTCCAAAAACCCATAAAAACAACATGTTACCGCCTAGGTGTAGCCAACCACCATGGAGAAACATGTAAGAAATCAGTGTGATTTTTTCCGAGATTGGAAGAAAATCAAATTTTTCACCTGGTATATTTGGGCCCATCAGGCCTTCAGGTAATAATTCACTTGGGACAATTGCGAAACTTGCCATTGCTGCTTCGTTAATTGGGTAGACAATTCCTGATTGGAATAGAATAAAGATCACAACGTTTGCGATGATGATCAATATTGTCATGAATTGAAATTTAATATGCTCTAGTGGATTGGTATCATGTAGGGGTACAAACACTTGGCTAACCTCTTATTTGACCCCGTTTTCAGGGTCTGTTTTTAGGTCACTGGCGCTTTTGCTTTGACCCTACTGCACTAAGTTGGCTGAAATTCCAATATTTTTTAAGTAATATTCTCTGGAATACTTACCCAAAATAGATGGTTTGACCACTATATTTTCTCAAAAAGTTTCTCACAAGGGGAGAGATGGGGTAATTAATCCAACTTTTGGGGAAATGAGTGGGGGCTCGTCTTGTTAACTGCGGTTTTGACCGGGGGTCCAAAGGATATCTGTTTTGCCTTTGTTGTTGACATATCTGCTCATGACGAAGAGTAGGTCTGATAAGCGATTGATATATTGCAGAGCTTCTGTTGAGACGATTTCGTTTTCTGTTTCGCTCAGTTCGACCATAAGTCGTTCGGCTCGTCTTGAAATTGTTCTGGCTAAATGTAGGTAGGCAGCCAGCGCAGTACCGCCAGGGAGAACGAACGAGCGCAATGGTTCTAGTTCTTCATTTAGTTGGTCAATTTCATTTTCCAAGCGCGTGACTTGTTCTGCTGTAATGCGCAATGGAGGGTACTCAGGTTCTGGAGCGCCGGGTATTTCAGGAGTTGCGAGGTCTGCTCCTAAGTCAAATAAGTCATTTTGGATCCGTAACATCATGGCTTTGAGGTCATCGTATTTTTCTTCAGATGGCTCTAGAGCAATGATCGCAAGACCAAGGGCTGCATTTGTTTCGTCGACCGTGCCATAACTTGCAATGCGTATGTTATGTTTCGCCACACGATCACCGGAGGCTAGACCTGTTGTGCCTTTGTCACCTGTTTTGGTGTAGATTTTATTGAGTTTTACCATTTGTATTTTACCATTTGTATTTTATTCTTGGCTTGAATTTAAGCTTGAGGCGAATTTAATTAGAGTGTGCACGTTAGACTCTATAAGTGAGCCTTGCACCAAATTCAAAAAATTAGGCTGTTTCTTTTATGATTTGTTGTGAATTTAGTTTTTTCTAAAAGGTTTAAGCATTGAAAAAGATAACTGTCATTAAAATACAAACTGCTACAAATTGTAGACCAACACGCCAACGCATAAGTTTTTGACTTAAATTTGGGTTAGTGCCTTTCATCATATTCCATAGCCCTAGGCATAGAACTATAAAGACCAATATAACAGCAATTGGTGCAACCATGGGGGCTAAATTTTCCATATTTCTCTATCTTTTCAAACTTATTGTTGGTTGTGTTTTAATGTGAAATTTCCCATCTGGATAGCCTGAGAAAATCAATTGTTAATCAATATCTTATCTATCATTTTGGTTGGTAGAAAACGTTTTGCGTAGGCCAATACATATGTTGGCACAGTTACATAATAACGGATTTTTGGGTTTTTGCTAGTCAGCGCATGGATTAGCTTATCAACGACCACATCTGGCTCTAATTTAAACTTGTCTGTTCCGCCTTTTTTCATAGCGGCTATCCTTTTTCTGTAACTCTCTTTATGGGGAGAATTTTCTGTATCGATATTCTCTTCATAGGCCTTTAAGCATCTAGGAACAAATTCTGTTCTGATGGGACCTGGTTCTATGATGGCGACTTTTATATTTGTTTCTCTTAGTTCCTGGCGCATTGCATCTGATAGAGCTTCAACGGCATATTTAGAGGCATTATAGGCCCCTCTGTAATGGGCGCTAACAAAGCCGAAGATACTTGAGCATTGGATGATGCGGCCTTCATTATTTTCACGCATGGCAGGAATTAATCGTCTTGTCAGATCGTGCCAGCCGAAGAAATTAGTTTCGAATTGCTCCCTTAAAACGTCTGTTGGTAAATCTTCTACGGCGCCTGGTTGGCCATAAGCTCCATTGTTAAAAAGAGCGAAGAGTTTACCATCTGTTTGTTTTAAAACTTCATCAGCAACCGTTTTGATTGATGCCTCATCACGGTAATCCATATAAAGAGCTGTGACACCAAGTTCTTCCTCTAACATTTTAAGGTCTTCAGGTTTTCTTGCGGTTGCGAAAACCTGCCAACCTTTTTCATTGAGGATTTGGGCGGCGGATTTGCCTATACCAGTTGAGCAGCCGGTTATGAGAATTGATTTGGTCATTAGGTGAGCTTTTGTTGAGTGTTTATGTTTTGCGCTTCAGGTTGCCCACAAGCAACCGTACTTTTTTAAGTTGCGCTTCAGGTTGCCCACAAGCAACCGTACTTTTTTAAGTTGCGCTTCAGGTTGCCCACAAGCAACCGTACTTTTTTAAGTTGCGCTTCAGATTGCCTACAAGCAACCGCGTTATTTTACTTTAAAGCGGGCGAATTCTTTATTGTCTTCTAAGAAGAGCACGAGTTGTTCGCCTTCAAATTTATAGGTTTTCACCTGCTCTAAGCCCTCAGTATAGGCTTGTTCGATGGCCATTTTGTTGCCGACATTGCAGACAACCTGTGTGATACCAATACGGAAAAAATGTATGGTTTGATCTTTTCCTAAAGAATAAACGCCATCATATATGTTACAGGTGGATTGACCTTCAATACTGCCATTTAAAAACTTGATAAACCCTAAATGAAGCTGTTTGTAAGTTTCTTTTTCATCTTTTCTTATGGACTGAATGATCCATTTTTTATCTTCTAGCTTCTTATTATTATCTATTGTCGCTGTTTCTGCGGCTAAAGAGAGTGGTAGTACGCTGATTGTAATGATAAAAAAGACAAATTTTATTATGAATTTGAACATTCGCTGCTCCTGGATCAGTCGTTTGTTTTCTTTAAAAATGATAAGCATCTTTTAATAGTGTTAGTCAATTTAGATGGTGAATTTTAGGCTTGTAGTGGTTTGATTTTTCTTTTTAAGACCAATCATTTGTTTGATTTAAACTTTTTATGTCCAGAAAGTAGGTTTTTCTTCACATTGTTATAAATTTCGTGGTTTATCTGCTAGGGTCTAAACCCTTAAGAGTAATTTGGATTGAATGAGATTGATAGAGTTTGACCGGATGTTTGGGAGAAGAGCATTTGGTTTTTTTGTTTTGTTGGGGGATGTATGCTGGTTTCTTATGTTGTGACTTTTTATAATAAGTTTGAATTTATTTCCTCACTGATTAGCAGCATTGAAACTCAAGAGGGAAATTTTGAAAAGCAACTTATCATTGCTGATGATTGTTCTGCAGAGGCAGAGCTTGCACAGCTTAAAGATTTTGTTGCGGGATATGATTTGTTTCCGATAAAAATTATTTCTTCTTCTCAAAATACAGGACCTGCTCAATGTTTTAATCGCGGTTTAGAGGCGGTTGATGGCGGCGTGGTTATTGCCATTGATGCGGATGATGTTTTTGTGCCATCGGCGACATCTTATTATCTTGAGCAGATGCAGAAACATTCGGCTGATTTTATTTATGGCAGGCGCCGGAAGCGTGATCATAAAAAAAATGATAAAACTGAGTTTGAAGTGATTGATAATCCTTTGGATTATGTGATTAAAAATAATATTGTTCATATGTGTTTTGCTGCAAAAACTGATGTGCTCCGCGGTGTTGGTGGGGCTGACCCTCGGTTGTTTATTCAGGACCAATCGCTTCCTTTGCGACTGGCATCTGGCGCGAAACGAATGGTGCGTTCTGAAGTGGTGACTGTTTATATTAATAGTGATGAGGATGGATTGTCTAAAAATGTTGCCCAGCAACATTATGATCGCTTTTGGATGGTAATGAATTTTTTAAGTGATCATTCCGATTTATCTCAATCAATCCGTGCTGCGTTAAAAGATATAGCGCGTTCGTCTCTCTGGAAGATGGATCGGGATAAGGGAAGTTTTAAATTCACATCCCCACATTTTTGGACATATATCTGGGGCCGCTTGACTGGCGTCAGTCCGACTACAGAGACATTAAAACTTACTGCAAACCAAGTGTTTGAAGGAGAAGTTATACGACGCGTTGAGAACTGATGCACTCTTTTAGAATTTGATATAATTCGGTTGTTTGAGGGAAACAGGGACTTAAATCTTGGAAAAGAAAATTGCAATTATTTTGCCGTACAGGGCAAATTTTAACCCTGAGACTGCAGGGGGCCTAGAAATTGGTGTTTTTTATCAAAACAAATCCAGTTCATTTCTAGATGGTATTACTGTTTATGGTGGACCTCAACGAGCGCCGTACGAAGATGTTCCTTATCATTCTGTTGCACTAGGGGCGTATCGGCTGTTTGGTAAAAATGGAGGATTATCGCGTGCGCTCAAACATATCTGGCAATCTGATATGCCGGATATGTTTGAGGTGCATAACCGGGCCACTGTTTTTATGAATTTGGTTTCGTTATTACCTGATATCCCATCTGTTCTTTATTTGCACAATGTGCCGCAAACTATAAAGGGACTAAAAACAGCCTCTGAGCGGGCGAGGGTTTTAGAAAAAGCTAGTGCGATTGTTTGTTGTAGCTCGTGGGTAAAGACGCGGTTTTGTGAAGGTTTAAGTGGTGATTTTTCTAAGCTGCATGTGGTTGTTAATGGAGTGCCACGACCTTGGAGTGAAAAACCGAAAAAAGAGAAAATAATTTTGTTCCCTAATCGTTTGATTAAAGATAAAGGGACTGAATTTTTTGCTGAAGCACTTGCACATGTTTTACCTCGTTATCCTGAATGGCGTTGCATGTTTGTTGGTGCTGGTGACCAGGATGTTCTCTCTAATCTTGATCGGATATTAAAACCGCTCGGGAGTAGGGCTGAAGTTCATGGACTGAAGCCCTATGATGAAATTTTAGCTTTATTTGCTCGCTCTTCCATCATTGGAGTTCCTGTTTTTTGTGATGAGGCATTTGGCCGAACGGCTGCAGAAGCTTTGGCTGCTGGTGCGGCTTTGATTGCGACCAACAAAGGAGGCTTGGATGACATATTGCAAAGAGCTGGAATTTGTGTGGAGCCGACTGTTGAGAGCATGACTGATGCTCTTGAGTTATTGGTTGGTGAGAGGGAAGAGCTCATAAAAGAACAGGAAAAATCTTGGACAAATTTTGATTATAGCGTTGAGCAATCAGCTTCACAGCTTGAAGATGTTAGGGAACGATTATTTGAAAGTTTGTGATTTTTGGTGGGCGGGATTTTTGGTTTTGTCTGTTGAATTTATTTATGAGGTTTCTTTAATAGACGATTGATTTTATGTTTATTTCATTTTATGCCACTTTTAAGGTATTACCTCTTTAAAGAGGTACCTATGGTTTTTACGTTTTTAATAAATGGGGGATGAGTTATGGAAGTTTTATTTACAGCTGAGGGGATGTTTACTCTCTTCATGCTTGTGGTGTTACAGGCTGTTCTTGGCTTTGATAATTTGCTTTATATTTCGATTGAATCCAAGCGAGTTGAAGCTGATAAGCAAGCCTATGTTCGCCGGCTTGGTGTTGGTCTTGCAATTATTCTACGGATTGTACTTTTGTTTGTTATTCTCAAGGCCGTGAAAGCTTTGCAAGGAACAATCTTTAGTTTTGATATTCCAGAGATAGCGAAGGGCGCGATTAGTGGGCATTCCTTAATCGTTTTGTTTGGTGGCGCTTTTATTATTTATACTGCCATCAAAGAGATCACGCATTTATTGGTTGTAAATAATCTTGAAGATGAGAATGGTGGACCGACCCGCTCTATTGCGAAATCAGTTTTCTTGATTGTTCTGATGAACCTTGTTTTCTCTTTTGACTCTATTTTGTCTGCTATGGCTCTTACAGATAGTTTTTGGATTATGGCTATAGCTATTGTGATTTCAGGTATCCTGATGATTTGGTTGGCGGATCATGTGGCTGTTTTTCTTGAGAAGAACCGGATGTATGAAGTCTTGGGTTTGTTCATTTTGTTTATTGTAGGCATTCTACTTGTTAGTGAAGGTGGGCATCTATCACATCTTGAATTCTTTGGTCATCCAGTTGAAGCGATGTCTAAATCAACCTTCTATTTTGTTCTCTTTGTTCTTGTGGTTGTTGATGTGGTGCAGGGGCAGTATCAAAAGAAACTTATGCGAGCTGAGGCTCTTAAAAAATCTAAAATCGCTTAGGTTTGTTTAAGCCGGAGCTAAAGAAATTACTCAGGTTTTTTTAATGTTAAGATAAAAAATTAAAGCCCGGAAATTGCTTTCCGGGCTTTAATTCATTGGGGGGATTCATCTGTCTTATTTATAGGGCTCTTACTTCGAGTAAGAATTCGGCGACGCGCTCTTTTAAATTCTCTGCGTTGCCAGATAGGTCTGTTGCTGCTGTTTCGACGGAGTTTGCAACTTGACCAGATTGAGATGAGGCTTGAGATACGCCTTCAATATTTTGAGCCACTTGCTGGGTTGCTGCTGATTGTTCTTCGACAGCCGCTGCAATGGTTGATGAAATTTCTGCAATTTCAGAAATAATCTTTTTGATGGCTCCCATGGATTCAACAGTAGATTCTGTTGAGTTTTGAATTTCATCAATTTGTTGAGCGATATCTTGTGTGGCTTTTGATGTTTGGGAGGCAAGCTCTTTTACTTCAGAGGCAACAACCGCAAAGCCTTTGCCAGATTCGCCGGCTCTTGCTGCTTCAATCGTTGCGTTTAAGGCCAACAGATTGGTTTGGTCTGCGATCTCTTGAATGATGTTGACAACTTCACCAATTTTGACAGCTGCGTGGCTCATGCCGTTGATCAGGCTATCTGAATGTTCGGCAGCTTCAACGGCATCATTTGCCACTTTGGTTGAAGAAGCAACTTGAACAGATATTTCAGTAATGGCATTTGATAATTCTGAAGAGGCTGTTGAGACGCCATCAGCTTGGGTGTTTGTTTCTTCAGCTGCTGCTGAAAGCGTTGTGGCATTTTCTCGCATATCGCCAGCCGACGCTAAAACTTGCTCAACAACTGTAGCCACATTCTCTTCGAAGGTATCGGCCAGCTTGACTTGGCTTGTTGCTACTGTCCAAGTGAGCATTGGTCCAACATATGTTCCATCATTATCTATAATTGCTGATGCAGATAGATCTAGAGTTTCTTCGCCGAGTTTAATTTTTGTTCGATAGGGAAGGTTATCTGCTGAAGACAGGAGATTGCGCTGATGGGCTGGGTTTTTATGGAAGACGTCAATGCAAGTGCCCTTTAGCTTATCTACCGGGACGGGTAATAAGCTTTGTAAGGGACGTAACGTGTTAAGAGATGTTTCATTTATAAGTTCGATTTCAAGGGTGTCTTTGTTGGCGAACATAACATTAACGGGCATTTTATTGATCATTTGCTCGCGCAGCTTGTTTTCTTTTTCTGCCATGACTTTATCAGTTACGACTGACCAAGATAGGACTGGGCCTACATATTTGCCATTTTCGTATATGGCTTCGACGTGTAGGTCTAGATATTCACCACCAACTTCAATTTGCGTTGAGTGAGGAAGGTTATTTGGATTTTTCAGCATTTCCCTTTGGTGCTGAGGGTTTTTGTGAAAAATATCGATGGATTGCCCCATGATATCTTCAGCTTTACAAGGGAGGACATGTTCGATTTTTTTTAGATTTTCAATTGTCGATTTGTTGATATAGACAATTTTGAAATCTTCCAGGTCACATCTCATAACGGATAGAGGAAGTGTTTCTACGATTGATTCAAATACTTTACTGGAATTGCCTTTAAATTTTTTTGACAAGGATTTCATCTTAATTTCCCCAGGACGTTATGTGATCTTTGCTCTCATTATCTTTAATCAATCACTAGAAACGAAATTTGGAGCTATCTATTAAGCAGCTTGATTATCTTCATCCTTAGATTTTTAAGGTAAATTTTTGGTAAATTTTTTCAATCAAAGGTTTTAATTTGTTAGTAACAATACACTTTATTGGTGTTTTTCTGTGTGGCCTTACTATTTTTAAGTTATTTTTAGTTGTTAAATTGCATCAGTGTTGCTTTTGACATACTATTTCCACAGACTGGCCTTTTTGTTGCCGCCAAGTTTTTTGATCTTTCTTCAAGAAGAAAAGTAAGATTCTTTTAGGAGAGAATTATGAGGTCCAAGAGTGACCAATCGTTGAAAGTTGGGTGTGAGTATCAAGCTCAGGATACAAAGGGTTTAGGAGAAAAGATTCGGGATGTTGAATTAAGAACTCGTTATCACAATGATAATGGACTTCAACAAGATGATACAAATGTTGATTTAGATAAAGCTCTAGGGCAACGGTTCGATACTGGTTTTTTTCCAGGTAGTGGGTTATATCCGGGCAATTTTCTTTTGGGACGCCAACATATTCTTCCTCAGGCTTCTGGCGATATAATGGAGATTGGGGTACGTCGCGGGCGTAATTTACCTTACTATAAGTCTGATAAGGTTCGTTCCTATATTGGTGTTGATCATTCTCCGAATGTTAGGAAAATTTGTCATATGGCGAGGAAAGTTAATTTTCCGGTTGAGGTCGTTACTTCAATGCCAGATGCTCTTTCTTTGCCTAGCGAAAGTATGGACTGTGTTGTTAGTACCTATACTCTTTGCTCAGTAAAGCATCCGCAAAAAGTTATGAGTGAAATCTGGCGTGTTTTACGGCCTGGCGGAATGCTTTTGTTTTGTGAGGAAGGACGACATCCCTCTCGGCATGTGGCGTTTCTACAGGATAAGTTGACACCGTTATGGCGGCGTTTTTCTTTTGGCCGATCTTTAAATCGGAATATGTTTCGTCTTATTTCTGGTGCTGGGTTTAAAATGGATTTTTTTGAAATGGACCGGCCGCCACTTAAACCTCTTATTCTTGGTTATCACTATGCAGGGATCGCAGTTAAAACTTGATTAGCTCTGTTCTTTTTTCTCTCACGGCTATTCCAAGCGCTAAAGGCGCTTGGGCCTACGAGGTGCGGCGCTTGCGCCGGACGCCAAAGGCGTCATGTCCCTCAACCCGAAAAGGGTTGAGCTCCTTCTTCGGAATTTCGATGGAAATTGTTTTCTCTTAGGAGATATGACTTGTAATTGTTCACCAACAACCGTGCTAACTGCGCTTTAAAATTGATTTTGGATTTTTGGCGATTTTTGAAATTGATTGTGCGGCTGTTTTTAGGGCAGGTCGTGCGCGTTTTAAGTAAGCTTCTTCATAAAGGCGTCCCTTTATGCTTGTGCTATAGGCAAAGTCATAGACCGGAACGGATTGTTCAGTCCATTCATATTTATATGGATCACCTGGTGCAAAGAGATCAATGACTTTCACGCCTTTTTCAATGAGGGCTGCAATTGTATCCTGCATTTGTAAACTTCCCGGGCTATGAGAAATGTACGCGGGGTCATAAACGCCGAGGTGAGCACCATAATAATCTTTGACTAGAATTCCGATTTCTATGGCTGCTGGGTGATTGTCCACGCACAGCTCAGATACTTTAATATTAGCGGAGTGATTATTCTCTTTAGTCGCAGCATCGAAGAATTGATCTATGATTGTGCTGCTGAAAGCTGGTGAAATTGTTTTGGTCGCTTTGAGCCAATCCCTTTTGAGATTGATGGCATGATTAGCTGCTCGATTTGCTTCACTACTTTCATCAAATAAATTAAAAGTTAGAGGCCCTTTTTCCTCTAGTTTGCGTCTATGTCGTCTTTTTGCTTTGCGGCTGCGCTGGGAGTATCTTTTATTAAATTCTGTGAAGTTTTCATCGCCTCTGACTTCAATATAGGGCGCTTCTGTTTCTTCTAGAATGGTCGCGTTATACATTTCTAATAGAGGTGTGATAGCCGCGTCAAAGCGGGTTTTTCTTAAGTGAAATAAATCGGGCTTTATGGTTTCGTTTATATAGTTGAAGCCAGATTTCAGCCATTGAAGGTTTTGTGAATTTTCTTTTATTAGTATGTCACCATATTGACTGACAGGTTCGCCAATCCATTTTAGAAGCTTAAGGCCAAACTTGTTTTCTAAAATTAATGGTGCGACCAGAACAAGCTTACCGTCTATTCTACCTGTTAGGATGACCATGTTTCTTGGGCATAATTCGAATTGGTTGATCCAATGCCAGATCCAATTATAGGTTTGGAAGAGTTGTGTGCCTGTTCCGTAAGCTTCGAAAAGTTCATTCCATTCTTGTTTTAAGCCATCAAATTTTTTGGCTGTTTGTATGATGGAAAAAGAGGGAGTAATTAATTCATCATTAAGAGGTGCTTCCTTGGTTGTTGCACTCTCAATTGGCGATGTATCGGCCTTTATTTTTGGCGATTGATCGCTTGGGGACGTCATAATTGTTTTACTCCATACATACTTTGAGGCTAGCATTTCATTAAACATCGCTATGAAAAGCCATATTTAACTCCCTATTTTAATGGGAGTTTGGTTTTTCTTCAACTTAGCTATGATGCGGATTTAGATGCTTGTAATCTGACTAATAACAAAAAGGCAATAGTTTTTGTTACTGTTGTCATTTTCAGTATGACTTGGAAAGAATAAAATTTTGTTTATTTGGGATGAATTATTTAGAAAACTTATTAGGAAATAACACTTGAGTAGAAGTCAACTTCGTAAGGGCTCATGAGTGTTAATTGCTCTAGATTGCTGCTTGGTGGTGTAAATTCTTGAAAAGATCGGTAGTTTGACATCACGTCTTTGTGTGAGTTGGCGATAATAACAAGGTAAATTTGTCTTGGAGTTTGGCCAAAGGATTCACTTAAATTTTCCATGACTTGCATGAGCCAGCTTGATGATTGCGGGTTGAAAATTTGCACAACCAATGGAGCTACAGGCCATTCTACCAGCCGGAAATCATTTGTTATCAGCTCAACTTGACGCTGAGCCATGAATGTTCTTGGATATTGTGCGATATTGATTGTTGCATCATCTGCCCAATTTCCTCGAGATTCAATGCCATAAATTGCTCTGAAATCTCTATGAGAGGCTAAGAGGACTGTGCGGCCGTGGCCTGCTTCTGGGTCAACAAAAACATAATGACGAAAACTTGCGCCTTCTTGGTAGGAGGCGATACAATCAAGTGACCAATCTACAAGGCGCGTCGGTGCACAAGGTGCGACTTCTTCTCGTTCTCTTAATGTTTGTGAGCGTGCCATCGTACGATATTTGGCCAATGGATTGAAGAGACGTTGCTCAATCTCGCGGTCATAACGACGTTGATGCCATGATAGAAAGAGGTTGCGGCGCATGAAATCCCAGCTTTTTAAATCAAACTGCGTGCTAACTTTTGCCAATTGCTCTCTTAGAAAATCGATGATTTTTTCTAATTTGGCGTCTGGATTTAGTCGTTCATTTCTGCGTGAAAGTGCCTGGTTTTGTAAGCGACTGATATGCTTGGCGTATTTTTCATCGCTTTCGGAGATTTCTATTTCTTCTTCAGCTTCGTTGACGGCACCAATTTCTTCTTCGTTGATGTTGGAAAGGGCTGCCGCGATTTCGTAACGGTGTTTTTCTAACCGTCTTAAATTTCTGGCAATCGCTAGATCTTGTTCTTGAACTACATCTTCACTGAGGCTTGGTTTGTTTGGATCGATTAAGCCGACTAAGTGTTTTTCATCAGATGCGTTATTCAACTCATCATTTGCTGTTTCACTCGGAATAGCGTCATGATCCCCACTCGAATTTTCGAGTTGGTTCTCATTTAATAGTTCGAGATTTTCAGCTTCCATTCTGACGGTGTTCATTTACCGTTGGCTCCAAGATGAGTTTCATATAGTGATTATCAAACTGATATTAAACAACGAATCACTTTTGCATATTGCTCATTGTCTCTGAAAGTTTTGCTGAAGAATAGGGGGAGGGCGTTGTAATTTTAATTTTTCCCTGAAAAAGATGCTGCTCTTTAGAGGAGAGTGAATTAGATGTTGCAATTTTGGCGCTAAAACATTTGAAAACAGTGTTTTATTTAAGTATTTGCGGTCTAGTCCAATGGAAAGCGCCAAATTTTGACAGCTTCTCCTGCTAGCCAATTTTGCCGCCTATTGATGGCACTGGCTGTCCATTTTTCTTCTTCAAGTATGCGGGTTGTGATTTCCAGGCAATCTTTGGCGTAGACTTCTTTTTTTGCCTCAAAATTAGTGTTTCCCAACCGGCGATTTAACTCGGGAGAGATCAGGGTCATATTTCCCAAGCGATTGATAAATTTTGTCGCACCACCTGGGAAGTCTTTATTTGGTGTTTTCCAATGATCTAAAAACTTTTTAGGTAAGATATGTTCTAAGTCAGTTTCGGTGCTGGTGGCGCTATATCTTGGCGCTTCTGCATCTGAGAGGTTGTTGTTGATTTCTGAAAGGATATATCTGGCAAGCACCGTTGATTTGATCGTCTTTTTTGAAAAGATTGATTGGAATTGGTTATCTTGTGGGTAAATATCTTTAAAAAAGAGATTAAAGGCTTCGGCGGCACTTATGTCTTCTTGTTGATTTTTTGTGTTTTCGCGAATCGCATGAGCGGTTCTTATGTAAGTTCGAAGTAACTCAGCTGTGTTTTTTCCACCGATGGTGCTGAAACGAAAGGTGAAGTTTTTAATCATCAATAAATAATCATAGAACAAATGTGGTGTGTTTTCGAGAACAGCAAGGAGCAGGATATAGCATTGCTCCGCTCGTATGATACTGAGATGGTCGAGTTTGTTTTTTATTTCATTAATATTATTGATATCAAGGCGCTGCCAAAGGTCGTGATCAGAGTCGATGATGGCACCGTAATATTCTGAGCTAACTGTGATTTGATCTGAAAGGTGTCTAGCGTCATCAGGGGTTTCAATGCTTTTTTTAATTGCGGCAAAAAGACCGGCGCTTGGTATGGCGCCGTGATTTGAATTCCAATGATGGCGTAAGAAGCGCATTAATGAGAAATGACCGATGTTTAGGCTCATATTTTCCCAGTTATTTTTTACTATGCCTAAATGTTCACCGGCTTTTGAGAAAATAAAATTTTTCAGCAAATCTGCTTCTGAGAGTTCAACACCCCTGTTGTTTAGGGCCTCAAATAGAGTGAAGGCTCTTAGGTCATCTTCTACATCAATGCGAATGAGAAAGACTTTTTCACGAAGGGCTGTGATGATGCGATGTGCTACGGTTTGTAGAGAGGGGCCTTCTTTGATAAGCAGGCCAATCTGTTTGCACATATAGATGTAACAACGTGCTAGTTGTAAATTTGAGGGTGAGCATGTGTCTTCATCTGCGATGGTTTTTAGAAACTTAGGATCAGTAGCAGAAATGATGTGATGCTCGAAAAAGGATCTGTCATTTAAATTCAAGATAAGGTTGGGTTGTTGACCATTTAGCGTATAGTCGGGCCTGTTTAGAAAATCTTGCGATAAGAGATTGGCAAGCTCTGTTTCATCTTCAGATTGCAAATGCCATTTGAGAGCGCAGATGAGAATTGTTGTGGTTGTAACTCTTTGTTGGCCATCGATTAGCGTTAGGTCTGGATTTGTTGAGTTGTCTATGACAACGGAGCCCAGGAAATATTCGTCTGCGCAGCCTTTGAAAGTTTCTTGTATGTCCATCCAAAGATCGGCATAATTTTCTTCATCCCAGGCATAGTTGCGCTGGTATGGTGGAATGACGAGTTTGCCATTTGATCTGAGTAATTCACCGATGGAGGTGATCTGACTGGATATAGCTGAAGACATAAGATTTTTTATTTTATCTATTGAAGTGCAATTTTGTTTTTTTCTATTGGGCCTGTTTTATACTTTGTCGTCAAGTGATATTCAGGGTAGTTTTTTACTAAAAGCAAAGTAATAAAAATTTAGGAGAGTGGTTATGGGTGAGGGCTCAATTCTTTTTATAGGTGTGTTTGCTGCGTTCTATTTTATGGTTTTATTAGCGTCGCAAATGCGTCTTCGCTCGCAACCGTCTTCATTGTCAGAATTTTTTGTAGCTTCTCGTAATATTAAGCTGCCCGCAGCGATTGCAACTTTGGGGGCAACAGAGATTGGCTTAATTACGATCGCTTATAATGCACAGACAGGCTTTGGCGCTGGGTTTTCAGCTTTTCATATTGGTGTTGCTGCTTTTATTGGTTGTTTGTTTGTTGGTTTAACCGGGTTTATAGTCGGGCCTTTGCGGCGGAGCGGCGTTCTTACTGTCCCAGAATTTTACGAACAACGTTTTGGCCGTGATATTCGGCTCTTTGGTGGGATTATTATGGTTCTCGCTGGTGTTCTAAATATGGGGTTGTTTCTTAAAGTGGCGGCTCTTTATATTTTGCCCCTATTGCCGCCTGAAATAGGCAATGCTTCCATTGAAGTGATTATGGTTGTTCTGATTGCTATTGCGGTTTCTTACACGGCTTTTGGTGGCATGCGGGCGGTTATCGTAACGGATATCATTCAATTTTGTCTGATGGCAATTGGGTTGATTGGAATTTTGATTTACCTCACTGGGGTCGTCCCGCTTTCTGAAGCCGTTGAAACTGTGCAACGGGTAAAAGGAGACGAAGGATTTAATCCGCTATTAGCAAAAGATTTTGGCGTAGATTATGTTTTGTGGATGGTGATCGTCGCGGGGATAGTTAGTTCCGCTGTTTGGCCAACGGCACTTAGCCGTGCGCTTTGTATTGAGAATGAGAAAACAACAAAACAAGCTTATCTGGTCTCTTCTGTTTTATTTGCCGGTCGGATGATTTTGCCAGCTCTCCTCGGTATCCTTGCTTTTAGTTTTTATGCGCGCTCTGGTGCTGATGCGACGAACTTGGTTGGTGATGCAAAACTGGCTGCGACGGCTCAATTTATGGCTGATGTTTTACCGCCCTGGATTATTGGATTAACGGTTGTTGTTTTCTTTGCTTCTTTTATGTCAACCCAAGATGGTTATCTGTTTTGTTGGGCCAGTGTTTTGTCGAGAGATATTTTGGGAGTGATTACTGGTAAAGTTGATGATGAAGGATACCAGAAGAAATGGACGCGTATCTTTATTGTTTTAATTGCGCTCTATGAGCTTTATTGGGGGCTTATCTATTCTGGGACAGAAGATGTTTGGAAATATATTGCCATAACTGGCTCAATATATTTTTGTTCAGGTATCGTTTTGTTGGCTGGCGGGCTCTATTGGAAAGGCGCCACTCGATTTGGAGCTTGGTGCGCCTTGATCCTCGGGTTTTCGGCACTCTTTGCACTTGGGCCGATAAAAGAGGCCACTGTTTTTTCTAGCTGGAGCGAACCTCAGATCGGGTTTTTCTCGATTGGTTTGTCCATTTTTGGGTTGGTTGCGGGCTCTTATTTTGAGCGTTGTTTCTTCCGAAAGCGTATTTCTAGCTAATTGGGGAGTGGTTTGAGCCCTTGAATTTGCTGATTCTCGGTTTAATTCTTGTGGCTAAACTAACCTTATTTTGGCTAAATAGCTGGTGAAAAGCTGGTTTTAGAGGTTGGTGGGCCACTTTTAAGGGCTATATCCACTAGAAAATGCATTTTCTTAGCGAATTTCTTTGTATTTTTTACTTTTTGTCTGCTAAAGGGGTAGGCAACTGAAGTTTACCAATAAAATGAAAACGTTAAGGAGAGTTATCATGTCAACTGAAGCAGATCACAAAGCGATCGTTGTATTTAAAGAAGGCACAACATTGAATGTTGAAGGTCGTAAGTACCACATCAATAAACTTGTGAAAGCAGTTCAAGAAGGTGGCAAAGGCGTGCATGTTCAAGACACTGGCGCTAATGGTGGCTCTATTGCTATCGTTCCAACTGAAGTTGCTGCTATTCACGTTGAAAAGCTTTAAGCTTTTCTAATGTGAATGAGTGAATGAGCCGGTTTTATTTCCGCGCTCAGTTTATTCAAAAAAAGTCCCCATCAAGTAATTGATGGGGACTTTTTTATTTCTCACGGCTATTCCATGAGCTAGTGCTCAAAGGCCTCCGAAGGGGCGGTGCTTGCGCCGGGCTGCGCTGGCGCTTCGCCATGCCCTGACGCTGAAAAGGCGTCATTCCTTCTTCGTGAAAGTCATTTGTTGTTTCGGATGCCAAACAGGCATCCGAAATAATTGTCGTGAATTTAGCCTGCTGCTGAGTATAGTCTTTTTTCTACCAGAGGGCTGTTTTGGAATTGGTGAGCGGTTTTCGCGATTGCTAGTACTGCTAAATCAACAAGTGGTTCAATGATGATCACTGTTAGGTATGCTGCTCCAAAACTAGCTACTTGTGCGACATTCTCAGCTCCAAACCCTTGACCATAAAACGCCCAAAATGCGACCCAAGCGATAATGCCACCTTGATAGGCGGTTGATAGCGCAAGAGCATGGCGATATTGGATGTCTTTGTAAGCGGTGTTTTCTGGAATGATTTGTTTGGCTAACGCGCTCATAGCAAATAGAGGTACTAAGAGTGTTGTTAAATTGATGCCGTATTGTGGTAGATCAGCAGGAGCGAATAACGCGCCTTGTAACAATAAACCTGCCGCTAAGCCAATGGCTGTTGGCGCCAATCCGAATAAAAGGAATAAAGTAGAGCCCATAATGAGATGGACTTCAGAAACTCCAATAGGATGATGAGGTAAGACCTCAAAATAACAAAATACAATAAGGCTGGTGATGATGCTTCTTATTAGGAGTGAGAAGGCTCCATCTTTTTTTATGGTATCTATCGCGACTTTACCGACGAGACCTAATGAGCCAACTGCTGTTGCATAGCTCAATGTTATTTTTGCCCCTTCAACAATTCCAGGTTCAATATGCATGTTTTTTCCTTCACATAACTGTGCACTTACCCCGTGCACTCGGTGTTAAAATACAAGCATTTTGGAAGAGAAATTGTCATAAGATGACTTTGCATTGATAGAGATGGACCAATGCTTCATGCCCCTAATGACCACTGCCCTCCGCAATGCCAAATGGTTCATTTCAGGTCGGTCTCCGGACTTGTGAGTGCCTTTTTACGGGCTAAGATAAACTGCCTTCCCACATTTGTTTCTAAGAGGTTGTCTCTTGTTGACGAATGCAGTGGCTTTTTGTTTATCGCAACTCACCTACCGTTGCGGGGGCAGTGCCAGATTTGCCATTTAATTGATTAAATGGCGCACAGGCTTCCCAGTTATTTCATTTGTCGGAACATCTCACTAAGAAGTAAGTGTGCTCTGGCGATTTCATGAAAATCCCTGAATTGAACTGAGACACTAGGTCTTTGATTATGGTCTGTCAAACTAATTGAGCTATGGGAAGTTTTTACTAGGGCTGTGAAGGAATGATGAATAAGCAAAAAAAGGACAAAGCTTAATGCCTTGTCCTTTTTGTTGGCGCTTCAGATTGCCCACTAGCAACCGCGCTATTGTATGCGCTTCAGGTTGCTCTCTTTAGTGAGCCTTCAGTTGCCTACTAGCAACCGGCTTAACCAACCGTGCTTTACATTTGCGCTTTAGGTTGCCCATAACCAACCGCGCTGTATTAGTTTGAACAGTCGATTGTGACGTCGAATTTTCTGATGTTGTTAGCTTCGTTGCTTTCTTCGATCAGATTGTATGGATCAACTTGAGCATAAAGCGTTACTTTAGTTACGCCATTGGCACCTGTTGCATTATCGAATTCTTGAATGCCAGCTTCTTTAATAAGTTTTTGAAATTGAGCTGTTGTTAGAGTGCCTGTTCGTGCTGCGCCTTGGTCACCTTGGAAGGCACGGATTGCGGTGCGCGTGTTAGAACCAATTACACCATCGATGCCTCTTGGGTCGAAGCCTAATTTTGACAGGGCTGTTTGAATGGTTGCTGCACGGTTACGGTTTGAGAGTTGCTTTTGTGCGGCTTGTAGTTGTCCTTTAGAAATTGAAAGGAAAAAACGTCCTTTTTTCAAAACACCTTTTGCCAGTTCAAAAGCAAGGCCTTCTTGATCAAGTGGCTTTAGATTGGCTTTCTCTTTGATTTTCGCAATCATGTCGATGTTTTCTGGAACCCAAACGGCTAGAATTGAGCGAAATGTTTCTGAAAGACCAAAAGAAGCAGCTTCGGTACCAATGTTTTTAATCGCGATGCGGCCAGAAGCAAGAGGTTCGCTTGTTAGGCAAGATCCTGCATAAATGCGGCTATCTTTTTCATTGATTACCAGGTCAGGCTGAGCATTCGCTGGTGCAGCGCTTGTTAGGCTTAAAGAGAATAGTAGTGCGCCAAGCAAACCTACTTTTTTCATTGAAAAGTGCTCCTTCGTCATGACACTTTACTCCGTTCTTTCTTTGGTTTTGATCCAATTAAAATCTTGATTATCTATTAGGAAGCTCTTGAACTGTCTTACTTGTTTTGACAAAATTATCCTGATTTCTACGCCTAAAAAAAGCGATCAGTATAAAAATTGTAAAATTTCTGCAAAATCCCGTAGAAATCCCCTTATTCTGATCAGTGCCATAATGAGGCCTTTTTTGCAAGTTTTCCATTCGCATTCAATTGGTTATTAACATTGATTAGTATCAAGGTTTGATATTTTAGCCTCACTTTTTTCGTTTTTGCTTCGTTCTGAGGGGATTTTATCGTTTTGGGGGAGTTTTTTTACTCTTCTTTAATGAGGTCGTCTTGCTGTTAGGGGGCAGGGCAAATTGATTCTAGGGCAGGAAGGCTTTCAATTTTTTGCTATTTTTTTGTAAAGTTGGGGTTTATGCACTTAGCGCATTAGCTCGCCCATAGCTTTTGAAACACCGCCGACTGTTAGGGGGTACATTTGATTTTCAAAGTTATGTTTGATCATTTTTATAGACGGGGTCCAGTTCCAATGTTCTTCAGGGATTGGATTTAACCAGGCTATATGCTCAAAGCTATTCACGACGCGTTTTAGCCAGACTTCTCCTGGTTCGTCATTCATATATTCAACTGAACCGCCTGGGATGGTTAGCTCATAGGGGCTCATAGAGGCGTCACCTACAAAAATGACTTTATAGTCTTTGTTATATTTATGTAGGAGATCATAAACTGGGACGCGTTCTTGCCAACGCCGGGCATTGTTTTGCCAAACAAAATCATAAAGACAATTGTGAAAATAATAATAATCGAGATGCTTGAATTCTTGATGAGCGGCTGCAAATAATTGTTCTACCAATTTAATATGCCAATCCATTGACCCGCCGACATCAAAAAACACTAAGAGTTTTACTGCGTTGCGTCTTTCAGGGCGGTGTTTTACATCTAAGTAGCCTTTTTTGGCAGTGGCTTTGATGGTTTGATCAATGTCGAATTCAGTCGCTTCTCCGCTTCTTACATGTTGGCGAAGCCGGCGTAGGGCCACTTTCATATTTCTTGTGCCAAGTTCAATATCTGGATCCAAGTCTTTAAACTCTCGTTTGTCCCAAACTTTGATGGCTTTAAAGTTTCGATTGCCTTTTTGGCCAATCCGAATGCCTTCTGGGTTATAGCCATAAGCGCCAAAAGGAGATGTACCTCCGGTGCCTATCCATTTGTTCCCGCCTTGGTGACGCTCTTTTTGTTCCTCCAGGCGTTTTTGGAGTTCTTCCATGATTTTTTCCCAACCGCCTAAGCTCTCAAGTTCTTTGCGTTCTTCTTCGCTTAGGTAAAGTTCGGTTAGTTTTTGAAGCCATTCTTCAGGGATTTCTGCTGTTGAGAGGTCTTCCAACAGCTCTAGCCCCTTAAAACTGTGACTAAAAACTTGGTCAAATTTATCTAAATGGCGCTCATCTTTTATCAAACACATGCGGGAAAAATAATAGAAGTCTTCAATCTTCTTCTTAGGTATATCGTTTTTTAACCCTTCCATCAGTGTGAGATATTCTCGAATTGTCACAGGAAGATTTGCGGTTTTTAATTCGTAAAAAAACTTTAAAAACATGGTGTTAACTTATTTTCCTATGAAGTGAAGGGAGGCTTGTTTACGGTTTTATTGAGGGCATTAAGCTTATCATAGCGGCAGGGTTAGGACAATATTCAGAAAGAAAATTAGTAATAATGATAAAAATATGAGAAATTCAGTATTAGTTTTGCTATGTTCTTATCTTAATCAGTATTTTCTTATGGTTTGTGATCTATTTTAAACAGAAATCAAACTATTTAGATAATTATTCTTTATAAATATAAATAAAGGAAGGTGGAAAACATGACACGCATGGATAGATCTTCTGGAAGTATTGAGGGGCATTTTCCAGTTTCTGCGGATGCAAAACAACCAAGGGTCGTAAAGTATGAGGAGCGACAAGCTTTCTCAACGAAGTTACAGCTTCTTATTCATCAAGCTCAAATAATGAATGAACGTAGTTGTGCACTTCATTTAAAATTTGCGTTGGCGGCTTTAAAATCTCACGTGCCGTTAAACGAACAAGACCCTTAGAGATGGGGTATGTAGTTATGTTTGAGTTTATAGTTTGAGTAGCTCAGCATAAATATCTTTCATAACAATTTGAGATTTTTGTTTTGGGTGAATGTTTTGTTTTTAATGATCATTCACTCAATCAATTATATTTTTCTGTAACCTTTTGTTTTTGTTCGTCCTTTTACTTTTTTTGGCAAGGCTATGAATCAATATAGATCAAGTTCTAAAAATGTTATTTCTCAATTTTGCCATTAAAAGATATCAGGATAGGAGATGTAATTTTTGTACATTTCTATTTTAGTTGATTAATTCATTGAATTTATTACTATAAATTTGTTTTTACCGAATTGTTTTTATTGATGAGCTTTTTAATTTTATTAAAGATGTTCTTTTCGATTATTGATTTGATTTAAGATTTTTAATTTTAAGTTGGTGTTATTCTAAAATTAATAATCCGTATGCAAACATTTGGAGTGAATTTTTATTTGAAAAAATAGATGTTTTTCAATAGCTTTTCGGATTTCTTAAAATCGATATTTTTGTTTTTGAGTTTGTTTGGGGTTGAGGGGAGTTTTAGTTTTGGTTGAGTACTCTTTTTGGGGCTATGGACGGACTCTATTTAAGGGCGGGCTTACTTACCGTTTTCTTTCTTGTGTCATTCTCATTCTTCTGTCTTTTTCATTTCCTTCTTTTTCGCATGCGGCTCCTTTTTATGAAGAGCTGTTTAGTGCTGCTGAAGAAACACAAACATCTGTGAAACCTCAACAAGACAAAAAGCGCCGTCCCAACAAATTAAAATTGAATTCTCCGCCTCCTTCAGCTGGAAAAGTGTTAGCTCAATCTACACGGTTGGCTCAATCAGAAAAAGTACGTCGTGATGCCAGAACAAAAAGAACCCCAAAGAAATCACTTTATGGTCGGGAGGTTTTTCGCAGAAACCACCATGTGGTGACTTTATTATCTGGAGGTTTCGCGGGAACGGACGCGCGAATGGCTTCTGATATTAGTAATGTTTTGGATCGGGATGATGGAGATCTCCCTATTCGTGTTGTGCCTATGTTGGGACGCGGTGGTGTTCAGAATGTAAAAGATCTTTTGTTCTTAAAAGGGGTTGATATGGCAATTATCTCCCAGGGACAATTAGGATTTTTAGAGCTGCAAGATCCTGTTTTTTATAAAGATATTCGTAAAAACGTGCAGTATATCACGAAGCTATATAACTCTGAGATGCAGATATTGGCTCACCGAAGTGTTGACAATTTGTTGGAGCTTTCAGGGAAGCGGGTTGTGTTGGGTAAGAAGCTTGGTGCAACTGATATGGATGCACGTTATGTGTTTGCACAATTGGGTATTCATATTGAGGCGGTGAATGTTGATTTTTCAAATGGCTTAGATCAGTTGGAAAATAATGAAGTTGATGCTATTGTTACCTTTGGAGGTGCACCTGTAGAAGGATTTAGAGCATTAAGAGATCCTTCTAAGTTTCATTTTTTACCGATTACTCCCCAGACTGTTGGTTTAGGCCCATATTTTAAAATTACAGATGAGTATTTGCCGATTAAGTTAACTTCGAAACAATATCCGAACTTAATAGCAAAAAATAAACCAATATCGACAATTTCTTCCAGTGTGGTTTTGGCCATTTATAAATGGAAGCGCAGTCATAAGCGATATAAAAAATTGAGCCGTTTTGTTCAGGCTTTTTTTACTAATTTATATGGTTTTGATCAAAGATCGCGTCATCCAAAATGGCAAGAAATTAACATTGATGCAAAAGTAGTTGGGTGGTCTCAATTTGGGGCTGCTTCTGAATGGCTTAGAAACCGGCGCAAAGAAATCGGACAAGAAGTTTCGGCTGGTGAAATGAAAATAGCAATGGATGCCTTTGTTCGGCAATATTCCAAAATCGGAAATTCTGAACAAGTAGGTCCTCTTTTAAGGGACGATATTTGGGCATCGATGACCAGGGTTTTTGGACGCTGGTGGGCTGTTGGACAATAAGTTCTAATTGGGATGGGATTAGTATTGTGAGTAAATTTGGTAGTGATGATGGATCTAATTCAAATGGTCCTAAGCGAGATCAGGTCTCTGTTGACGGGTTTCGTCTTGATAGTTCTCAGTCTTCTTGGTTGATGGATCGTTTGGGGGCACTTGATGAGGAAGATAAGCTGAGTTTATCCAGCTCCGCCGCACAAGTGCAAATGTCTGATAACCGTGATGATCAGGTCACGCCGCATCAAGACCGGCAATCTCAACAACAGCATGAACCAACTCGAGATAATGTGTCTCATCTCCAGCCTGTTCACAATCCAGTTCCGCCGCGCAATCAAAACCCATCTGGAGTTCAACAAGCACAAGATCAAATGAATTCTAAAAAGGCGCCCGTTCATCCGTCTCAACAAGTAAGGCATCAGGGGGCTCCTGATATTCAACAGAATACTGAACTGCATGGTGAGATTGAAAGTGAAAGTGCGTTATTACTGCGCCAAAAAATTGAAAACCTAGAGCACCAATTAGCTGAAATTTCGGACCTTACTGGAGAGCAAAGAGCGAAATATATTGAAGAGCTAACTCAGCCACAAGGGCGGGGACCTGTTGGGCCACCGCATATGCATGGTGAGGGTTTTGAAGAAGATGTAGCATTTCACGATGAAGCTATAGATCCTCATGGTGCTCATTCGCAGGGATATGAGCAGCAAGGCTATACGCCTCATGGGCAAGAACAGCAGTATCAAACTTCTGATGAACACTCACAATATGCTCACCCTCATGAAACTGTTAGCGATGCAGGCCATGGCAATGACCCTTTGACTATGGTTCCTGATTACTCTGATCATCCGCAACATCATGATGCCTCTCATTCTCATGAAAGGGGTGTGCCATTAGGTTCAAGAGAAGTTCAGTTGCATTCTGATGAGCAGAGAGGCTATGAACAGCAAGCTCAACATGATGCTTATCGTTCGCAACAAGGCGGAACGTCTCCTGATGTGCAACATGTTCAAGGTGGTCATCCGCACATGCACCAAGGGGGGCAGCTTCAACACGCACCTCATCAGCAGGAATATGCTGAGCTGCCGCAATTTTTGGCGCCTATTCAGCAAGAGAAAAAAGGTCGTCCTGCTTATTTAGCAGTGCTTGGTTCTGTTGGAGCTTTGTTGGTTGCTGGTGGCATTGCTTACACTTATTTAAATGGTGGTGTGAGCGATGTTATTAAAAGTGATTTATCAAGTGTGCGCCTTAAAGAACCAGCAAAATTATCTGAGGCTACTGACCGAGTTGATGAGCCTTCTGTCAAAGACACCCAGGTAGCTAAGGTCTCACCTAAGATAAACCTCAATAAGCGGTTTACGGTCAACCCACTAGAGGGTACAGCTGGGCAAAATCTGCCTTTGAATATCCAATTGCCGAATGATGCAGGTTTAGCTTCTGCGTTTTTAGTGGTGCGCAATTTACCAGATTGGGCGAAGCTTAATTATGGGCGTCAGATGAATGGCTTGTGGATGGTTTCTGTTTCTCAGGTGAATGAGTTAGAGATGATTATTCCTGAGGATCAACCAGGCAAGTTTGCCTTTGAGATCGATTTGGTAGTGAATGCTGGTGATGCTCCTGTGACTAAAAAAGTCACAGCAGACATTGCTCCTTATAAAGCACCAGAACCTGAAAAAGTTGAGCAACCTGAAGTTGTCTCACCAGCTGCTGAAGAAAAACAAAAAGTGGCATCGGTTGAAGCAGATACTGAAAATTCTGAGCTTATTAAACAACCTGGTGTTGGGGCTAATCAAGGGCCTTTGATTATTGATCAAGCTTTGGAAGAAAAATGGTTAGAGCGAGGCACACGGCTCTTGCGTGCTGGAGATGTTTCAGCTGCTCGTCTTGCGTTTTCTCACTTAGCTGAACAGGGTTCTGGCCGTGCGGCACTTGCTATGGGGATGACTTTTGATCCTAACCAGCCAAGTGCGCGGGTGGTTTCCGGCATTAAGCTTGATAAGAAACGCGCTCGCTTTTGGTATCAACGCGCTTTGTCTCTTGGTCATGAAGGGGCGCGTGATCCATTGCGCCAATTGGATCGAAACTAGGTTTAGTTGCCAATTTTATTTATTTTAGTTAGATGAATATGTAAGACTTGAACTGACTATTTTAGCAAAGGATGATTTCTTTGCTGTAATATAGGGGATTGGTCTTGTTACTTCCTGTGCGCTTAGCCCTATGCGAATTGTTAGAGCGCCATTGATCATTCCCTCTCCCAATTTTTTTGAAAGTTTTGCCGCGATGCTACTGCCGATAAGAGGTTGGAGTAAGTCGCCTGTCATGGCTAGTCCGCCTGATAAAGCTAGATGGGCAAGGATGTTACGACCTAAGCGAGATAGCCCCCACAGGCCTGGTCTTACGCCATAGACGGTTGAGACTTTTCTAATCATTGTTAGGTTTAAGAGTGTTACGGCCGCCATGTCTATGAAAGGGCCTGGAGCAATGGCTGTAATCACTGAAACTTTTTTTGCTGTTTCAGAAATTATTTTTTCAGCTTCTTTATCAAGCGGACTACCGATCTCTGTATCTATGAGCTCAACGAGTTCGCGTCCGTCCATAATTGTCTGCTCTTGGTCTTTTAATGATTTAAGGATCCACTCTCTTTTGGGTGTGTGTTCGTAGAGTTGTTTGATGTTTCTGGCATATTTTTTAGCTGGTTTTAACTCATTGTTGTCATGAATTTGTTGGCCCTTTGTTTTTAGATTGCCAAGTTTTTTGAGTTTCGAGAGACTGACAATTTCTTTCGTTATGATCGCTAAGATAGAGATGATGAGTAGGGTTGTGAGGCCGAGGGCTAGCCAACCGATGATGTCATTTCTCTGAAAGAGTTGTTCCACTGATGTGATGAGGGTTGCTGTTAACCAGAGAGTAAAAAGCCCAAAAAGAGACGTAAATAATAACAGCCCCCATGAAAGTAATTTTGTGTTTAGCGTTTTTCCAGCTCTTGCGCCGAGAGGGATTTCGGTTGTTTGGTTTTCAGTTTTAAACTCATTTTCTTGACCGTTGTTTTTTAGTGAGGTGTTGTCATAAATTTCAGGCTCTTCGGTAACTTTGAAGGTTTGATCTTTTACATCAAAAATCTTAGGTTTTTTGCTCTGATTCATTTTAATTTATCTCCGATGAGCATGTTTAACGCACGGTCTAGTCGAATATGAGGCATTTTGTTTTGTGAGTGTTCATCAACTTGCGGCGGGGCGAAATTAATTATTTCAATAGACGAGTTTTTGTCATTTTCTATTGTTTGATCAGTAATTGATGCTGCTAAGTCTGATACTAAATCGGACTTCAGGTCATTTTTTATCTCGGTTTTTAAATCACCTGTGAAAAGAATGGTTTCAGTTTTACCGTCAAAAACTTGGCCCTGAAATTCCGTTCCAGTTAGAGGTGTCCCTGCTAAGGCGTCATAGGTTTCACCGTTCTCTTCTATTGTAACTTCGCGTGTGGTCCTTAGAGAGGCAAGGGCTTGCACTTTTACTTCTGCGCCTTTTAGTTCTGCTTTTTTAATGGCGGTATGGGTAATTTGGCTAAGTAAGTTTTGTAACTGGTCATGATTGTGATGGTGAAGGTGATCTGCTTTGGTTGCTGCGAAAACCAAACGGTCGATTTTTTTGTTCCAGATAGATGTTAGCCAATGGGGTGCGCCGGGTGAGAAACTTTTAAGGATGTTCGTTAATGAGTTTTGTAAATGATCTAGGTGAGCCTTACCCGCATTTAAATTTGAGAGCACATCGACCAGCACGATTTGACGGTCCAGGCGTGTGAAGAATTGACGATAGAAGGGGCGAATTATTAGTGTTTTGTATGCTTCAAACCGGCGTTCCATTAAACTTGCTAACGAATTCTCTTCGATGTCTTCATTTTCAATTTTTAAGGGTGCAAAGGTCAGGGCTGGTGAGTTTTTCAAATCTCCAGGCATTAGAAATCTACCTGGCGGGAAGGTTGGCAGGTCAGGTTCATTTTCTCGAGTTTGATTGAGAAAATCTGTGAAGCTTTCTGCCAGTTCTTTTGCTGTGGCTTCACCTTGATCGGATCTTGGGTTTATCTTCTCATTTTTTTTAAGCCATTTTTTTGCAAAAGCTTTTGCGTGAGGTTGTTTTGCAAATTTAAAGGCTTCTCTTGACCAGGTTTGGTAATCTTTCTCGAGCAGGGGGAGGTCTAATAACCATTCACCAGGGTAATCAATGACATCTATGTGGAGTTTGCTTTCCCCTAAGTGACGTGAGATGAAGTGGTCACTTTGATAAATGATAGTAAGACGCAGTTGTGAAATATAACGAGTGCCTTCTGGCCATTTAAGAGTTGGATTTTCTGGTGAGCCATTTGTTAGTGTTTTTAAGTTGCCTTCATAATCAAAGCGGGGGAGTAGATCATCTGGATGAGGTTCAAGATATGCATCAATGATACGACCAGAACGCAGGGGCTCAAAGAAGGGAAGATGTTTACGTTCAAGTAAATGATAAATGAGGCTTGTTATAAAAACGGTTTTACCTGAACGCGATAGCCCTGTTACGCCGAGTTTTAAGCTCGGCTCAACAAGATTTTGAGCATAGTTGAAGATGTTTAATGCTGCATCTATGCCTTGATCTGTCCAATTGCTCATTTTGTGTGCTCCTTCAGGTTGCTTTTTTTGTGCTTCAGATGCCCACAAAGCATCCGCATTAAGCAACCGTCGCGTAGTGCTCCTATAGCTAGCTCTACTTAAGGCTGGCTTCAGTTTTCACCAAAAACCGCCAGAAGCAACTGGGCATTCTTTCCTGCGCTTCAGTTGCTCATAAGCAAGTGCGCTGTGCTAAAAACGTTCCCATTTTTAAATGGAACACTCAAAGCTATGGATTTCTGGACATAAAACTAAGTTTTTCAAACAGGCTTACATCTTGCTCGTTTTTTAGTAGGGCTCCGTAAAGGGGTGGAATTAGTTTTCTTTGATTGTTTTCTCGAAGCGTTGAGGCATCGATATCTTCATTCAGGAGAAGTTTAATCCAATCAAGAAGTTCTGAAGTTGATGGTTTCTTCTTAATCGCGTTTTGATCGCGAATATCGTAAAAAACATTAAGCGCTGATTTTAACAGGTCTGATTTCAGGCCCGGGTGATGAACTTCCACGATATCTGCCATAACTTCAGGTTCTGGGAATTGGATATAATGAAAGAAACAACGCCGCAAAAATGCATCTGGCAATTCTTTTTCATTATTAGATGTAATGATAATGATCGGGCGGTGTTTGGCTTTGATTGTTTCGCCTGTTTCGTAAACGAAAAATTCCATACGATCTAATTCTTGCAAAAGATCATTTGGGAATTCAATATCAGCTTTATCAATTTCATCAATGAGAAGAATGGGACGTTTCTCTGAGGTGAAGCCTTCCCATAATTTGCCGCGCTTAATATAATTAGAGATATCTTTTGCGCTCTCTTCGCCAAGCTGGCCATCTCTCAGGCGGCCAACAGCGTCATATTCATAAAGGCCTTGGTGAGCTTTGGTTGTCGATTTAATGTGCCATTCAATTAAAGGGGCACCTAGTGCTTTTGCCACTTCAATAGCTAAGACTGTTTTGCCAGTTCCTGGTTCCCCTTTGATCAATAAAGGGCGTTCCAGTGTGATTGCTGCATTAACAGCAAGAGTTAGATCGTCTCCTGCCACATAGTTTTCTGTACCTTGAAAGCGCACGCTTAAACCTCTTTTTTCGAATAATTTTCAAGAACATTAGGTGCAAAGGCATTTTCAATCAAGAGTTTGCTTGGTTGTTTTTTTGTTTGTTTTTGAGCGGACTGTTAGCGAGTTGTAAGTTTTGAAGTTTTCAGGCTTTGGTTAGGTAAATTTTGCCTGATTGTAGGTATTTCTTTCCTTTACGCAGTTCTTATTCACTCGCAACTCTTTCTAACTTATTGTTTTTTAATGAAAAAATAAATGGCACCGGAATTGCTTTGTTAATCATGAGAATTTTTAAGTTTGCCGTTATCAGGTTCTAATTCTTTAGGCTTACTGCCTCCTGAGTGGGTAAACAGATTTTATTGGCAACACTTTATTAGGGCATGATGGGTGCCTTTTTAAAAGGAGAGAGTTTTATGGGTATTTTTGGTGCGATTACAACGGCTGTTACAGGACTTCAGGCTCAATCTACGGCGCTTGAACATATTTCTAATAATATTGCGAACTCGCAAACCACGGGTTTTAAACGGACTGAAACTAGTTTTGTTGACCTTGTGCCAGATAGCCCAGCGAAAGCGCAGGCTCTTGGTGTTGTGAATGCAAACTCTCGGGCTACCAACTCCGTTCAAGGTGATGTATCAATTTCAGATACAGAAACATCGATTGCGATTAATGGTGAAGGTTATTTCATAGTTGGCGAATCTATTGGTGTGACTGACGGGAATATTGTTTTTAACAATGAAGACCTTTATACACGGCGCGGTGATTTTGAGCTCGACCGTTTTGGTCATCTTGTTAATGGTGGTGGTTATTACCTAAAGGGTCTTCCTATTGACCCGGATACTGGTAACCCGGCTGGTAGTTCTCCTGAAATCATTACTGTATCCAATGACTTTTTGGCTGCGAAAGAAACAACACTTGTTGATTATCGTACCAACCTTGCTTCTTACCCACGAACCACTGCATCAGACGAAGATGTGCCTGGTTCAGAATTATTAAACCCGGCGGATTTTGCCAATAATCCGATTAACGGTAACAATGGATTTGTTCAAGGTGTGAATTCTACTCTATTTGTTGAAAACTCGATTTCTGGTGGCGCGGTGACAGCGTTTGACGCGGGCGGTAACTCAGCGAACATTCAGTTGCGTTGGGCAAAGATTGATAGCACGTCCTTTATTGATGCATCTCAGCAGGGCACGGCTGTTGCTGGTCTTTCTGGTTCAGCTGACTTGTTAACAGACACAGCATTGACTGCAACTGAAACACTGACTTTACAACTCGACAGTGGCACGGTTTCAACTTTCACATTTGGTACTGGTACTGGTGAGATTAACTCTGCTGCAGATTTAATTACTGCCATCCAGGGTTCTGGAAATTATCAGGCGTTTATTGATGATACGAACCGCCTTTCTATTTCTTCGACTGATGGAGAGAATTTAACAATTGGTGGCACGGGTGCAGGTAATCTTGGTTTAACTTCAGGCACAATTACTGCCTCTGGTGGACAAGATACATGGAACTTGTTCTACCTGGAAGATAGTTCAGCAACCGGTACAGATCCGGCCTGGCGCAATGTTGGAACAGATTATATTTTTGGCAATGACGGTCAACTTAACCCGCAAGTGACAACTGTTACTTTGGCGGCGCCAACGATTAATGGTGTTCCGCTTGGGAATATTGAAATTAGCCATGGTACAAATGGCATCACACAATTTGCTGATGCAAACGGTACGGCGCAAATTACTGACATTGGACAAAATGGTTATGCAGCTGGTGAGTTAAATGGTCTTGCAGTTTCGGATGAAGGTCGGATTGTTGCGAACTACTCTAATGGCCAACAACTTGATATTGCCTCGGTTGAATTGGCAGAATTTAATGCTGAAGGCTTTTTGAGAAAACTTGATGGTGGTGCTTATCAAGCGACTGACGAATCTGGTGAGCCTATTCTTGGTGGCGGCGGTAATATTGTTGGTTCAGCTCTTGAGAGCTCGAACACTGATATTGCTGATGAATTTACCAAACTGATTATCACCCAACAAGCTTATGCCGCTAATACGCGGATTGTGACAACTGGTGATGAAATGATCCAAGAAGCTTTGAATATGGTTCGGTAATTGGTTTCCACTTTTAGGTGACACACTCTAGAAAGAGTAGGCTGTTATGGGTTTAACGAATATATTAAAAACGTCCAATTCTGGATTGAGTGTTACGCAAGCCTCGATTGATGTTGTTGCGCGCAATATTGCGAACGCAGGAACGGATGGATATACTCGTAAAGTTGCTTCGCAGGATAATGTTGTTTCTGGTGCGCAAGGACTTGGAGCGCGGATTTCCGGGATTTCTCGGGAGGTGAATCAATATGTGCAACAGCAGCTTTTTATCGAAGACAGCCGTTTGTCTTATTCTCAAGAAATCTCTAACTATTTAAACCAGATCGACAATCTATTTGGAGCGCCTGGCGCTTCAAATGCTCTTGATACGCGTGTTAATGAATTCACGCAGTCATTGCAGGATCTCTCTACCCAACCCGAATCACAGGCAGCGCGCTTAGCAACAGTGAATCAGGCTGAAGCTCTTGCCGGGCAATTGCGGAACCTTACAGATGGTGTTCAAAGTTTGCGCCAGCTGACTGAGGATAGTCTTGCTGAAGGTGTGAATGATTTGAACAATCTTCTTCAAGGACTTGAAGAGATTAATGGACAGATTGCTACAGCATCAGCTGCTGGTGTTGAGATTGCGGACCTTAAAGACCAACGTGATTTGTTGGTGAATAGAGTTAGTGAATATTTGGAAGTTGAGGTCAGCGAAACACCTGCTGGCACAGCTGTGCTTTATTCTAAAAGCGGTAATGTTTTGGTTGATAATGAAGCGGTTCAGTTTTCATTTGATCAGAATGGCAGTGTGAACGCTAATGCGCTTTATAGCACGGATGATGCCGAACGCGGTGTTGGAACGATCACACTTTCTGGAACGAATGGTTATGAACTTGATTTGATCCAGAATGGTATTTTAGATACTGGCCGTCTTGGTGCGCTGATTGAATTGCGCGATAATATTTTGCCTGAAGCACAACGGCAGCTTGACGATTTGGCGCATGGTTTATCTCTTGCTCTTACGAATAATACAGTTAGCGGAACCGCGGCAACTGCTGGTGCCGCAACCGGCTTTGATCTCGATATTTCTGACTTGCAGCGCGGTAATGTTATCAGTCTTGAATATACCGATAACACAGGGCCGACAACGCATAATATTTCTATTGTTCGAGTTGATGACCCTTCCGTATTGCCGCTTGATAATAACGTTACCTCCAATCCGAATGATACGGTAATCGGTGTTGATTTTTCTGGTGGTGAAGCGGCTGTTGCCGCCGCATTAGATGCGGCGCTTGGCGCTGATATTACGGTTAGTTTGCCCAGTGCTGGAACCCTTAGAATTGTTGATGATGGTGCTGCAAACAATACAGATATAAATGCTTTAAGTGCATCTGTTTCGTCCACGTCTGTGCAAGACCAAGGGCTTGGATTTCCACTTTTTATTGATACAGGGAATAACCAACCTTACACGGGTGCGGTTGATGGGGGCTATCAAAAGGCAGGTTTTGCGGGGCGGATTGTTGTTAATGGTTCCATTAAGAGCGACCCGACATTGCTTGTTAAATCAACGAGCACAACTGCGATTGGCGATAATGCCAGGCCGCTTGATATTCTTGCTCGATTAGAGCAAAGCACGTCTGAATTTGGTGGTGAGAACGGTATTGGCAGTGAAGACTCTCCCTTTGTTGGGACTTTTGTTTCTTTTGCGAAAAATATTATTTCATATCAAACCTCACAATCAGAACGAGCTAATCTTAATTTAACCGCACAAGAGGCGGTGAGTACGAGTTTGCGTGAAAAATATGAATCTGACACCGGCGTGAATGTCGATCAGGAGCTTGCGGACTTAATTGCATTGCAACAGGCCTTTGCGGCCAATGCACGTGTTATTGCTGTCACAAGTGAACTGATGGATACTTTACTTCAATCTGTATAGGAATTGATCAATGGCTATTCCAATTTCAACATCTCGGTCGCACATTTATCAGTCGATTACGACGTCGCGCGCGCAATCTGATGATTTACAGCGCCAGTTGGCAACTGGGCTAAAATCAGAAACTTATGGCGAGCTTGGTTTAGATCGTCGCCGCGTTATTGAATTTAACGGTGATATTTCTCAGCTTCAAGGGTATGTGCGGTCGATAGATCAAGCGAACGTTCGCGTTGATATTTTGGACCAAACATTGAGCCAAATTTTTGAAAGTGTTTCAACGTCGAGAACTGATAGTTTAAGCACAAATTTTGAATTAAATACTGATGGGCAAACTCTGTTTCAATCTGAAGCTCATGCGCGGTTTCAGGATATTGCTACGATTTTAAATACTGAAGCCGGTGGCCGTTATATTTATAGTGGTGCTGAGCTGACAACTAAGCCAGTTGCCCCGCCGAATGATATTTTAGATGGTGTTGGAACGCAGGCTGGTTTTAAGCAAGTGGCGGCAGAGCGGCAATTAGCTGATCTTGGCGCGGATTTAAGAGGTCGGGTAACCCTTTCACAGCCGAGTGCCACCGAGGTTCGGATAGCGGAAGATGGAACGCATCCTTTTGGGTTTAAATTAACCGGTGTTAACAGCACCGTGACAGGTTTGACAGCAGCAGGCCCAACTGGAGCACCGCCACAACTTGATTTTGCAGTAACTGCGAATACCGCTCAAGATGGTGAGACTGTTAACATAGCTTTGACGTTGCCGGATGGCACAACAACTGATTTGAAATTAACTGCGAGAACCGGAGCGCCTGAGCATCCCGGAGAATTTCAAATTGGTGCCTCAGCTACTGATACTGCAACAAATATAAACGCGGCGATTGACGCTGAGTTGTTGCGGCTTGGTGAAACTGAGCTGCGCGCTGCCTCTCAATTTGAGGCGTCTGATAATTTCTTTAACTTTGATGAGACCAACCCGCCGCAACGTGTTGCTGGCCCCCCATATGATAGTGCAACGGCATTGGTTGATGCCACAGAGACGGATACTGTTTTTTGGTATCAAGGTGAATTATCTAGCTCTGACCCACGTAGTTCTCAAACCGTGAAGGTTGATGATTACATAAGTGTTGATTATGGGGTTCGGGCGAATGAAGAGGCGTTTAGAAATGCGCTTCAAACTTTAGCTGTTGCGTCGCTGGATACTTACACTCTTGGTGATCAAAACGCACAGGATCGTTATAATGCGGTTCGAAGTCGTGTTACAGAGAATTTATCAACCTCTTCTGGCAATCAAAGTGTTGAGAGCATCATTGCTGATATTGCCGGCGCTGATTCTGTTATAGGGCGGACAAAAGAACGCCATGTTAGTCATAGTAATCTTTTGCAAACCATGGTTGATGATGTGCAAAATGCTGACATTTATGAAGTTAGTGCGAAACTGCTTGATTTGCAAACCCGTTTGCAAGCGACTTATCAAACGATTGGAACTTTACAAGGGATTAGCCTTGTGAACTTTATTTAAGAGTGAGGTCTACTCTATAACCGATATTTCTTTACTTCAATTTTTTTGTCAATGGTAGGGCGAGCCAATAAGGGAGCGCTCTTAATAGTTTCATTAGGAGAGTAAAGCGTTTTGGAAAATGGATTTCAAACTTTTTGGACTTTAACCCTTTAGCGATGGCTTTGGCGGCGGCTTCTGGTTCTTGCATGAAGGGCATGGGGAAGTTGTTTTTATCTGTGATACGGGTGCGAATGAAGCCTGGGCTGATGAGTTTTATGTCTATGTTTTTTGGGGCTTCAGCTTTCAGACTTTCTGTAAAATTTTGAACGGCTGCTTTACTGGCGCTATAGGGTTGTCCATTTGGTAGACCTGTGTAGGCGGCTATGCTTCCGCATAAAGCGATTTGTTTAAGGGCGCTTTGCTTTTGTTCTTTCATGAGGTTAAGCATTGATTTTGTGAATGAAAAACAACCTAATACGTTGACCTTGAACATCTTTTCGCAATGATCGATATCTAGATCTGCTATTTTTTGCGGTTCATAAAGAGCGGCAAGAAAAATGGCTCTATTTATCTCTATTCCATTGGATCGGATGTGCTGAAACTTTGCTTGGATATCTTCATTATTTTCAATATCTAAGGGAAGGACCTTATGTGCGCCGCCGAGGTCCTGATTTAAATTGTCAAGCTCGGCCTGTCTGCGTGCAGAAAGAATTAGATTAGCATCTAAGTTTGATAAATGTTCTGCCAAGGCGCGGCCAATACCTGAGCTGGCGCCAACGATCCAGATTGTTTCATTTTTAAATGTGGTCATGGGGTTACTTTTTCATAAACAGGGTGAGTTCAGCAACCGTAAAGCCATATTTTTTTAAATAAGATCTGTTGATCAAGACGCCATCATTCATTTGCCACATCCAATCATCGAAATTAATGCGATATGTTCTGTCATCAACGGTGATGTCCATTTTATAATTCCATTGAAGGGCACTGCCGTTTGAAAATCCGCTAGCATCTCCAATGATGTCATCAGCTTTGCCTGTGTAATTTCCATCTGCATTTTTGGTGATTGTCCAAACTCTTTTCTGAGTGTCACCATTATAATAACGGAAATTTTCTTTTAACGTGCCGACGCCTCCTTCCCAACTGCCGACCATATCAACATCAAACCTTGAGACCACTCGACCACGCCAATCTTGTATGATGCCCCATGCTTTTATAGGGCCGTTAAAGTAAGTCTGGATATCAGCTTTAGGGGTCGTGTTGTCATAGCTTGATAATTTTGGATTTTTTGAGTTGGTTAACATGAGGAGTGCTCCAAGCAATAAAAAGGGGATAATAAGCATTAAGCGTTTCATGAATTTAATGTCTTTCTTTAATGCGTTGTGATTGAGGGTGGTTATATAATAAAGCAATGGCGATCAGTTTTATGAAACACGGTATGCCGCCATAGCAAATGACGAGAATGAACAAGCTTCCTGCGTTATTTTTCATTGATGGTTCGAAGCCGCTATATTCTAAAAGTGGAAAAATGAGAGCGGTGGAGAGCGCTAATGAGAGCTTTGCTAATAGGGTCAATTGGGAGAATAAAAATGCGCTTTGTTCTTCTCTTTTTTCATCTGCGATATGATCCGCTAAAATGGAAGGGGGTAGAGTTAGCTCTGCGCCAAATGCAAAGCCTGAAATGATACAGATGATCCCATAGGCATATAAATCACCTGGGTTTAAAAAAAGCACCCATATGAAACTTACGACAGCCAAGCACATGGCGAACATCCAGGTTTGTTCTTTGTTATCTGTTTTTTGACTTAAGCTTGACCAAACACTCATGCCAAGAGCAGCGGTCAGAAAATAAAGGATTAAAAACAGACCTATAAACCCAGGTTGATTTAAAAAATCGCGTACGTAAAAGATGATTAATATGGCGGGGATTGAGGATGCCAACATGCTTAGACCATAGATAGTTAGAAAAAATTTAGTTGTTGGGCTAAGTGATTTTAGTTGGTCATATATTTTAAAATTATATTTAGTTTCAGTGTTTTGTTCGATTACATGTCTATTTTTAGAATACCAGTTTAGGAAGATGAATAATCCAGCGATTAATAGAGTTGATAGGATTGCACTTATCCATTGAAACGATATTTGCGGTGTCATTTTTGTGTTGAGCAGAGAGGGCAGGCATACGGCGAGAAGTAGGCCGATGAGGCCAAAAGTTTCTCGTGTCATGGCAATTTTGGTTCTTTGATGTTTGTCTGGTGACCAAATTCCGCCGATGGCTGTGAGGTTTATGACTAGAATGCTATAGGCTGTTGTGACTAACAGAACGGCCCCTGAAAACCAAAGTAAGATATTGATGTTTGTTTGGGGTTTGAATAGGAGATAGAAGCCGAGAGTTAGACAGAGGGCCGCAATAATTATGAGTGTTGCTCGATGGTTTTTAAAACGGTCTGACAAGATGCCGATGATTGGATCTTGGATCGCGTCTATCAGTCTTAGGCCTAAGAGGATAGCGCCCAGGCTTGTGAGGGACGCACCAAATTCACTTGCATAAAAATCAGGTCCGTGAATATAAATTGGAAACCCTGCAAAGGCTATTGGCAGGGCTAAGAATCCATATTGGACCATTGAAACTGTTGTGATTTGGTTTGTTTTTTTTTGCATTACAAACCTAATAATTGAAGACGCAGGCTCTTAAAACTGGTCTTTTCACTTAACCAAATTTTGAAGAACCATTTTCCGAATTGTTTGTCTTTAATTGTGCCAATGAGTTTTTGTTTTAGAAAAAACTGTGTTCCTTTTTCCGGACTGTACACTCCGGTTAACTCTGTACCTTTTTGCACGTTTGGAAAAATGGCTTGCATTTGTCTGTACCAGGTGGCTAAGCGTAGTTCATCTTTCAGGCCGAGATTTCTCATTTCTTGAATTGTTATTTTTGCAATATCATTGCCTTTAGCAGGCATGTGATATGAGAGCGTTAAGGCGAAAGGGTACTTGAAACTGAATTTTTTATTTTTGCTATAAAGTGTTGCATCATAAACTGACCAGCCTAAATATGTTAAACGGCCACTGCCAAGCTTTTGAGCGCCAGGTAAGATTTTTTGATCGATGTTATTTTTTAAATTTGGTTCTGCTTGGGTAAGTGTTGTGCCTATAGGTAAAAATAAACATAAAACAAGGAATGTACTAAGGAGTTTAAGCATGGACCAACTCCACTTGCATTACATTTGTGCGACCGTGATAGAAAAGGGCTATGCAGCTGGCTAGATAAAACCTCCAGAGGCGAATGAATTTTTCATCAAAGCCTAATTGGCGAATTTGACTAATATTCTTTTCAAAATTATCACTCCAGACTTGCATCGTGCGTGCATAATCAACACCAAAGTTAAAATGTTGCCCGACTTTAAACCCGGCTTTTTTTGCTTCTCTATCAAACACAATTGGGCTTGGAAGCATGCCGCCAGGGAAGATGAAAGTGCGGATCATGTCTCCGCTCTTTCTATATAGATCAAAGGCTTGATCATCTACCGTTATGGTTTGGATTACGGCTTTACCTTTGGGGTTAAGGAGTGATTTGATTTTTGAGAAATAAGTTTGCCAAAACTCTTGTCCAACTGCTTCAAACATTTCAATAGAGACGATGTTATCGTATTTGCCGCCTTGTTTGCGATAATCTTCAAGGACGATATTTGCTGTGTTGCCTAGGCGGTTCGCTGCGTATTCATGTTGTTCATTTGAAATTGTAATTCCTTTGACTGACGTATCAGATGTTTGGACAGCTCGTTCAGCGAAGCCTCCCCAGCCACAACCAACTTCTAGGAGTGCGCCCTTTGGTTCATCAAGGCAAGATAATATGCGGTCATATTTTTTGAGTTGTGCATCAACTAAGGTGTCACTTGAATTTACATCTATCGCGGCTGAATATGACATGGTTGGGTCTAGCCAGAGTTTGTAGAATTCATTGCCGATATCATAATGGGCGTGAATATTCTTTTTACTGCCATTCATTGTATTCTTTGTGAACAGATACATGATGCGTGAAACAAGATGCCCAAGTGCGTTGCCGTTGATGTAGCTTGAAAGTTCATTTTCATTCTTCAAGCCGAACTGCAGCAGAGCTTCCAGATTATCTGTGTCCCACCAGCCATCGCGGTAACTTTCAGCAAGACCAATATCGGCTTTTGCAGCAAAGAGAGGGACTGTGCGCCAATCGTGTATATTGAGGATTAGTGAGGGGCCTTTTTCGGGACCAGAAAATTCATATTGCTTCTCATCTGGGGTTGTTATGCGGATTGATCCGTATTTAATTTTTTCAAGCACCTTGAAGAAACGATAGGTTATGGTTTTCTGAAACATGTTATCCCTCAATAATCTCTTTGTACTCTACCCTTTTTAATGGTTTCTTCCCTACCGCTTAATCACTTTGAGGTTACATTTTTGTAACTTTTAAGAATGACTATTTTTACTGGCCTACTCACTTGCTGTCATACTGACTGCGTGTGATGCTGCTTGATACATTTTTTGATTTTTGTTTGGGTAGTTTGAAAAACTTTACGCCTTTTATTTTTAACTTTAAGGCTTGCCAATGAATGAGCGTAATGGCTTGAAGTGTTACAAATGGAGTTTGCCAAAAGGCTTTTCGTTGGGATGATTTGGTTAACTCTTCCAGTTTGCCTTTTAAAGATGTGGTGAGAGTTCGTCTGCCTTCCTTATTATAATAGTCAATCCATAATCCAATTTTTTGTGTGGTCAATTTTATACGGAATTGATAATGACCGTCTCTTGGTAAGAAGGGAGAAACATGAAACTCTTTGTGGGCAATCATCCAATCGTTTTCTTCAATAACGCTTTGGTTTTTCTTTGCGCAGACATAAGAATGTGTTTCACCAAATGTGTTATTCACTTCATAGATGATGGCTCTTAATTGTTCTTTTTCATCGAAACAAAGCCAGAAGCTAACTGGGTTGAAGACAAAGCCTAAGATGCGAGGCATTGAAATTAACGTGACTGACTTTACTTTGTTTTGGAGATGAAATTTGGTCAGTTGTTGATATGCCCAAATGTTTAAATCACCGTTTTCAGATTTTTCACCGTGATCTTTTCTATAGAAGCTTGTCAGTGAGAAGCGATCAATTTTTAAAGACTTGCTTTTTTTTAGTTCGTTTAGATTGGCGAGTGGAAGGCTGAAATAATAAATGGGGTATGAAAAACTGTTTTCTTTGGGAGCAAACCTTTTATGCATGACCTTACCGTTAATGAGGCATGGTGTGTTATTAATCAGGCAGGGGGGTGGTGTAGTTGTTTGCTCCGGTTCAAAAAAAGTTTTTCTCTCTACAGGTTCCTGTGTTGATCCATAAGGCATTATTTCATTGGCTATGGTTTCTTCGGTCATTGTTTTATATGAGAGATCTAGAGGCATATGTCTTTGCCTTCTATTGCGGATACCATATTTATAGCACTTGCCAAGCCATCTTCATGAAATCCATACTTTTGCCAGGCTCCACAATACCATATTCTATCTGTTCCTTGAATTTCATCTAAGCGCTCTTGTGCTAAAATGGCGTTCTTATCAAATACGGGATGTTCTAAAATTGCTTGATCATAGGTTAGTACAGACTTTGGCATTTTAGGTGGATTGAGAGTGACTATGATTGGGGTGTTTGTTGCAAGTGGTTGGAGATTGTTCATCCAGTAACTCACACACATATGATTGTTTTTATCTTGCTTTTCGTTCGATAGGTAAACCCAACTTGACCAGGCGCTTTTTCTTTTAGGCATGAAATTCACATCGCTATGAAGGACCATGAGGTTTTCTTGATAATGAATTGAACCTAAAATTTGCTTCTCCAGATGAGAGGGTTGGCTGAGAAGCTTTAGCGCCTGGTCACTATGACAGGCAAAGACCACCTGCTCATAAGACGTTGTTGTGTTGTTGGCATCGATGATATCGACACCGTTTTCATTGCGGATGACTTCTTTAACGTCGCAATTTAGTTTGATTTGGTTAGAGAATTTGTGTGTGAGGCTTTTGACATAATTTTTTGAGCCGCCTTTAACTGTATACCATTGCGGGGCATCGTTTATTCCGAGCAATCCATGATTATCAAAAAAGCGAATAAACGTACTTGCTGGGTAGTTTAGCATTTGCTCAACAGGCATGCTCCAGATTGCACCGCCCATAGGGAGCAAAAAGTAATCTCTGAACCAGTCACCCAGATTTAATTCCTTAATCCATTCACCTAGAGTGAGGTCAGGCGTTGTGGCTTCATTTGCTAAAGCGTGCTTATGAAACTTTAGAATATCTTGCAGCATTTTCAGGTATTGTGGTCTGAAGATATTTCTCTTTTGTGCAAAACAATCTTTCAGAGAGCCTGTACCATATTCAAGCCATGCATCATTGATGCTTACGCCGAATGACATATTGCTTTTTGTTGTTGGGACATTTAATGCTTCAAAGAGTTTGAGAAGGTTGGGGTAATTTCGTTCATTGAAGACTATGAAGCCAGTGTCAACACTGATGTCACCATCTTTTGTTTTGATGTCTACAGTTCGACTATGACCGCCTATGTAGTCGTTTTTTTCATAAATCGTTACCTCATGATTTCGACTTAAGAGGTGTGCTGCCCCCATGCCTGAAATTCCGGTTCCGATTATTGCGATTTTCATTCAACTTTACCCTCTCTATATAGAAGAGGTTAGAGTGGTTTGGCTTACTCTGAGATTGATTAAAGGTTACAAAAATTTAAACTTAAGATAAGGATTTATTTACTTCTTTAATTTGATTTCAACAATTAAGCCTGGATTATTGTCTTTAAAGCTGATTTTTCCTTTGTGTAAGGCAAGGGCAGCTTTGACTAAACTTAGTCCAAGTCCGTTACCTTCAGTATGCCGGCTTTTATCTGAGCGATAAAAACGATCGAAAACCTTCTCATGTTCTTCTTGTCTTATGCCGATGCCCTGGTCGCTGATGCGGATGAGTTGATAGTGTTCTTCTTCTTCTAATTCAATGAGGACTGTGCTTGCCTTTGGAGAATATTTCAGGGCGTTATCAAGTATGTTTGCCGTCATTTGAAAAATGAGATGGCCGTAAGCTGGGATGGGGTTTAGTTCATTCATTGCTGATTTGATTAGAATTTCTTTTTCTTCAGCCAGTGGGTCATATAGTTCTATGACGTCTTTCAGTATTGTTTTTAGTGATGTCTTAGAGAATTCAAATTTTTGACTGGCTTTTTCAATGTGAGATATTCTCAGGAGTGCGTTAAAGGTGCCGAGTAGCTCGTCTGTTTCTTTTAATAGATTGTCGATCTCACCTTCAGAAAGTGGTTTTTTTAATGCGCCTTCTAATTGGGTTCTTAATCTGGCTAACGGTGTTCTGAGGTCATGTGCGATATTATCACTGACATCTCTAATGCCAATGACTAGTTCTTCTATGCGGGCTAACATAGCGTTTAAGCTTTGAGCGAGATTACTTAAATCATCCCAGTTACTATCAATGGAAATGCGCTCTGACAGGTCACCTGTTGCCATGATGTTTTGGGCGGTTTGGCCGATCATGTTAATACGACTTACGACAAACATACTGATGAGGAAGCTGACTAAAACAACGCTCATCATAAATAACAAAATAAGAATGCTAAAAAACTTTAAACGTTCATATCGTTTTATAATGTCATCAATGTCTCTGCCAACGAGGAGCCGCGAGCCATCATCAAAGGTGTGGATTTTAGCGCCAAACTCTCTTCGGGTGTCTGCTATTTGTAATGAAAAGCTAATGATCCCTTCACTAATAGGTGTGACTTCGCTAGGGAGCTTTTCTATGTTGCCTGCTAATTTTTTATCTAGTCTGTCTTGGTAATAATAAACAGGGTTTGCATATTTTTCAGACCGTTCTTTTATAAAAGTGATCCGTTGGTTTTGAGTTTTGTTTTCAAAAGAAATAAGAATGTGCTCAATTTCAATGTCGATTGCGGCTTCTGTTTCTTGAATGAAAATCTGGCGGCTGAAATCGTAAAGATAAGAGCCAAGAAGTAGGGCCGATGCGCCGAGTAGAATGGTAAAAAGCGCGGCCATTTTGAAGCTTGAGCTTGAATAGTAACTTCTTTTAACCGTCATCTATGATGTATCCTGCACCGCGAATGGTTTTTATGATTGAAGCTGAGCTATCACCTATTTTTTTGCGTAAACGGCTTATGTGCACATCGATGACTTTGCTTTGAGGGTCAAAGTGGTAATCCCAGACATGCTCTAACAACATGGTTCTGGTGACTATCTGCCCTTTATGTTTCATTAGATATTCTAGTAAGTTAAATTCTCTTGTTTGCAGAGTGATTGGTTCACCGTTTGACGTGACTTTTCTTTTGAGGAGGTCAATTTCAATGGGGCCCGCCGTCAAAGTTGTTTCTTGATGACCGTTCTCAACTGAGCCACGCCGGTGGAGTGCCTCTACACGGGCTAAAAGCTCGGAGAATGAAAAAGGTTTGATGAGATAGTCGTCACTACCGGCGCGTAAACCGCTTACGCGGTCATCGACAGCGCCAAGAGCGCTGAGCACCATGACGGGGACGTGGTTTTTTGCTCCGCGCAGGGTTTTTAAGATGGTAAGGCCATCTAAAGAGGGGAGCATGCGATCTAAGATGATGGCGTCATATTGTTCTGTTGTTGCTAGAAAGAGGCCGTCTTTGCCGTCTGTTGAGCAATCAACGACATGGCCAGCTTCTTTTAGACCATTAGAGATATAGTCACTTAGCTTTTCATCATCTTCAACGAGTAATATTTTCATCGCAGCCACTTCATTGCTTCGTCATTCTATCAGCTTAGATAGGATGGTTCGTTGTTACAAGAGCTTCATAACAATAAGCTTTATGAGATGTTATTGTTATTATATGCGATTAATTATAAGGAAAATGGCGGAGCATGAGCTAGAAAGTTCGAACCAGTTATTCGAAGAATTCGAACGCTGGAACGATGTTCTTAAAGATACATCACTCACCAAAAAACGCTAACACCACCACATTCATTGTTAAATTTACCCTGCTGTGACCATCACAGCGGGGATTAATCGCTGATACTCAGCTTTCACAATCCTAACTAATCTTCAGGAAAAATACTATGACTAAATCCAACCACTCGCGGGGGCGTTCTTCCGTGCGCGTTTCTGTGCGCTTAAGCCCAGAGGAGCGCCAGACACTCGAACAAGCTGCGCAAGGTAAAACCCTTAGCGCTTATATTCGTCAAAAGCTTCTATCCTCCGACTCAATCAATACAGAAACCGTACGTTTATCTCCACAAGCTAGGCAAAAATTATTGGCTCAAATATTAGCTGCCCTTGGCAAAAGCGATGTCGCGGATTCTCTAAAAGAAATTGCCATAGCTGCCAAACTTGGTCTGCTTCCATTAACCGAAGATGTACTTTCCGACATTAAAACGGCCACAACGCAAATCAAATTCATAAGAAAAACATTGCTTAAAGCTCTAGGGTTAAAACCCAGAGGAGGGGCTAAATGATCCTCAAAGGAAGTCAACGCGGCGGTGCAAAACAACTGGCACAGCATCTTATGAATGATCACGATAACGATCATATTACTATTCATGCTATAAATGGTTTTATCGCCAATGATGTCGAAGGGGCTTTAACAGAAATCCATGCGATCAGCAAAGCCACTAACTGCAAACAATTTATGTTCTCGCTGTCATTGTCACCCCCGGAACAGGCTGTGGCAACAATCGAGGATTATGAAAATGCTGTAGAAGAATCTGCTGAACGTTTAGGGCTTGCGGATCAACCACATGTTATTTTATTCCATGAAAAAAACGGCAGAAAACATTGCCACGCTGTGTTTTCACGCATTGATAGCAATGAAATGAAAGCCATCAATCTCCCTTTCTACAAAGAACGTTTGAATGAATTGGCAAAAGAACTGTACCTGATGCATGGTTGGGATTTGCCAAAAGGTTTTCAGGACCGATCATTATCTGATCCATTAAATTACACACTGGAAGAATATCAAGTTGCCAAACGCGCCAAACGTGATCCAAGAGAAATCAAAGCTGTCTTAAAAGAATGTTGGCAACAATCTGATGGCAAAAAAGCTTTTGTCTCTACTTTGCAAGATAAAGGCTTTTATTTGTGTAAGGGGGACAAGCGCGGTTTCGTAGCTCTGGATTGGCAAGGCAATATTTATTCCCTAAGCCGATGGACAGGCGAAAAAACAAAAGCTCTCAAATCCAGATTAGGAGAACTAGAACAATATTTGTCCGTTGAAGAGACGCTGCAAAAAATCAATCAGATGATGAAAGGTAAATATCATCAGTTCAAATCAGAACTGGAAAACAATTTTAATCGCAAAGCTCTTACTTTGAAAAAACAACGTGACCGTCTTGTAAACCGTCAAAGGATTGAACGTAAAAATCTACAAAAAGAACAACAAACCCGCCAAATCGCAGAAGCCATCGAGAGATCAAAACGCCTCCGAAAGGGCATCCTCGGCCTGTGGGATTGGGTGAGTGGTAAACGCAGAAAGATTATCAAGAGAAACGCTGCTGAATTGGAGGCTAATCAACGTAGGGGTGAACTCGAACAATTGCAACTTTCTCAACGACACCTGCTTGAGCGGCAGAAGTTTCAGAGTAAAATACAAAAATTAGCACAAAAAAGAGAGTATATATTTGCGTGCTTAAGCGATGAATTAAATAGGTGGTTAGCAAGTGAAAGAGAACGAGGTGTACCTGATAGAAGTAGTTGCGTATCTCAAAGAGAATATATCAATTCATAACATCTTAAAAGACTAGAGTTTTTTAAGTCTTTCATTTTCTATGAGATTAATTATGGCAGTGTCTCCACCTTCTTCAGCATAATATAGAATATCGTCCCCTTCTTTATCTTTTGCATTTATATCAGCTCCATGATCTAAGAGCAATTGAACGATTTTTTGTTGAGAGTTTAGACATGCCATCATAAGCGAGGTGTAACCAGTATTTATAGTTGCTATATTAGGGTCAGCTCCGTTACTAAGTAGTAAGCTGGCAATTTCAGTGTAATCTTGATAACAAGCGGTCATAAGTGCAGTTGTACCATTATCAATAGTTGTTTTATTTACATCAGCTTGATGGCTCATTAACAGATCAACCATTTTGGTATAGCCGTGTTGGCAAGCGCACATAAGAGCAGTCCAACCAGTATCTGTTGCAATATTAGGATTAGCTCCGTTACTAAGTAGTAAGCTGGCAATTTCAGTGTAGCCTTGATGACAAGCGGCCATAAGTGCAGTTGTGCCATTATCAATAGTTATAATATTTGCATCAGCTTGATGGCTCATTAACAGATCAACCATTTTGGTATAGCCGTGTTGGCAAGCGTACATAAGAGCTGTCCAACCAGTATCTGTTCTTGTCATATTGGCATTAGCTCCGTTACGAAGCAGTAAGTCGGCAATTTTAGTGTCTTCTTTATGACAAACTAACATAAGTGCGGTCCTACCATTATTAAAAGTTGATATATTGGGATCAGCTCCGTTACGAAGTAATAGGTCGATGATCTCAGGATCACCTTGATAACAAGCGGACATAAGCGCGTTCCATCCTGTTTCTGATAGAATATTAATATCTTCTCTTTCTCTAATTAATAGTTCAACAATGTCTTTGTTCCCGTAATGACAAGCGTACATCGTAGCTGTCCAACCAAAAGAATTTTTACGATTAACGTTATGGTTTATAATACTGTGATTTATTTTTTCTAGATGCCGAATGGCGTTCGTTTTTATTCGGAAATTAGAGGCAATCATCATTAACACAGTAGATTTACTGTCGTTTTTCAATTCAAAGTTCTTTAATATTTTCAAAAGGGTGTTTTCTAAATTTTTGTTAGTCTTACCTTTTTCGTATGCAATTTCAAAATATTCAATAAATGCAATAACTGTTTTAAGATTTAAAAAACTATCGGAAGCTCTTTCAAAATCATTTGTGTGTATCTGTTTAAATAATTTAGAAGCGAACTGTTCTAAATTTTTCTCTTTGAGCTGTTTAACTATATCAACAAGAGCGATAGATACCGTCCAACTAATAGCTTTGTTTTCGGGATAACTGTCGGAATTTAGAAAATTAACTATTAAACTCAATGATTTATCTATGCCACTTGACTGTTCCCAGTTTATCATGTCGTTGGATAGATTTCGAGTAAGGCGCTCAATAAACCCTAAGAAATTTTCTGCGTGTTTTTGTTCCTCATTTTGATTTATTGGATTGCATAAAATATCAATAAATCCAGATTTGCATTTATGATCCGCAATTACAGACTCAAACCATAAGAGGAAGAAAGACTCCCCTAGAATGTCCGGTTCGAATGGAGGTAAAATAACAATATCATTACTGGAAGTAATTGTTTTACATCTGGCAATGATATCATCGTGATTGTCATACAAATCATCCGGTAAAAACTGAGCAAGATGTTCAAAAGAAATATCTCGTAAGATTGTTGCTACGCTTACAAAACTACCGACCCATTTACCGATCTTGGCTTTGCTTTTATCTTTATTATCCCAAGGTAATCGTTCAGTAGATTCTAAATAGTATTTGATCAAGCCACGGCGATCACCAAAAGGTGTGTCGTAGTTTCGTCCAATTGCATAACCTTTAAGAGCAGCAAATAAAGGGCAAAAAGCCCCCTTTGTTTTTTCCAGAAATGAAATGGCTTCATCAATTAATTTGTCATCAACTGGTGTTGGATTGATATTCCACATATTAGCAGCGTACGCCACGATTTCCTTCAAATCATCGGCATTCTGTTGTTCTTTTTCAAGTTGCATGGGGGAATTGTCAAAAAACACTTTCTTCTTTTCAAAGAGGTCTGTACTGCCCGTAGTGAGGTCACCTAAATAATGATCATTGGTTATATCATCCAAACTTTGAGGGAAAACATGATCTATTAGCAATAATCGAATAGGATGTTGCAGATAAGTTTGTTCTCTATAGCATTTATCAAAAAGTGCTTTGATTATGTCATTGAAATTGTAAATATAGTCAATGATGATAAATGTTGGTTTGTCTGGTATCCAGTTCTTGAACTCTTCGACACCAAAATCATCTTTCGCATCTCTAGTGAAAAAGCCAATATTCCACCTATCTTGGCCTTCAGCTTTTATAAATTCTCTCAACCAGTGGGATACTAATCTCGTTTTTCCAGCACCAGAAGGTCCTGATACAGCCCATATCTTGAAAATGTCAGGGTTCTTAGCAAATGCAGTTAACAAGGATTTTTCATACTCGCGTCCTTGGAAGGGTATTCCATCTTCATAACGTGGGTTTAGCCAGTCATCTTCGGTTAGATTGCCATCAAATGGTGGCTCTAAGTAGGGTTGAGGGGGAGATTGTTCTGGAGGAGTAACTTCAGTAAGTGCTTTTCTTATTGCTTCTGAATAAGCTTTTTCTTCACATATTTCTGAAAACCAATAAAAAATTGCGATAACGAAAGTTTGGTCTCCTCTGCCTTGTTTGATTTCATCCCTATATTTACTTGGGGTTTGGTTGCCAGTAATACTTTCAGGGATTGCAGCAGGAGGTTTTTGACCTGTTTTTTTGTAAATATTTTCAAAAAAACGTTCGTATGCCTCGTCTTTTTTACCACGAGGATGTGGACTGTTATCCACGTATTCCTTTATTTGGTTAGCGACAGCGTTACCAAGAGCATTTTCATCATCAGTTAATTTTTTGCAGTCGCTTTTGAATTGAGCAAAAGTTTTGACAGGCATACGCAAATATCCTTATGGAAATAGGCGTAAATTATTATCATAAACATAAGTATACTCAAGGTTGAATATTAGGGATATTGCTGGTGTTTAATTCTTGCCCATGCTCATAAAAGAATTGATGTGTGACTTCGCCCGATCCTGCGTCTCTGTAAATAATTGCAGGTTTATTAGAATCTCTGTGAAGATAATTTGCAATCCAATATTCCTCTCTTACGATAACGCCTGTATTTGCATCTCGTTCAGTAATTGCAGGTAGTCCTCCTTCCCTCGACATTAATTTATGTCGCCTCCATTCTTCAAATACAATGGTTTTACCATCCGTTCCAAATTGTATATGTGATGGCCCGTTTTCTCGGTGCTCTAAATCATATTCATAAAACCTCATACTGGTAACATTGCCAGTATTTGCACACCAATTCGTTTTTGCAGGAAGACCATCAGGTCGATGGACGCCATGATGGTTGCGCCAGACTTCGAATGTTGGATGTCGGGTTTGTGCGTCAAAGGTTGTTCTTGCGGGGCCGCCCTCACGCCATAGAGAGCCATCTCTATGCCACTCCTCAACAATGAGGGCACCTATATTGGGATCAAAAACCCTTGCAGCGGGGCCTTCAACTCTGTGTAGCTTTCCATGCAAATACCAATTTTCACTGTTAATTTTTCCAGTTTTGGCATCGCGGGTAACTTTAACTTGGTACTCCTCTACACACGAACTCATAGGAATAATAATAGCACATTAAAAAAAGTGAATGCAAATTCTTCATATCTTTCATTCGCTTATCCTTGTGTTCCGTGGGTTCTCCGTGGATTGTCCGGGAGCCAATATCCAAAAATTAGGCCTAAATAGTTTTCATCAACAACCATTTGATGGAGTAAATAAATGACTAGCAAAACCAATCAAACATCTCACTTCCGTGTGTTTCCGGCGGAGTTTCATGGGACAAAAGGGGTTGTCGCTTATGGCTACCTTCAAGTTCCTTTTGAATATAACAACGGTGCATTCAACCTTGTTCTACCAGCGGATCAGTTGCGCGAAATCTTCTCGGCTTATGACCAAGCCAAAGGAGAGGCTTCAAAAGAAGCAGCAGAGGCTGTCTTTAAACCAACAACCCCTAACACGAACAAAGAGGAGGACTAGGATGACTAATTTAAACTCAACAACCCATTTGGGTACATACATTGTTCACTCTGCTTGTGGTGAATTAAAAGTAACCAGCATGCCCCATAAGCAGTGTGATAAGACAACGGATCAATACTGCCAAACCTTCAGTGAGGCATTGCTTGATAAGGATACCAACCAGCATTTGCTTGGATTTGACAAGGGCACTCTTGCTGCCCGTGATGCACACATAGTAGTGGCGGAAACAAGCTGCGGTAAATTTCTAGGCGGCCTGCATTGTCAAACCAGCGGTGATCACCTTTGGTTACGTGGAGCCGTGGTAAAGCCACTCTTTCGTGGCAACCGGATTGGCGCTACAATGGCTGCAACTGGATTAGTCCATGCCCATACAAGTAATGTATCCCTGCCAACCCCCGTTTGTTCTATCAGGGTTTATTCAGATGGCTCAGAAAATGTTGCCTCCCGAAAAACTTTTGAGCGTCTAGGGTTTCAAGCTCACGCAGACATCAATCAAGTTTATTTAAACCTTGATCAGTCTGACCGCCATAGAAAATCTACGGCTGAACGGGATGCTCAGGGTAGCTATTACACTTTGTCTCGAAAGCTTTACGGCACTGCCCGTGTTTATGACATTGCCCGCAATTTCTTAGCGGATTGGACAAAGCGGGAGGCGGAATGAGCCCTCAATAGAGTGCGGAGAGTTGTTTTCCGCATCTTGATATACAAAAGAAAAATTACCGTGCGCACGGTTTACTTAATTTAATTTTCTTTTGAAATCCTCTTGAAGAACACTCTCAACCGCTTCGGCTTGATGGAGTAAGATTTCTCCCGCTTCGCGGAGGTATGCGGCAACTTCTGTGGGTTCTGCATGCTTGTAAATATAATCATTTAATCCGCGTAAAACAGCAAACGCCAATTCTAGGTTTTGCGTTTCATATTCCTCATTTAATTGGGCCAATGTGCCGATGATTTCACCCTGCAATCTTTCTTGGTTGTACTGGGGTTGCCCCTCTTCAAATTCGATCATTTCAATTCCTTTCATTAACAATATGGAGAAAAACTATGTCTGTTGACGATAACACAAACACCAATCCTTCAACCAATTTCGGACCGAAAGGTGAGGTTTCTCAAGAGTTTAATCAGCATAAAGATGAAGTTCAACTTTTGAATTCTCTGAGTCCTGAAGGCAGAAAATATTATCTTGCGACGAAACAAGAAGGTGAGCGAGAGATGCTTGAAGCTGAAAAGAAGCAGAGGCAAAGCCGGGTTTTCAGATTGATTAAAGCGGAAAATAAACTCTTTAGAAAATACATGAAAACTCCTGCTTTACGTCCGACTGGTGCACAAGCAGATATAGATATGGACATAAAAATTCTAGAAGAACAGGCCAAAAGAGATGTTCGTCATCAAGATGCCAGTAGATTGAACAATATTAAAAATGAAAAATTAGCTGATCTAGACCACATAATCGAATGGGACCGAGCTCAAAAAAATAGGTCTGGGGCTCAACAGAACCACTCTGAACAAGAGCAGGAACGCTGAGCATGAGTAATCAGCAAAAGTCCGGCACGGTAAAATTAGCGGTGGTGACGGCGATTTGTTATGTCGTTTACCAATTCACTCAATCAGTGCCGTTGCCGCCTGTGGTCGGTTGGATTTTTCTAGCTCTGTTCTTGCTGGGCGTTTTTAAAACTGGTTGGTCCTTGTTTGAGGACTGGGGTTGGCGGAAGTTTTTCGAAAGCGCGGCTACACCAACTGGCCTGTATGGTCGCACCGATCATGTTGGATTGAATGAGCTTGTACAGGCTGGACTAAAAACAGAAAACCCTGATGGCAACGGCATTCCCCTTGGAGCCATCGGTGACAAGATGTTGTTTTATAGCGGGGCGGCGCATTTATCGTTTCGGGCAGCCACGGGTGGTGGTAAAACTGAATCGTCCTTTGCACCGATCTGTCTTGCTCTTGGCCCTCACCGCAATATTCTAGCAACAGGTAAGGGCAAAGAGCCTGCTTGTCTTGTTGCCAAACACCGCCAAAATATTGGCCAAGAAGTGAGGGTCATAGATTTAGGAAATCAAATGGGTGGGACTGAGTTTCAGCCATCTGATTTTAATCCAGCGGGGCATTTGGTGGAATTTGCTGATCAAGGCAATTCTGTTGTGATTAATGAAGCAAGGAAGATCGCCTCAACCCTGATCGCCGAACCCAAAGGCGGGGCAGGTGGTGATAATATCTTCTTTCGCAATCAAGCCCGTAAATGGTTGACTTGGCTGCTGGTTGGCGCTGCCATTCTAGAAGCCACCACCGGAGAGTTATGCTGCAACCTTCCTTACCTCTATACGCAAGTTAACAGTGGTGATGATCAGTTGCGGACTTTTCTAACTGACCTAACCACTCTTAATCAATATGAGAAAAGTGTTTCTGGCGCGGCAAAACGGATGCTGAGTAAATGGAAAAATGCGGCCAAGACATTTGAGGCGGTCTTATCAGAAGTTGAGAACGCGCTTGAAATTTACGATCCAGCCAGTCACTTAGGGCAACACTCGGTTTATTCCGATTTTGATCCATGCGATATTAAGCGCAAACCTATGACAATCTTGTTGGTTACTGATCCCACACAATCAGACACGCACGGCATTGCAGCGGGGCTATGTCTTGAGGTTATTACCAACCTTGCATTACAGGCAAATAGTTTTGAGCCACGCCTAAGTATCATTGCTGACGAATTTGCCAATTTAAGTAAGGGCGCATTGCCAAGTATGTTGCCAGCGCTCTATGTGGGGCGATCTTTAGGAACCCAACTTCTAAGCTATATACAGGACACAAGTAGCTACAAAAGTAGATATGGTGAAGAAGCTTCAGCCTTTACAACACAATCCGAAATCGTCCTGTCATGGAAATGTTCATCCACCAAAGACGCAGATGAATACTCCAAGCGTAGTGGTCAGATCAGCGTCATGTCAGAAAGCACAAATCTACCAAAGGGTGCTGAAGCGGATAGTAACAAATCTTACTCTGTTGGCATGTCAGAAAAAGGCCTGCCCCGTTATCGCCCAGACGATTTTTTGCACATGAAAGATTTTCAGGCGGCTTTATTTTTTAAACAACTTCCTACAGTGATGATCGATTTGGTGAGCTATCGGCAAGTGTTGCCGTGGCGCAATCAAGCGGGTGTCGTGCCGGGCGCACCACCGCAAGATGATCTTCCTGTACGTTTTCACCTTTAGATAAAATCAGGAAACTATAATGTCTATATTCAATTTCTGGCAAAAGCCGGGCAACACTCCCCCTTTATTTCAAACCCCCATTTTCAACCGAACAACCCGCGATCCGTTTCGGCGCAGCATGATCATAATTGCATCAATTCTAGTGATCATACCCGGCCTGTTTTTATGGTTTGGCTCTCCAGCCTTGTTGCTCGATACGCATTATTCCAAACAATCCGGGTGGCTGGAACGCTGCGCTTATATTTCTCTCATTACAGGCCTCGAACATATAGAAACCGGTTCTCATAAATTTCCCCGTTCTGATTGTCCAACCTTTGCGCTGCTTGAAGTGACTTTGGATGATTTTTTGCCATAAGCAGCTTTCAACTTTTTTACACACAACATTCAAAACAATAGGAGTTTTAAAAATGTTTTCCCTCAAGGATATTCCTTTTATCGATTCAATCATGCCAGTGGCTCTTGCCATACTGGCTTGGTTTGGTCTCAATTTTTTCATCATTGCCCCCAACATCATCGCCCCGCGCCTGACAGACAATATTTGGTATCCGGCATGCACAAAAACCTTGAATAAGGCCAAAACTGCGTTTTACCAAAAATACCGTTCGGAGATTCAAGCCTTTAGAGCCGCCGAACGCGCCAAACAGCAACAGGTCATGGGGCTTGCCAGTCCGCTATTGCAATTATTCGGTGAAGAGGTTGCGCAAGGCCTGCAAGGGCTTGGTAAAGCGGTTACCACTCTTTCTGAAATAGAACTCCGCAATAAAGTGCAACAACGCTTTGCACATAAAAAAAAATCCCTGCCCATTAAAAAAGGGTATTGCGGCTGCGTTATTTCTGAAACCCTACAGGATCGCACTGACCTTGCGCTTTATGCCGCCAGTTTGCGGTTCTGGGAACCTGCATCCATTCAACCCTTAAATCAATTGAACCAACGTCTGATTGCCTCTCAAAATTGTGGCAATCCCGCTAAATAATAGGAGTAAATAAATGAATACCACATCACAAACCATCCTCATGCAATCCGGTCCGATTTTTGTGACAGAAAAAATCCTCGGCTTTCGCGGCCACCGCTATAAAATCCGACATATTGAAAATTTGATTTTAAGACGGCCATTATTTCTAATGGGGATCGCCCTTAGTATTTTGATTGCAGGCTTTATGCTCATCAATGCAGACCTTTTATATTGGTATGAGCAAATCATCTTCTGCATTGCTGCCATCCTTGCTATTGCTGCAACTTGGCCGCTTGGGACATTGGAAATACATTCCCGCACGCTTAACACAAGCCAAGGGTCAATTACTTGGCTACATAAGGATTTAGCTGCTGCTCAAGATCAGGTAGAAGCTATTTTGTCTGGGGAGGAGGGGGCTTCACTCTCAATTGCAAATGATGAAGATGCGGAGTAATTAAAGACCAGTGTTGTTGGTTGGGATGATTGCTTTTTGCTCTACCTCTGAGGCAGTTGTATTAACGCTCGGTTTTTCCGGCTGTACATGTTCTTCAGGACGCAAACTGTCTGGCATTATATCGTCAAATTCTGATTTTAAATCATTTAGACGATCTTCTGACACCTTACCCTGATCAATCTCATCCTGCATTTCATTGACCCGATCTCGGAACTCTATTGCTTCTTTTCTTTGTTCGCGTGTCTTGGAAATATTATCAAATGTAGATTGATATGTTTCTCCATCAGGGTGATGGTCAGGGATGAAATCTGTATCAATAACGTCAGAAGAAACTTTCTTACCAAATTCATCAATAATCTTGTCTGTGTTTTTATATTTGAACACACGGCGACCATCCGGCAAGACATATGCATTATTCAACATTTCTTGTTGTTTTATGAGTTGCTGATCCAGCTGATTTTGTAAGTCTAAAATCCGTTCTGTTGCCTTGCTCTCATATTCATCCAGTATATTTTGAAAGGATTGAATATCATCTTGACTGGCCAGAACAACGGTCATAAACATGTCAAAATCTTCATCACGCTCGGCCTGTTTGCGCTTTTGTTTTTCTTGTATTTGTTCACGTTGATTGGTCAATTTTTGATCGTGCTTCATGCGGGCGCGCTCTGAAAACGTATTTTTAAGATGGATTAATTCTTGTGGTTTCATCGAAGAGGACACTCCTTCGCCGCCAATGCCCCAACAACAGAATTGGCAAAGCTATCTTTAAAATGTGCGAAAGCTCGCAAGATTTTAGGAATTGTCTTTTTGTCCTTGTAAAACCAGTCAGAAATACACTTCATGCCTTTGTATGATTTCTTACCATCTTGCACATAACGGGCGTAAGCCAAGCCATCAATAATGCCGGACAAATAAGCATTTAATTCCTTGTCACTCATAATTTTAAGAACAGTGTTTGTTGTGTATCCAACGGCCTGTGCTTTGTTAATGCCCATTGAACTAAAAACACATATAAAAGCCCCAATAACCGCTGCAAATAGCTGATTAGACTTGATAAAAGACAGATTCAAAAAGGAACGTTTTTGCTTAAATTTCCATTATGACTATAAAATATGCTATCATATATGTTGAAAATATAAGCAAATTAGGGGTTTAACCCGGTAGGTCTTTTCACTGTAAAACTGGAGAAATCAGGTGAAGCAAAAACGTTCATTTTTGCTCGTGTATGAGGATTTGAAGCAACAAACGAGCAGGGGTGAACATGAAGAAATTAGGCTATTTACGGGTTTCCAAAAGTGAACAAAGTCCTGACCGCCAAATTGATGGTTTGCGCGGTATGTGTGATAAAATTTATATTGAAACACTGTCTGCTGTCTCGGCCAAACGGCCTGTCTTTGAAAAGCTACTTACCCAATTAAAAGCCGGGGACACTCTTGTTGTCTGGGATTTAGATCGGGCATTTCGCTCTACTATAGATGCTATCACCACCGCAGAAAAGCTTAAAAAACGCGGCATTACATTTCAGATTATTTCCCTCAGTATCGACACGGCCACACCGCATGGAGAATTCGCCTATACCATCATGGCCGCTGCGGCGCAGTTTGAACGCAGGTTACTTTGCAAACGCACCAAAGAAGGGCTAGAAGCTACCCGCAAACGCGGTACGCGCCTGGGCAGGCCGCCTAAACTCTCCAAAGCTCAAATTGGTATGGCTGCCCTGCGTTTATCAGACCTCAAGGGTGATATGCAAAAACTTGCCGATGAATACAATGTTTCTATCTGGACAATGCAGCGCGCCCTAGAGAAAAATTCTAGTGCTAGCCACAATGATAAATAAACCATTTTCCGGCGATATTGATCGTGGAATATTCCATCTCTAAATCTCGTGCGATGGCTTGATAATCAATATAATTTACAAGCGCGGTTGGTATCTCACCAAACAAACCATCATCTACAAATTGCTCTGCCAGTTCTCGCATGAACTGAATTTCATACAGTGTGATGTCTATATCTTCCGGTGCATCAACAACCTGATTGTGAGAATACCCACATTCACCTACGGCAATGATATAAGAGATTTTATCACTTTCTTCCCATTGCTCGGCTTTTTCTAAAAAGCTGGCGAAATTAGCTTGATTTAATCCCCACGCTTTGGCTAGTTTTGCGTCAATTAAATCGCCATCAAGAAACTGAATTTCATATTCCTCTATCGCGTATCCTTGGTCATTTTTGTTGTTGGCATTATTCATCACAAATTCGCTTAAGCTGTTAAAATAAAAACCACCTGCGGTCATGTCATAGGGAATGGCATATAAACGGATCATCTCTTTTTCCTCTTCTCAATAAAAAATGGGTTGCACATGCAACCCTGTTTCCGGCGAGGATGGAGATGGAAGGGGACAAGAAAAATCAATGCTGAGTGGTGCGGGTGCAGCAAACCGCGCTTATGCGCCGGTTGCGAACCACGGCCAGTGTTGCGGGGTCTACGCCCCATTTTACTTGTGGGGAGAAAGAGGCAAAGCCTCTTGGTTTCCCCAACAACAAAACGTGCTGCTATTAGCAGCACCATATTTTCCTGTCAGGGATGAAAGCCGCATGGCCAAGACCTACAGGGCTTGGTTCACGCCAGCCCGTTAAGACAGCCATAAAAATGCGAATAAACGCCAAAATATATACACTTAAAATAAACAATAAACCTGACGCCACATGCTCAAATTAAAAATGCAATTAAAAAAATAATGGGATGGAACAGCCATCAATTCCTGCATGGTTTAGTCCAGATGGAGACGCATATCTCCAAGCTCTGGTCGTGGGGTTTCAAGGGGCTACGAAACGCTCTTTGATCGATGGGGTTTTGGGGAGCGCGATAACATCCCCAAACGGCGCTGCAACAAACGCCTTGTTGCGAGGGATCAAACAACGATCTGTTTGCTTGGCACGTTGACGGTTCATCTGAACCCAAAACGCGCCAAAAGCGAGAGGGATGAAACGGGAGAGCGCAGCATCTCCCTTTCCAAGAGGTGAGGGTGTCCGACACCCACACACATCTTGCGTATGTTTAATTCGGCTCGTTTAACTTTGTCAATTTATTCACGAGAGATACTAAGGACTGATCTTCTAATAACTCGTTATAAATGTTGAATTTTGCATCTTAAATGGTTAGTTCGTTGCGAAATTATTTGGCAATTACATCGTTTCTATCTGCCATCAAACTGATCAAACTCAAGTTTTAAATTTCAATCAATCTTTTTGATGCCTATGTACACCGAAAGTTATTCATTAAATCCATAATAAGTTCCAAGACTTTGGGCTGCATCAACAAACTGTTTTGCAACTTTACGGTTCATAGTGACATTTTTTCCATCTACGATGAAATAAATACTATCTTCTCCAATACCATCACGAACTTCAGAACCAACATAAAAGTTAGAGACACCAAATTCTATATTCATTTCTATATCCGTATTTTGGTCTTTTACTTTTTCGTTAAAATATGCTGTTGCCATTGAACTTTTCTCCACTGAATTATGAAATACCTATACTCACAGTAACCAATTTATTGATTTAATTTTCTTTGGTAGATTTTACAACATTTTCTCGTAGCATTATTGCTAGTCCATTATCTGTCAGTTGGTGGAAAATGGCTTGCCCGCCATTTTTCAGATTGTAAGTATTGGCTTTCATTATTCCAAGAGCTTCAAATTGCATGAGAATGCGCTCTTTATCTTCCGTATCTATTATAGAAATACTAAGGTGGTTACCTAAATCGTCTGCTCTTCGTATTGCTCTCTTTAGCCCTTCTTCAAGGCTTGAAGTGTTGGAAGGTTTTCGAAAATTTGCCCCGGTAGCAGCCAATATAGTTAGCCAAGAAAGAGATGCTGAGCTATAATTATCATTGCCTCTGATCCTATAACGTATTTCGAAATTTTCATCCAAACGGGCTAGATTTATCTCTTCAAAAATTGGAGATGGTTTGCTTTGAGCTAATTCATTTTTTAATTCACTATTTTCCTTCCGTAGCTCATTTATCTCAGTGAGAATAGCTGTGCTCGCCGCACTGTCACCTCTGATCCATCCAATTCCTTCATGCGTTGCTCGTTCCTGTGAGAGTGCAGCTAGTGCTTTGACAGCTAATTCATCAGGTTGTGACCAAAAGTCTACCAATGTGTCATCTTTGAATGAATTAATGAATTTCTCTAATTTTTTCTGTTTCTCAGGATCTTGTTCGATATCCTCAACTTCGAGTTTATCAAGGTCATTTCTGATGAAGGCAAGTACAGGAATTTTCCTAGATTTAGCATATTGAAATTCTTTTTCGGTATAACTCTGACCATCTTCAGCCTCTGATCCATAACGTCCAGCAATTATCAGAAAATAATAATCACAGCGATCAATAACTCGCTCTATGAAATCCATTTGTTTTTGACTGGAAGCAGGAAATATTTCCATTCCTTCAGCAACGTATCCAGCCTTTGAAACAGCGTCACTGACTTTCTTCCGCTCATCAATTAAGTCACTGTAAGTTGAGCTAATAAATACATGAAACAGTTTATCCAACACATCATCCTTAAATATTTTTTTATCCTGCTGTTTTAAGCCTGGATTGCATTTTTAATGTCTGTGATATATTGCTCAACATCTAGAAGAATTTGCAAAGTACTTTCTCCCATCAACAATTATTCTTGACTTTTCTTAAAATACAAGGGAATATATTCCTATCAATGGGGTGATTGTATCTTGATTTTGGTTTAAGCTTTCACCATCTAATAGATAGGTACATGTCCGTATCAACGCGTTGAGACTTTCTCCGCGAATATTTTTCACAAAATTAAAACAACTCGAACCTGCGCTTGGTGCAGGCATAAGGATAATTGCGTCATGCCTCCTGACATTAAAAAATATCGCCATCACATCGCTCATCTAGACTTAGATGAGCAGGCAGAAACAGAATTAATTCAAACAGTTTGGAATATCATTCAAAACGGCTTTGACCGGGCATTGGGAGATGATCCTGTGCAACTATGTCTAGAACAAAAAACCGAAAAAGTTGGGCCGGAGTCGCGGCCTGTGATAGAATAAAGCCAACCCAATAAAACTACAAAAAATAACGCGAACTACAAGAGGAGGGCGCGAGAGAGTAAGGAGTCGAAATGCCACAAACCCCAAAACCAAAAGCGGTAATTTATTGCCGCGTATCCAGTGCCAAACAAACGATCAATGGTACAGGACTAAGCTCACAAGAAACGCGCTGCCGCGAATATGCATCCTATAAGGGCTATCAAGTCACAGAAGTCTTTCAGGATGATATGACGGGTAAGATTGCCAAACGCCCGGCCATGGTAGCGATGCTGAATTATTTGCGTCAATCAAAAGCGCAAAGCTGTGTTGTGATTATTGACGATATCTCTCGCCTAGCTCGCGGCTTAGAAGCCCATTTAGAACTTCGCGTTCTCATTTCCAAAGCCGGAGGCAAGCTTGAATCTCCCTCCATAGAATTTGGGGAAGATTCTGATTCTCTGCTAATTGAAAACATGCTGGCTTCTGTCGCACAACACCACCGGGAAAAGAACGGCGAGCAAACCAAGAACCGGATGCGTGCCCGTATGATGAATGGCTATTGGGTATTTCCTGCACCACTTGGCTATCATTTTGAAAGGCAACCCGGCAACGGCAGAGTGCTGGTGCGTTCCGAACCTCTAGCTTCCATTATTGCCGAAGGGTTGGAAGGCTACGCTACAGGGCGTTTTCAATCGCGTTCAGAACTTAAACGCTTCTATGAAAATCAACCACACTTCCCTAAAAGCAAAAAAGGAGAGGTGACGTTTCGTACACTTGAAAAATTGTTATCTCGTCCGATCTATGCGGGTGTGATCACCCGCAAATCATGGGGCTTGAACATGATAGAAGGCAAGCATGAACCGCTAATCAGTTATGAAACCTATCTAGCCATTCAAAGTCATAGCAAAGCACTTGCGAATGCTCCGGCCCGTAAAGACCTCAATCAAGATTTTCCTTTGCGCGGCTTCGTTACCTGTGGTCATTGTAACCAACCCATGAGCGCTTATTGGGCTAAAGGCCGCAATAAAAAATATCCCTATTACGAATGCTTCCAGAAAGGCTGTGAAGGCCATCGTAAATCAATCCGCAAGGATGTGATAGAAGGGGAGTTTGAAAGCCTCTTGACCGATCTAACGCCTTCAGAGGATTTATTTCGCATGGCTTTTCATATGTTCAAGGACATGTGGGAAAATAAAGCGGAAAAGCTTAAAAAACTGCACGTGGGTATTAATCGGGAACTTGTCGAACTGGACAAAAAGATTGAACAGTTTCTGGAACGCATCGTTGAAACCAACAACAATAGTTTGATCACCGCGTACGAAAATAAAATAGAAGATTTACAATCCCGCAAACACTTGCTGATCGAAAAAAGAGGGACTTCAACACAAAATTCGGGAGACATTAAGAGAGTTTTTCGAACCGCCTTTGAATTCCTCCAAAACCCGCAGAAACTATGGCTTTCAGACCATTTAGAGGACAAAAGAGCCGTTCTAAAGCTTGTATTTGTAGAGCGTGTACCATACACGCGAAATGAGGGTTTTCGAACCGCAAAAACTACCTTACCATTCAAGGTGTTAGCGGAGCATTCTGGCAATGGAATGCAAATGGCGGAGAAGAAGGGATTCGAACCCTCGAGACGGGACAAACCGCCTACTCCCTTAGCAGGGGAGCGCCTTCGACCACTCGGCCACCTCTCCGCCGACAGGCTTACATCATAAATGCCCTTGAGTTCAAGCGGTTTATGACGCTCTTTTTAAAAAAACACATTTATTTTTACAATCGTCTGTTATTGCGGCGTTTTTTTATTATTTGGAGCGGTTAATTGGACCGATAAAATGTTTTTTTATCGATGGATATTACTGATTTAGGTTGGAAAATAAAAATGACCCTTCGTATTTTCATATCGAAGGGCCATTTTTGTACATTTTGTAGTTATTTAAGCTGGATTTTTATTTTTTGTGTTCCTTCAGGAATTGTGAAGGGATATTTTTTGTCATTGTGCTCCAGGTGGTACTTGCCAGGTGGTAGTGTTGCAGCTGAGTGAGTTGAAGACACTGAGGTCACTTCGTTTCCCTCTTCGTCGTAAATATAACGACTATTGATGGGTAAGCCTTTGAATTGGACGGAGCCGGCATCAATAATTTTGACTTCGCCTGGGTTTAAAGCCACCTTTATAGCTAATTTACCAAACATGATATTGAAGCTTGATGGCAGCAAATTCATTGAATTTCCAAACGATGAGAGTTTGCCAATTTCTTCATTTGTTTCCCAATCGACAATTTTATGTCCTCTAAAACTGGCGCTTGGTAATTTGACAATGGCTGTTTCGATAAATGTTGTTTCGCCATCTACGACTTCAATGCTACGCCAATAGGCATTGCCAAATTTCACTTTGTAAAACCCTGAAGGAAGAACCATTGAGGTGGTTACTGCATCTAATTGTCCAACTTGTTTATTGGTTTTAGAATTGTAAACTTTATGGCGACTTGCTGATGGATTTTTCAGTGTTAAGCGGCCTGGCTTTTTCTCTTTGACCTTCACTTCTTTTGGAAGCTCAATGGCAATTGTTTTAACAGCTGCTGATAGTTTTTCAGCTAATTTGTCAGCGTCATCTGCTTCAAAATATGTGCCTCTGCCTGCTTTGGCGATGCATTGTAACTCATAACGAGCTGCGACATCGACGGCAAAGCCGATTGTGTGGATGACGAGGCTTGCGTCAGCTTCAGCTAAGGCACGTGCTACGGCGCACGGGTCTCCTTCACACGTTTCTTTACCGTCGCTTACTAAGGTAACAATGCGGGATTGGGCTTGTGCTTCAGTTTTTAAATCATTTGCGGCTAATTCAAGAACCAAGCTTATTGGGGTGTAGCCTTGTGCTTTTAATCCTTTTGCTTTGTTGATGACATCAGCTTTGTTGTCTCCAATAGGTTTGAAATTGGTTAGGAGCTGAGTATCTTTGCAATTCTTTTTTCTGCGATGGGATTGATGGCCATAGGCGCGAAGGGCCATGCGGATATCTGCTGGTGTATTGTTAATTAAGTTCTCTACAGCTTCTTTAGCGGCATCGATGCGTTTGACGCCATTTTTCAGTTTGGCTTGCATGCTGCCTGAAGCGTCTAAAATAAGGGCTACACTTTTTCCACTTTTCTCTGCTGCTGAGAGAGGGAGACTTGCTGTTAGTAACAATATCCCTCCAAAGAGACATCTTAAAATCATGATGTACCGCATCCTTTACTTTCACATCGATATTGACGAATTAATACATAAAGTTAGATAGGGTACAGGGTTCATATTGAAATATGATTGATTTAATTGATAAAAATGTAGGTATTTTAGGTAATTCTTTTCTAAGTACCTTTTTCTACAATTTTGCTATTTCAGGAGAAATAGTAAAGTCCTCAAGTCTTTGCGAATCGTCTATTCTTTTGTTCACTATTCTGTCTTGTGATGCATTGGTTTCCAATTTTGGGATCTTTAAGACAATTTTATGAGGGAGATTTTTTATGGGTATGGCCGTTTGCAAACGAAATCAAGACAGTTCTACTCTCTCTTCTAAACTTATTGCTGATCTTCAAATGGCAGTGAAGTTGCATCAAGACAATGATTTAAAAAGCGCTGAAAAACTTTATAAAAAAGCTTTGGTTGCGAGCCGTAATAATCCCGATGTTATTATTTTATGTGCCATTTTTTACCAACAAATTGGACGCCATAAATATGTGATCACTCTTCTTAAGAAAATTCTTTCTAAAGAACCATTGCACCTTAAAGCTCAACAGTTGATTGGAAAATCCTATCTTGCAGAAAAGAATTATGTGGCTGCACTGAACGCTCTTAGTCAGGCGCATACGCTTGACCCCAATAATGCTGAGGTTTGTTTTAAAAAAGGGTTTTGTCATCATAAGATGGGGCAATTGGACTTTGTCTTACCACTTTATAAAAAAGCATATGTTGGGATTGACACTCTAGCTGAAGTTGATCAGAGAGCTTTGCTAAATCATTTGGCTGATATTTTAATGGTTACGGGGAAGCCGCAAGATGCTATTTCTTATCTGGATGAAGCTCTTTCAAGGAACTTAGCTGATTATTCCAGTTTGGTTAGATTGGTTGTGGCGCTGGGCGAGGGGGACCCGGCTTCTTTAGTACATACGCTTAAGGCAATGGTTTTAGAGCCCGAGAGAGATGAGGCTATGGCCTTGTTTGCCTGTTCTTGCGAGAAAAAAAACTATCCAGCAGCTACAAACTATCAAATGAAAGATCTTATTAAAAATTGTTTAAACAGCCGTTTTGTAAACCATCAATCAATAGCTGTTCCTTGGGTTATTAATATGTTTTTTTCTAAGGATAAAAATATAAAAGGGTATTTGTTTAAAGTTGATGGTGCTGAAGACCTTTCTGAAATGGTTGATACGCAAGAGTTTCAAGATTTATATTTTGATCCATATTTTTATATGGGGTTAAAAAACATACGTCCTATTAATATTGAAATAGAAGAGTTTTACAGACTTTTACGCCAACATTTTCTTCTTAAAATAAAAGACAATAAAAGTCTTTCTGCTGAGGAATTGACTTTATTAGGGGCGATGGCTGAGCAATGCTATTTGAACGAATTTGTGTTTTTTGAAACTGAAGAAGAAATAGATTTTATTAAGAAAACAAAAGAAAACCTAGAGGGGTTGAAGTTTTTTTCAGAGCAAGATCATCAAGATATTCTGCTTTATGCGACCTATGCTCCTCTTTTAAATTTATCTAATCACCAGTTGTTGAAAGATGTGAACGCTTCTTCGTACTTAGATGATGTCATCGAAATACAATTTCGAGAACCTCTCCATGAGCAGAAGCTTAAAAGTAAGATAAAATCTTTTGGGTCGATTAAAAATGAAGTTTCTCAAAATGTTCGTTCTCAATATGAAGAGAACCCTTATCCACGCTGGAAGGTGGAAAGTGTTTTTAAACCTTACCATTCAAAGATGATCGATCAAAAATATCATCAAGATGTGAATGTACTTATCGCGGGCTGCGGTACCGGAAAGCATATTGTTTCGACTTTTAATGTCTATCCAAATGCAAAATTTACGGCCATCGATATTAGTAAGGCTAGCCTTAGTTATGCTAAGCGAAAGCTAATTGAATATGGCCTGGATGATAAAGTTGATCTTTTGCACTGTGATATTCTTGACGCCCAGACTATGGATAAACAATTTGATTTTATTGAATGTTGCGGTGTGCTGCATCATATGGAAAAGCCACTTGAGGGATTGAAGTCGATTACCTCCCTTTTGAAACCTGGTGGTAAAATCAAATTAGCATATTATAGCACATTGGCTCGTCAATCAGTTTTTGCCGCTCGGGATTACATCCAAAATCAAGGCTTTGAGCCAACTCCAAGTGGTATTAGGCAGTGCCGGAAGTTTATGATTGAAGAAAGCTTTTCTGAGGCAACAGCTTTTCCTATTTATAAATGGAGAGACTTTCATTCTCTTTCAGAATGCAGAGACTTAATGTTCCACGTGCAAGAGACTTGTTATAATTTGCATGAAATTGAAGCTATGCTGGAAGAAGCTGGTCTAGAGTTTGAGTGTATGCTGGTTGGCCCGAGCGTTCAGCAGGCGTATAAGGATAAATTCCCCAAAGACACTGGTGCCAGAGATTTAAAAAACTGGGCCGAATTTGAAGAAGAGAACCCAGCAACTTTTGCTGGGATGTATCAATTCAGAGCAATTAAGAAATAAACTTTTCTTTGAACTTTAGCGCTTGGCCAAGTTGTTTGTGGTGATGTTTCAGGAAATGAAAGTTGGACCTGTTTTGCCAAATTCATAAACTTTCTTGCCGTTCACAAAGGTTTTCAGCACACGGCCTTCTACTTTTGATTCATCAAAGGCGCTGTTTTTTGAGCGTGATTGCAGCAAGTCTCTGTCGATGATCCAGGGGGTGTTCAGATCAAACAACGTTAAGTCTGCTGGTGCGCCAACTTTGATGCGGCCATTGTCTAACCCTAAGATTTTGGCAGGGTTTATGGTCATTGCGGCGAGCAAAGTGGTTAGATCTATTTCCTGGTTATGATAGAGTCGTAGGGCTGCTGGCAGCAAGGTTTCTACGCCCACTGCACCGTAAGCTGCTTCAGCGAATGGCTGGCGTTTTACTTCTGCGTCTTTTGGGTCATGGGCTGAGACGATGACATCTATCTCGCCATTTTTCAGGCCTTCAACCATGGCCATGCGGTCTTCTTCTTTGCGTAATGGTGGGCGGACTTTACAGAAGGTTCTATAGGGTCCGATGTCATTTTCGTTTAAGGTCAGGTGAGTGATGGATACACCAGATGAAACCTTTAGGCCTTTTGATTTAGCACGCTTGATAATATCTAAACTATCTTTGCATGAAATTGTTGCATTGTGATAGCGCGCGCCTGTGTCAGCTGCTAGGCGCATGTCTCTTTCTAGCATGATGGTTTCAGCTAATGTTGAGATGCCAGGAAGGCCAAGCCTGCTTGAGACCTCACCTTCGTTCATAACGCCATCACCGCGCAGGTCAGGGTCCTCTGTGTAGTGAACAATGAGTGCATCGAAATCATTACTATAAGAAAGAATACGGCGCATGACTTGTGCGTTAGTGACACTATTTTTGCCATTTGTAAAAGCAATTGCACCGGCATCTAGCAGGAGGCCGATTTCTGTCATTTCATCGCCTCTTAGACCTTTGGTCATTGCGGCCATAACGTTGACGCGAACAATGGCTGTGTCTCTGGCGCGGCGTTGCAGGAAGTCAACTAACGCGACTTCATCAATGACTGGGTCTGTGTTTGGCATACAGACTAAACTAGTGACACCACCTGCTGCTGCTGCACGGCTGGCAGAGGCCAGGGTTTCTCTGTGTTCTTCGCCTGGCTCGCCTGTGAAGACAAGCATGTCAATGAGGCCAGGACATAAAACGTGACCGGCGCAGTCAACTACCTTAGCCCCATTTGGTGCGTTTTTAGAAAGGTGGGGGCCGACATCGGTTATTATGCCATCTTCAATAAGGAGACCGCCCATTTCATCGCGCCCGCTTTCGGGGTCAATGATGCGGGCATGAATGAGAGCGGTTGGCTCCTGGTTGCTAGCGAAGGGCTCATTATTGATGGATGAAGAATTATTCTGGCTCATTGAGTTTGCTCGCAGGAAGTCGGTAAGTGATGAGAGAGGGCTTCTAAAATGGCCATGCGAGTGGCAACGCCCATTTCAACTTGTTCTCTGATTACACTGCGTTGATCGTCAGCTAAGGTTGCGTCAATTTCGACGCCGCGGTTCATTGGCCCTGGGTGCATAATAAGAGCATCCGGTTTGGCATAGTTCATTTTTTCATGGTCAAGACCGAAGAAGTGGAAATATTCTCGCGGCGAAGGAATGTAAGAGCCCGACATGCGCTCTCTCTGCAAGCGAAGCATCATGACGATGTCGGCATCTTTCAAGCCTTCTTCCATTGTGTTGTAGACTTCTACGCCTAATCTGTCTGCATTGGACGGCAGAAGTGTTGATGGGGCGACGATGCGGACGCGGGCGCCTAGTGTGTTTAGAAGGCTTATATTTGATCTTGCGACACGTGAATGCTGGATATCGCCGCAAATGGCAATGGTTAGCCGTGCGATTTTGCCTTTATTACGCCTGATGGTGAGGGCGTCGAGCAGAGCTTGTGTTGGGTGCTGGTGGCTACCGTCGCCTGCGTTAATCACAGAGCAGTCAACTTTTTGGCTGAGAAGTTCTACAGCGCCGGCGCAATTGTGACGAACAACCAGAATATCCGGGCGCATGGCATTGAGCGTCATGGCGGTATCGATGAGGGTTTCCCCCTTGCTAATCGATGATGATTTGACCGACATGTTCATGACGTCCGCGCCAAGGCGTTTGCCAGCAAGCTCGAAAGAACTTTGTGTTCTTGTTGAACTTTCGAAGAATAAATTGATTTGAGTGCGCCCGCGTAGGAGGTCTTGTTTTTTAGCAACCTGTCGGTTGAGTTTAGCAAAGCCATCTGCAAGGTCGAGGAGATAGGTGATTTCCTCCGCTTTCAGCTCATCGGCAGATAGCAAATGGCGATGCGGAAAGGCAATCTTTTCTTGTTTGTTTTTTGTGCTCATTAAAGTTTATTCTATATGTGGTTTTGCTGAAAAGCTCAAGTGATGAATTTGTCTTTTAGATCAGAATTATTGATATGGTTACTTATTCGATTTGTTTAAAATTGCATGGCCTCTGGATTTATATTCGCGTCTATAGAGAACAGTGACAATGAGGGTGGTGGCTAGGATGAATATAATTGGGTTAAAAAACCAGCCACAGGCGGCGATGCCGTAGTAATAAGTATGTAACCCGCCATTTGAATGGTATCCGGCCAAACCTGACAGGTTAGCAACGCGACTGGCTTGTTCTTCACATTCTTGAATGTTTTCATCTGTTTTTACTGGTGTGGCGCCAATCATGATGGAGGCATAATGTGTTAGCCTAAAGGCCCAGGCAAATTTGAAAAATGCTGTTAAAAAGATGACCATAATAAACAGCACTTTTGCATTAAACACATAAGGCTCAGTTGGTGTGCTGAAGGGAATGTTTTCTAAAACAGTATCAAAGTGGCTGTTCGTTCCAAGATTAGTGGCGCTGCCAAGTACTGTGGCGAATGCACCGGCGATAACGATGGCTGTTGAAGCAAAGAAGGCATTGCCGTGGGAGAGATTGGTTAGAATGAGCATGTCGACCATTCTATTCTCTCGATCGATCATAGCATTCATCCAGGCTATTCTTTCATCCTGAACATTTTTAGAAATATTACTTTTTGATAGGGGGCTATATTGCGTGAGCCAGCTATAACCTGAGATTGCGATTAAGAAAAAAATAAAAGCAAAAATGTCTAAATAAGAAAATGCGCTCATGAGGTTTACCTTATAGGGCCGCGAGGCGGTCTAATGCTCCTTGTAAGATATAAGTTGCGGCCATTTTATCTATCACTTCTTTGCGGCGTTTTCGGCTGCTATCTGCTTCTAGTAAAGCGCGTTCGGCTGCTTGTGTTGACATGCGCTCATCCCAAAAGATTAGAGGAAGTGATGTTACATTTGCTAAATTTCTTGCAAAGGCTTTGGTTGATTGAACACGGGGGCCTTCTGTGCCGTCCATGTTTAAAGGAAGACCGATTACAAAAGCTTTGACCTCATGTTCCTCAATAATTTCAAGAAGCCGGGCGACATCATTTTTGAATTTCGTTCGTTTTATGGTTTCTAAGCCAGATGAAATAGTTTGCATTGTGTCTGATATGGAAACGCCAATTGTTTTTGTGCCATAGTCCAAACCGGCTAAACGACCGATGCGGGCCTCAGTCTTTGCGTAGTCTTCTAATGATATGTTTGTTGTCGCGTTCATTCGGGCCTATTAAAATCTAGATTTAGATAAAGAGAATTTTATTTATTTGAACTCGTTGGTTTGATTATGCTAGCGGCTTGTTTTGCTTTTTCTCTTGCTTCTTCAGTTGTTTCTGCAAATGCGGTGGCGACGCCCATGCGCCGTGTTACAAAACTTTCTGGTTTGCCAAAGAGGCGGATGTCTGAGTTTTCAACTTGAAGCGCCTTATCAACATTTTCAAAGCAAATGGCTTTTTCATCCAGGCCGCCATATATCACCGCGCTGGCTCCTGGTGTTGTGAGGTCTGTATTTACTGGGAGACCTAGAATGGCTCTTGCATGTAAATCGAATTCGGTTTGGCGCTGGGTTGCCATGGTGGCCATACCAGTGTCGTGAGGGCGGGGGCTTACTTCAGAGAACCAGACATCATCACCAGCAACGAATAGTTCAACTCCAAAGATGCCGCGTCCGCCTAAATTACTTGTGATGGTTTTTGCAATGTGCTGTGCGTTTTCTAGGGCCTTTGGCGTCATCTCCTGAGGTTGCCAGCTTTCGATGTAGTCTCCATCTTTTTGGATATGGCCGATGGGGGCGCAGAAATGAGTTTCAATTTCTCCATGACTGCCTATTGCCCTGACTGTGAGAAGAGTGATTTCATAGTCAAAGTTGATTTTTTCTTCAACGATAATACGCCCGCCTGAAACACGGCCACCACTCATGGCATAATCCCAAGCTGTTTCTATATCTGCTTCGGTCTTAATTTCTGATTGGCCTTTACCTGAAGAGGACATGACTGGCTTCACAATTGCAGGAAGACCAGTTGTTTTTTTGATTGCATTTTTAAGGTCTTCGACTGATTCAACAAACTCAAACTTGGACGTTTTTAGTCCAAGCTCAACGGCAGCTAATTTGCGGATGCCTTCTCTGTTCATTGTGAGCTGCGTTGCTCTAGCGGTTGGGATAATTTCAGTTAAATTTTCTGCTTCTATTTTTGCTAGTTCGTCTGTGGCGATTGCTTCAATTTCTGGAACAACAATATCGGGTTGTTCTTTTTCAATTAAGTTTCGTAGTGCTGCAGCGTCAGTCATGTCTATTACGTGAGAGCGATGAGCAACCTGGTGACCGGGGGCGTTTTCATAACGATCAACACCGATGACTTCACAGCCAAACCTTTGAAGGGAAATGATCACTTCTTTTCCAAGCTCACCACAGCCAAGTAACATGACTTTTTTTGCACTTCTTGAGAGAGGTGTGCCGATTGTGGTGTTTTTTGGTGAGCTGAGTGCCATGTCTTTTTTCCTTAGTTGTTCATTTCCTTAGCTAGAAATTGAATATTCTATTCGTTTATCATGGAACTGAAAGCTTTGGTCTAGAAAAAAACAGATAAACCACAAGGCTATCCACTGGCTCGTTCTTCTTAAAGGTATTTTTTAGTGGCTCATGGGCTTGGTTTTTTATATGCCAAAATGGTGAGATACTCAGATATTTTGAGTTAAATTTATATTTTGGATCAACTTAGTTAGTATATGTAAAGTGCAGCAACATGATTTTTGCGTCCTTTTTTGCTGAATAAAATCTGTTTACGTTTCTGTTTTATGAAATGAGGGTGACTTTTACATCTCTTCTTTTCGTTTCTTGTTGTCTCTACTTGGAAATACTTTCTGGTTAATTTTTTGTTAAATAAAATGGAAGTTTATTCCTTGTTTTTGCTTGTTTCTTGGACTTTTAAATATTTCTTTTTTTAGTAGATGGTGGTATAGTCCCACGCAGATATCCGCATTGGTTAAGATTAGCGGGATGTGAACAGCTCCGTTGATACGAGTTTTTTAGTCTTAATCGCGCCATTTTTCATGAGCAGAGTGAGGGTATGTAAGTAGTATTGTGGGCTGGTGTTTATGAGATCTTGTTTTGAAACTTATTAGGTTTCTTTCAGGTGCATCATAATCACAAAAAAGGATAGTATACATGTTTACGCGTAATTCAGATTCTGAAAATTCTAAATCATCAAATAATGACGACAACACATCTTCACGTGCAAAGCCAATTGAAGATAATTCGAAGCAAGCGGGCTCATCCCGTGAGACTGTTATTAGTAACGATCTAACTATTCATGGCAATGTAACTTCTGAAGGTATTGTGCGACTTGAAGGTACGATCATTGGAGACATGAATTGTACTTCACTTGTTGTTGAAAATGATGGCTCTATCTCTGGAAATATTTCTGCTAAGGAAGTCAAAGTTCATGGCCGTGTTGGTGGGACTGTGCATGGTGCCAATGTGATGTTGCACTCTTCAGCTTTTGTTGAGGGTGATATTTATCATCAAGGTATCAGCATTGAAATGGGAACGCATTATGATGGCCGTTTGAAATGGGTTGATAGTGCTGAAGAAGGTGAAAAACTTTCGAACAAAACTCGGCAACCAATTGGTAATGATAACCAACTTCATGCTCAAGCAGCAGAGTAGTTTAACACATTAATATGACAGTTTTTTAGGCAACCAAAGCACTTTGGTTGCCTTTTTTTTATCAATTTTTCGTTATTAACTATCGATCAATATTGGTGTGAATATGTTATAAAAATATACTATGTATATTGAGAACTTAGAAAAATTTGATTGTTTAAATATGCTCTTTTTTTACTGCAGAGATTTATAATTTTTCTGTTTTAGGAGCTAAGTTTTAAACTTTCTTTGGCCTGGTTTATTTGCCGACCTGAAGACAATAATTTGAGAAAAATAATAATATGTTCACGCGTAAAACTGAAAAAGACTCCTTCCCTGAAACTGAACTTTTTAATAACCGTTTAAAAGAATTAAGAGCCCCAATTATTGATGAGGCTACTACACATCCTGAACTGGCGGATGTATCTAATGAACCACTGCCAGTTCCAGAAAAATTGAAGAAAAGAGCAGCAGAGCATGTTTTAGAAGAGCCGCTTTCTGCAAAACAAAGAGCATCAATGATGCAGCATCAAGGTGATGATGTTGTATTGGATCAAAAAAGAAAATCGACTGAAACAGTGATTAGCAATGACCTTATTATTGAAGGTAGTGTGACCTCGCAAGGTGTTATCCGCCTTGAAGGTACTGTTCTTGGTGATTTACATTGTTCAGCACTTGTTGTTGAAACAGCTGGTTCTGTTAATGGCAATGTTAGGGCTGAAACTGTGAATGTTCATGGCCGTGTTGAGGGCGCAATTCATGGTGACAATGTGATGTTACATTCATCTGCTTTTGTTGAAGGTGATATTTACCATCAAGGTATCGGTATTGATATGGGTGCTCAATATGATGGTCGTTTGCAATGGGTTGATGCGGATGCACAAATAGCTTCAAAGCCTCAAGTGAAACAAGAAACACATGATAATGCACCTTTTTATGCTGAGGCAGCTGAATAGTCGTTGTTTATATATAGGGTATAGAAAAGGCAGCTCAATAAAAAGAGCTGCCTTTTTTAATCTGACTTTTAAATTCTTTGAAGATTATTTTGCTTGTGCAGCGTTTAAACCTGCAGCAAGTTCTTTGTTTATAGTCACAAGAACTTTAAGCTTTTCCGGTGAAGGGTAAGCTTGAACTGAAATTGTATGCCTCAATACAAAGGCGCCCAATGAGGCGACGTTGTTTTTAATCTCGATTGGGAGCGGGTTTTCCTGGCCTGCAATAGAACCTAATAAAACACTCCAAAGACGGCGGTTATAATAAAGAGCTGCTAAAAACTCGTTATTTTCTTTGCCCCAATTTTCACGCCAATTGTCAGCAATATATTGTAGCTGTGAGGCTGCTTTTAATAGTAATGATGCTTCAAGTTCACGGGGTGATTGAGTGACCTTGGCATTTTGCTCATACGCATTCAGGGCTTTGTGCATTTGAAACTAATTCCTCTTCATAGGCGATTAATTTTTGAGCTTCTTTCAAAGCTTTGTAATAATTATCAGCCAAGATTTCACTGTTTATTGCATCAAAGTGTGATGCTGTACTTGGGGCTGCATTTTGTACTTCGGTTACACTTTCAAAATAACTATCGTGATGATCACGTGGTGTTTTTGAAAGATACATAAGTTGCAAAATCACATAGATTTTTTTGCAAGGCGTATCCGCTTCATTTGGACGGATAATATCCTTTTCTCGCAAAATCGGGGATGAACCTTCGATATATAGACGAGTGCGACTATCGTCATTGGTAATCACAGCGTCACCTATAATCAGGCGTTCATTTGGTTTTAGCTCGACTTTTAATGCCATTGAATATCCCCGAGGATTTTATCCATTCGCTAAACACCTGATAGTATAGCTCTTTATTGTTTAACAAACGGTTCAAGTTTCAACTTCTGTTAAACCAAAGAATTCTTCACAACCTGTAGTTTTGAATGGTTTTTTGATTTTTTGCTTTAGGATCAAGGCATTAATGTAATTTTTTATTGCCTTGATCCTGGTTCTTTTTCTTAACTTTTCTAAGTATTTTAGAATAGTTGTAGTACGTTTTGATCTGCCTGAGACGCTAGTGATAGCGCTGTTGATGACAATTGCTGTCTTGTTTGAAGAGCTAGCAAGTTTGCGCCTTCTTCGTTTGTGTCAGCAAGAGTTAGGTTCGCAGCACCGGTTTCGAGAACGTTAATCAGGTTCTTTGTAAAGTCTTGGCGGGTTTCAACAACCGACAAGTTAGAACCAAATTTCGACGCTTGAGACCGTAGTGTATCTGTTGCTGAATTCAAATCAGCGATTGCAGCGTTGATGTCTGCGTCAGTTTGGAATGAGTTTTGAGAACTTGAAATTCCAAGACCGTTTGAATTAAACGTAACGCCATCAACACCTAGGGTTGATGTTGCATCTTCATTGAAGGTCACTGTTAGGTTGTCGCCATCCAAAAGGTTGATGCCGTTAAAGCTTGCATCGTTTGCCAGTTCGTCAATTTGAGTGCGTAATTCATTGAATTGAGTGGCGAATGCTGTGCGATCATTGTTTGTTGCAGCTGTTGAAGTTGCAGCTGTTAGACCAAGATCTGCAAGAGGTGTGTTTGTTCCTTCAGCAATTATCAGGTCATCCCCGTTTGTTGCTTCAAGTTTCAAAGAACCATCATCATTGATGCTGGCCGTTACATCTGATATTGCATTTAGAGTTGATAGTAATTCAGCTTGAGAATTTACTTCACCAGTGCCTGTACCAAATGTGATGGTTGTTGCCGCTGCTGAGCCGACTTGAACCGTAAATGTGTCACCAAGTTCAATGCCTGATGTGCTGGTTGCTTCAACTGTTTCAGCCGTGATGCCAAGATCAGCAAGAGGTGTTCCTGAGTTTTCAGCGAAGGTGAGGTTTTCACCACCTGTTGATGTGATCACAAGGTTGTCTGAGCCATCAATTTCAGCTGAAACGCCTGAGATGCCGTTTAGTGTTGAAAGCAATTCAGCTGTTGTATTTACTTCACCGGTGCCAGTGCCGAATGTGATGGTCGTTGCTGTACCTGAACCAACTGAGATATCAAAGCTATCGCCGTTTTCAGCGCCTAATGTGTTAGAAGCTGTCGTTGTGCCAGCTGTTAAGCCTAGGGCCGCTAATGGGTTGTTGGTTACATCAGCTAGGACAAGGTCTGAACCGTCTGTTGTATCGATTTGTAAATTGTTACTGCCATCGATTGATGCTGAGATGCCAGATATGTTGCTTAGTAGGGTTGTTAATTCTGAAGCAGAATTAAATTCGCCAGTACCTGTACCATATGTAACGTTTGTACCGTTAACAGAGAATTGGTCACCTTGAGCAAGACCGAGTGCGTTTGAAGCATTTGTTGTGGTGTTTGTTAGCCCGATTTCTGCCGCGCCGCCAGTTGTTGAACCATCTGCGACAGTGATGTTTACACCATCTGTTGAAGTTAGTTCAACTTGACCACCATTATCAGATGCAGTGATGTTTGTGATACCTGCAGCAGTTAAAGCTGAGTTGATGTTTGAGACAACAGTTGTAACGTTCTCGCCATTTGCGATCGTGATATCTGCTGTGGTGTTTGTTCCATCGGAGATGGTCAATTGTTCGTTTGCAGAACCAGAAGTATCAAAGCCGGAACCAGTTACTGTTGCTGTTAAATCAAGATCAGCTGTACTGAAGTTGACACCAGAGCTGACGTCTTGGGCTGCAAAATCATCAAAGTTTGCTGTGGTCACAGTGTTGGAGCTGGTGCTTGTTGCTGTGAAATCAAAGAAACCATTTGCTGTTGTGTCAACAGTACCTGTTGAAGTTGCTGTGTTGCCAGCAGATTGAAGCGCTTGACGTGCTGTTGCTTCAGCACTTTCCACCAATTTGGTGATGGCTGAGATGCCTTCGTCAGCGGCTTTAATTGTTTGAATTGCATTGCCTACGAAATCTTGTAGACGAGATAGGTCGTTTGCTCTGCCGTTTAATGAACTTGCAGTAAAGAACGCAGTTGGGTCATCTAACGCGCTGTTGACTTTAAGGCCTGTTGCCAGTTTTTCTTGAGTTTTGCCTAGAAGATCTGCTGTATCCTGCAGAGCTAGAAGATTGGATCGAACCGCACTTGATAGCGTGATATTAGATGCCATTACACTGAACCCTTTCTGAGGTTTTTGATTATTGACGCACGCACATACTTGTCGATAAGAATCGAAAATAAGTTTATTTGGTTAACCGTACGTTAATAAAGAATTTTTCAGGCAGGTGTCCCTATGAGGCCGTAAAGTGTGGAATGTGGATAAATAGGCTTAAAAACACGAAAACGGGGCCCAGTGGACCCCGTTTGGTGTTTTTTAAAAAATCTCTTTTTGAAACAATTAGATGAGATTTTATGTCTGTTTCTTCTAAAACTCTTAGAAGAAATTTTCTTTTTTGTTCTTCTAAAGGTGATTAGAAGAGACTTTATACTGGTTCTTCTAAATGCGTTTAGAAGAGACGTAGTACGTTTTGGTCTGCCTGAGACGCTAGTGATAGCGCTGTTGATGACAATTGCTGTCTAGTTTGAAGAGCTAGCAAGTTCGCGCCTTCTTCGTTTGTATCAGCAAGAGTTAGGTTCGCTGCACCAGTTTCAAGAACGTTAATCAGGTTCTTTGTGAAGTCCTGGCGGGTTTCAACAACCGACAAGTTAGAACCAAATTTAGACGCTTGAGACCGTAGTGTGTCTGTTGCTGAGTTCAAGTCAGCGACAGCTGCGTTGATTGATGCATCAGTTTGGAAAGTATCTGTTGCACTTGAAATTCCAAGACCGTTTGCGTCAAAGTCAACACCGCTGACTGATAAGCTTGAAGTTGCATCTTCGTTAAAAGTAACTGTTAAGCTGTCACTTGTAAGAAGGTTGATGCCGTTAAAGCTTGCGTCTGCTGCTAGTTGATCAATTTGAGTGCGCAGCTCGTTAAATTGCGTGGCAAATGCTGTGCGATCTGTGTTTTCTGTTGGTGCTGTGGTACCCGCAGTTAGACCGTAATCTGCTAAAGGAGTGTTTGTTCCTTCAGCTAAAATCAAGTCTTCGCCATTTGTGGCTTCAATGCTTAGGAACCCATCATCTGTGACTGTAGCCGTTACATCTGTAATAGCATTCAAAGCAGCAAGAACTTCATCTGCTGAATTCACTTCACCAGAGCCTGTACCAAATGTGATTGTTGTTGCCGCTGCTGAGCCGACTTGAACCGTAAATGTGTCACCAAGTTCAATGCCTGATGTGCTGGTTGCTTCAACTGTTTCAGCCGTGATGCCAAGATCAGCAAGAGGTGTTCCTGAGTTTTCAGCGAAGGTGAGGTTTTCACCACCTGTTGATGTGATCACAAGGTTGTCTGAGCCATCAATTTCAGCTGAAACGCCTGAGATGCCGTTTAGTGTTGAAAGCAATTCAGCTGTTGTATTTACTTCACCGGTGCCAGTGCCGAATGTGATGGTCGTTGCTGTACCTGAACCAACTGAGATATCAAAGCTATCGCCGTTTTCAGCGCCTAATGTGTTAGAAGCTGTCGTTGTGCCAGCTGTTAAGCCTAGGGCCGCTAATGGGTTGTTGGTTACATCAGCTAGGACAAGGTCTGAACCGTCTGTTGTATCGATTTGTAAATTGTTACTGCCATCGATTGATGCTGAGATGCCAGATATGTTGCTTAGTAGGGTTGTTAATTCTGAAGCAGAATTAAATTCGCCAGTACCTGTACCATATGTAACGTTTGTACCGTTAACAGAGAATTGGTCACCTTGAGCAAGACCGAGTGCGTTTGAAGCATTTGTTGTGGTGTTTGTTAGCCCGATTTCTGCCGCGCCGCCAGTTGTTGAACCATCTGCGACAGTGATGTTTACACCATCTGTTGAAGTTAGTTCAACTTGACCACCATTATCAGATGCAGTGATGTTTGTGATACCTGCAGCAGTTAAAGCTGAGTTGATGTTTGAGACAACAGTTGTAACGTTCTCGCCATTTGCGATCGTGATATCTGCTGTGGTGTTTGTTCCATCGGAGATGGTCAATTGTTCGTTTGCAGAACCAGAAGTATCAAAGCCGGAACCAGTTACTGTTGCTGTTAAATCAAGATCAGCTGTACTGAAGTTGACACCAGAGCTGACGTCTTGGGCTGCAAAATCATCAAAGTTTGCTGTGGTCACAGTGTTGGAGCTGGTGCTTGTTGCTGTGAAGCTGTCGAAACCAGATGCTGTTGTGTCAACTGTACCAGTTGCTGTTGCTGTTTGACCAGCAGATTGTAGCGCTTGACGTGCTGTTGCTTCAGCACTTTCCACCAATTTGGTGATGGCTGAGATGCCTTCGTCAGCGGCTTTAATTGTTTGAACTGCATTGCCTACGAAATCTTGCAGACGAGATAAATCGTTTGCACGACTGTTAAGCGAGCTTGCAGTAAAGAACGCAGTTGGATCATCCAACGCGCTGTTGACTTTAAGGCCTGTTGCCAGTTTTTCTTGAGTTTTACTTAGAAGGCTTGCTGTGTCTTGCAAAGCCAATAGATTCGAGCGCACGGCACTCGATAGAGTGATTTCTCCAGCCATAATACTTACCCTTTCCTAGGTACTAAAAATTAGACTCACGCTCTTTCTGAGCGATTAGAGGTACCATAGGATGCTAGAGTTAATTCGAGGTTAAGGCGGTTTCAAAATGGGATAAGGTTTTGAAAAACATAGATAGTTTTTCTTTTTTTAGGGCTAATTTGGGTGGTTTTTTATGTTTTATGGTGTGGGAAGAGTTAATAGATAGAGCTTTTTGGAAGTATGTATGTTTGCTTATACCCAAGCAAAAAGGCTGAGCGCTGTGCCTGCTTAAGCATTTTGGGCATATGAATTGGCGTGTCCGGGGAGGAGTGGTTTGTTTTTATTATGGAATATTGGTTTAAAGTAATCCCATAATAGCTGCTGCGATAACACTGAACGCTAGAATTGTCGTAGCTGTTACCAGGCTGCGTTCCAGATTCATGATATCATTCCTCCTCTATTCATTTCAATTTATGGTTGTGTTTTTTTGTTCTTAATTACGAAAAGTATTGGTTAATATTTGAAAAGATACAAGTCTTTTTTATTTCCCTTTGTTAACAATGGGTAAGCGATTGTTTATTGTTTGTTTCGTTCCTTAAAGAGGCCGAACCCGCCTCCTGTTGGGGTTCTAATCGTTAAACAGTCACCTTTTTTGACCTCAATCGAGCATGTAGAGCTTAAATTTAGGGTTTTTCCGTTGGTCGATTTGAGACTGTTTTTGCCTTTGCGGCCATGCTCGCCACCTTCAATTCCTGGAATTGCTTGTTGTCTATAGCCGGTGAGAAGGGAGACTTCTAAATTTTCTAAAAATTTAATTGAGCGGGTTATGCCATCGCCTGCTGACCAGCGCCCCTTACCACCGGAATTTTTGTCGATTGTAAACTGCTCTAATAAGACGGGGTATCTTGTTTCTAAAATTTCAGGATCAGTTAGGCGTGAATTGGTCATATGTGTATGTATTGCTGCGGCGCCATCAAACCCTTCATTGTTGTTGTATGGAGGGACTGCAGGGGCGCCTGAGCATAGGGTTTCATAATATTGGTGGGCTTTATTGCCGAAGGTGAGATTGTTCATTGTGCCTTGTGCTAAGCCAAGGACGCCGAACGCGCCATAAAGGCAATTTGTAACCACTTGGCTTGTTTCGACATTGCCTGCAACGACGGCCGCCGGGCTTTCTGGTTTAAGGAGAGATTTCTTTGGGATGATGATTTCAACTGGGCGCAGACAGCCTGCATTCATTGGAATTTTATCGGCTATGAGAGTTCTGAGGACATAGAGAACGGCTGCTCTGGTTACCGGCTCTGGTGCGTTGAAATTATTTTCGGCCTGTTTACTTGTGCCTGTGAAATCTATGGTGAGTTTTTTGGATTTGGCATCAGGAATGATGTGTACTGTGACTTGTGTTCCCTGGTCCATTTGGCAGGTGAAGTGTCCTTTTAATTTACCTTCTTTTTGCTGGCTTTCTAAATTTTCAATAAGACTGTGAACGGCGTTTTCGGCTTGGGTTTGGACAAACTCCATATAGGCTGTGAAAACTGGTTGGCTAACTTCGTCAATAGTTTTGATGAGTTCTTTCATCCCTTTGGCGTTGGCTGCGAGTTGAGCTTTTAGGTCTGCGATATTTTGTTTTGGATTTCGAGCAGGGTAGTTTTGGTCTGTTAGTAGTTTTAAAACGGCTTCTTCCCTGAAAATGTCATTTTTGAGGAGTTTGAAGTTTTCAATTAGAATGCCTTCTTCATGAATGGTTTTGGCGTTCGGGCTCATTGAGCCGGGTGCTATGCCGCCTATATCTGCATGGTGCCCACGAGAGGCAACAAAGGCGATAAGCTTTTCTTCATAAAAGAGGGGGGAGATCACCGTGATGTCTGGTAGGTGCGTGCCGCCACTATAGGGGGCGTTGATCATATAGGCGTCGCCTTCACTCATGCTATTGAGGTTAGCTTTGATCACAGCTTCAACGGCTCTGTCCATGGAGCCTAAATGGACTGGCATGTGTGGGGCGTTGGCGATAAGCGCGCCATTGACGTCAAAAATGGCGCATGAAAAATCGAGACGTTCTTTTATGTTCACAGATTGAGCAGTGGCCCTCAGAGCTTCACCCATTTGTTCTGCAATAGACATAAAAAGATTATTAAATAACTCCAGGCGAATGGGGTCGGCTTTTTTTGTGCTGATGGTTTCACGTTGCGCGTTTTTTTCTTCATGCACCATGATCATGTTTCCCTCTTTCGTTTTAGAGAGAGACCACGTTTTTGGTATGAGAATGGTTTGATGATCGGTGATCAGGAGAGCTGGGCCTTTGATCTTTTTTTTCAGGGATGTTTTGTTTTTTTCAGCATGTAGTGTGGCTTGATGCCATTCGTTATTATGAAAAATGTTTGTTATTTCTTTCCTGTCTTCTGAGACTTTCTCTGTTTGTTGGTTTGTATATGTGTTTTCAGAACTCGTGTTTGTTTCTGTTGAGCTTGGATCTATGGACACTTCAACTTCAATTTGCTGAAGAATGATTGGAGTTTTAGGTTGAAGAAAGCCGAATTGTTTTAAGTGTGCCTGCTCGAATTCTTTTTGTATTTCTTGAGGGTTGATTAAAGGCGCATCATTTAAGAGGACGGGGATTTTTGTTTCTTGCGCTTCATAGGATAAGTAACAGGTTGTGGATTTTTGAAGATTGAGTGCTTTGTCTTCGGCTAAATTAATTTTGGTTTTTAACTCAGCTTCGGTTTCTAGCGTTAGGGTTGTTCTTAACTGCTTGAATTCATCTTTATTAATGGTTGATAGGGCATGTGTGACCATTTTACTTTTTCGTGCAGATTGTTTGGCTAATCTCATTCCGTAAGCTGATAAGAGGCTTGAGTGTTTGTGGATGAAGATTTTTTTCACACCCAATAGCTCGGCGATGTCTGCTGCATGTTGACCGCCTGCGCCGCCATAACATTGAAGGGTGTAATCTTTTACATCTATTCCGCGCTCGATAGATATTTTCTTTATGGCAGCGGCCATGCTTTCATTGGCGATTTTCAAATAACCTTCAGCGCAGCTTTCAGCTGTGAGATTCGCCCCAGATTGTTCGTTAATTTCGGCGGCGCGCTTTTGAAAAGCATTTTTTACAGCCTCAAGGTTTAGTGGTTCGTTTTGATCTGCGCCGAAAATATGCGGGAAATGATCTTTGTTGATGCGGCCTGTCATGAGGTTGGCATCTGTGACCGTTAAGGGGCCGCCTTTGCCATAACTCATGGGGCCGGGGTTTGCCCCGGCACTTTCTGGTCCAGTGGCCAGTCTTTGGTTTTTGTAAGTGAGAATGGAGCCACCGCCAGCAGCGACGGTGTGAATGTGAAGCATTGGGGACTGGAGGCGGTGGCCTGCAATTTCTGTTTCGAAGCTCACGTCATAGTTGCCTGCAAAATGGGCTACATCGGTTGAAGTGCCGCCCATATCGAAACATAAGATTTTATTGATGCCTGCATTCGCCGCTGTTTGCGCTGCACCTACGATTCCGCCGGCTGGGCCTGACAAAATTGCATCCTTGCCATCAAAATTATCATAAGAGGTTAGCCCGCCTGACGAGGTCATGAAGGTGAGGTCGATATTTGGTGAGTTAGTATTTGATTTGTTGATGTTTAGCTTGTTAGCTATTTGGGATGTGTAGTGATGCAAGATTGGTGAGAGGTAGGCATCTATCACCGTTGTATCACCGCGCGGGATATATTTTATCAACGGGCTGGTTTTATGGCTGGTGGAGATTTGTGTGTAACCGATTTCTTTGGCACATTTGGCGACTGCTTGTTCGTGAGCCGGGTATTTATAGCTGTGCATGAAAAGAATGGCTACTGAACGCAAGCCATTGTTAAAATGCTTTTGTAGAATTTCTTTGGTTTTTTCTATGTTGAGAGGGATGATTATGGTGCCATCAGCATTTATGCGTTCTTCGATAGCTAAGGTTTTGCTATAAAGCATTTGAGGTTTGATGATGTTTAACGCGAAAATATCTGCTCTGGCTTGAGTGCCGATTTCCAATACATCTGATAGTCCTGAACTTGTTAATAAGAGAGTTGGTTCTCCTTTATGCTCAAGGAGAGCATTTGTTGCGACGGTTGTTCCCATTTTAATCGTATCAATCATATGGGCTGGAATTGGCTCATCTGGATTAAGCTTAAATGATTGTCTTATGCCTTCGATGGCAGCGTCTTCATAGCTTTCCGGGTTTTCTGAAAGGAGCTTAAGGGGGGTTAAATCACCATTTGGGGCTTTTGCGAGGATATCTGTGAATGTGCCCCCGCGATCGATCCAGAAAGACCATTTTTTGTTTTGTTTTAGGTTTTCTTTTTGTGGTTTCGTGGATTTTCTGGTGCTCATTTTAGCTCGATATATGTTTTTTCGGTTTATGGTAAAATGCAAAAAACAGGTTTTCTTCTGTATGAATTTTATTGAGTGACTGGCAATTTTAAAGGGGCTGTTAAATTGGTGAAAACATACTATAAATAACACATAAAAGAGAAAATAAAAGAGATGCGGATCGGTTTGGTTTTCCGGTTCGTTTTATATTGAATAGGAGATGTTGGCTGCTTGCTTTGAGGGCTGGCATCTTGTTTTAAGAAAGTTTGCAAAATGTCGATTTGGGGGAAACTTGCTGGTGGTGCTGCTGGTCTTGCCGTTGGAGGGCCAGTTGGTGGTGTGCTTGGCTTAATGGCCGGGCATTTCGCTGTGGACCATTGGATGGAAGAAGATCGCCCTAGTGATTGTGAAGTTGCTTTTACGGTAGGTGTGATTGCGCTTGGTGCTAAAATGGCCAAGGCAGATGGTGTTGTTGTTCAAGATGAGATCAAAGCTTTTAAAGAAGTTTTTAAGGTGCCGGATGATGATGTGAAGAATGTGGCTCGTCTTTTTGATTTGGCAAAGCAAGACGTTGCTGGATTTGATGCCTATGCAAAACAGTTGGCAACTTGCATGAGCGGTGATAAGCAGATTTTATCTGATGTGCTTGATGGATTGTTTCATATTGCCAAAGCCGATAATATTCTTCATCCAAATGAGATTGCTTTTCTAGAAGAGGTTGCTCGTATTTTTGGCTTCTCTGAAAGTGAATTTGCGAATATTCAGGCACGGCATGTGCTTAATAAAGAAGAGAACCCCTATCAAATTTTAGGTGTTGAGCCGGAAATTGCTGATGATGATTTGAAATCACATTATCGCCAGCTTGTCCGTGATAATCATCCTGATAAATTAATTGCGCGCGGTGTGCCTGAAGAATTTATCGCGATTGCGACTGAACGGTTGCAAGGGATTAATGAGGCTTATGATGCTGTTTCCAAACAGCGCGGGCTTTAACCAAAGCACCAAAAAATAAGGAATTGATGTGTCTGAAGATATTGATGTTTCAAGCCTGCCTGTTCCAACAGATACAGCCCTTTTGAAAGAGGGAGATTGGGTGCCGTCTGTAAATTTTAACGAACGGCGGCCGACTGTGAATTTGTGTGCTTCTGGGGCGATACAAAGTCCGATCGTTAAAATTGACTTGTTGTTGCTCCATTATACGGCGACACCTACGAATGATTATGCGCTTCAATTGCTGACTACGCCTGAAGGTGGGGTTTCTTCACATTATTTGGTTGATGGAAGAGGGCGGATCATTCAGATGGTCGCAGAGAAACACAGGGCCTGGCATGCTGGCGAATCTGAATGGGCGGGTGAGGCTGATATAAATTCTTGTTCAATTGGAATTGAAATTCAAAATCAAGGTGCTGCTCTGACACGTGTGCCGGCCTATGGTGCCGCGCAAATGGCGGCCGTGACTGAGCTTTGTGCTGATATAGTTAAACGTCATAAAATACACCCCAAAAGAGTTTTAGGACATTCTGATGTTGCGCCACATAGGAAGCAAGATCCTGGTGCGCATTTTGATTGGGCGGGCCTTGCCAGAAGAGGAATTGGACTTTGGCTTGATCCTGAGAGTAGCGGTGATAATGCATGTCCTGACCTGCAAGAGGCTTTATTGATGGATTTGCAGAACAAGTTTGTGGCTATTGGTTATGGGCTTGAAGTTACCGGTGAGTTAGATCAGCGCACCGTGCAGGTTATCACAGCTTTTCAACGGCATTATCGCCCATCAAGAGTTGATGGGAAACCTGATTTTCAAACGATTAGGCTTGTTGATCAATTGCTCGATATTATTAAAGCTTGACCTTTCTTTAGATTGATTGCATCACCATATCATGTCAGCTGGCTGGATGATCGCTTGGCTCTATTTTTTTTAGGGTTTAAGAGGAAAGTCCGGGCTCCAGGGAAACAGGATGCCGGGGAAACCCCGGCGAGGGAGGCCTTCATGCTTGCATGGAAGTTGAACCTTAGGGAAAGTGCCGCAGAAAGAATACCGCCTGACTTGTTTAGGTAAGGGTGAAAGGGTGCGGTAAGAGCGCACCGCGCATCTTGTAAAAGATGTGGCAGGGTAAACCCCATCCGGAGCAAAACCAAATAGGGATGTTTCAGGTTAATTCTTTGAATTAATTTGAGGTGTGTTTCCTCACTTCATCCGGGTTGGTTGCTTGAGCTTGATGGTAACATTAAGTCTAGATGAATGGTCATCAATGTTTGTTTTTTTAGCGGATATTACAGAACCCGGCTTATAGGCCAGCTGACTAAAGATTTTGATTTGAACTTGACTTAGGTGCCAAATCACTGGAATGCATAGTTACTTAAACATTTAACTTCAATTTGGAGAAACGCGATGAGACTCATAGGTAGCCCAACATCACCCTTTGTTCGTAAGGTGCGTGTGTTACTCATTGAAAAAGGTTTTGATGATATTGAAGTTGAAAATGTAAATGCTTTTGAAGACCCAAAAGAACTTATTGCTCATAACCCAATGAGCCGTGTGCCGGTTATGATTTTGACGAATGGTGTTGCATTTTATGATAGCAAGCTCATTGTTGATTATATTGAAAGCAATATGCAGGGCCCTAAGTTTGTACCTGAGGCAGGTGCTAGTCGTTGGTTCGTGTTGCAAGCAGAAGCTCATGCTGACACGATGATTGATGTTGCTATTCGCTCAATGCTTGAGCGCAAACGTCCAGCTGAAAAGCAAATGAAAGAAAAAATAGTTCGTGATGAGATTGCTGTTGCGCGCGGTGTTGGGGCAGCTGCCAAGATGATCAAGGGCATGGATGCTCAATTGAATTTGGGCCATATCGCGATTGCTTGTGCAATGGCTTATGTAGATTTCCGTCTTCCTCATCTTAAATGGAGAGACCGGCATCCTGAGCTTTCTGCCTGGTACCAGGAAATGAGATTGCGTGCGTCTATGCAGGCAACCGCGCCTGAAGATCCGGTTTAATTTCTCTCACGTGCTTTTTCTTTTTTGTGGCGCTTCAGGTTGCATTCTCTTTGCTTGAGATGCACTGTGCATCCGCACTTTATTTTCTCTCACGGGCTATTCTGCCGCTGTTGCGGCAGGACCTACGAGGTGCGGCGTATTTCTGTGCTTCAGATGCCCACTAGCATCCGCATTGCGCCGGGCTGCGCTGGCGCTTCGCCATGTCCCATTGCCTGAAGTAGGCAATGCTCCTTCTTTGTAATTTAGAATTTACAGTTTTTCTCTCACGGCTATTCTTCTGCTGTCACAGAAGGCCTCCGAGGGGCGGCGCTTGCGCCGGGCAGTTACCACTGCCATGTCCGTGCTCTAAGGAGAGCACTCCCTTCTTCATGATGATGATTCCTTAAGTTGTTGCCTACTAGCAACCGGCGAGCTGTATCTACGATGTAAGTATGTAGATAATTTCTATCTGTTAGAGAAAATTAGGTAAAGCTTAAAGGCTGTAGTTTAGATTTAGGGTGCCTTCTTTGCCCATTGGAGCTGTGAATTCGCCTTGGCCATTTAAATTGGTGAAGTCTCCGGTGCCAGAGCCTTTTTGTACGACGCAGGTGCCTTTTGCTTCTTTTCCATCAAAGAAACCATTTTGTTCAATGGCGAAGCTTCCTTTGAGGTTGCCGATCGAGCCGTTGATTTGCTGAAGGCCGATGAAGTTTGCCATGCCGTTTTCTTGATGTTTCATGATGTAAATAACAGACCCAACCCCAGCGATATCACCAGTAAGACTGGTTGTGACGATTGCTTGTGTTATTTTAAGGCCATCTGATGGCCCATCGAAGGGTTGTTCTTCCCATGATGTTACTGTGAAACTAGATGCGGCAACGTTGCTCATACTCGGCTTTCCTATTGAAATGCTCTAGCTAGGTTGTGCCATTTCTCGCCTTGTTCTGTCAATTCTACTCCGAAGTTTGTTCTCAAATTTTTGAGTGCAACTATTGGATATGAATACTCAGAGTAGAGACTTGTTTTCTATTTGTTTTTGCAAATCACTCTTTGAAATTAGCGGTATTTCTTTAGTTGTTTTCTTTGAACCGACAGTTTTTTATCTCATCTTTTCAACAGTTACGGTGAAATCTATTGTTGGTGGCAAAACTGCCACAGGCGATTTTTTTGCGCCAACATCCTCCTAGTTTATTGTTTTTAATAACTTTTTCTTACTCTCGTTATTTTGTTGCGAGCGTTTTTGTCAGTATGAACCCATGTTTAAACCTAAATAAACCATTAATTTCCATTGACGCCCATAATATCCCAGTGTATCCCATAGATACCCATTCGGATGATGTGGGGCATTGGGGGATGGTGTTAGCTCACTTCCAAAGAGGCCACAGGATATGTAGCCGCCACCCCCACTTTTTTTGACACATCATCTTCGCTCTTAGTTGAGGGCCATATTTAAGAGCTGAGCGTTTGGGAATTGAAGCGGGGGCTTTGTTTTGAAGTTTGAGATTACTAGTCACTCAAACTTGAAGATGGAAATGAATTTCGGGGAAATACGCCGTTTTGTGGATGTAGCCAAGTCATAAGGCTCAATCATTTCAAATTGGCTGATTGTTAATTGGGTTTTGACCCTCGGATTTGAAAGCCGTGTTAGATGGATGAGTTTGTTTCCAGCTTTACGAATAAGATAGACGCCAAAGGGCGTGTTTCTGTCCCGGCATCATTTCGCGCTGTTTTAGCTAAAGAACAATCAGATGAAATATTTTGCCATCCTGCGCTTGATAGCGCCGCGCTTGACGCTGGTGGACCGCGATTAGTGAAGCATATTCGCGGGCTTTTGGAAGATTTGGCGCCTTACTCTGATGAAAAAGACCAATTGGCAACAGCGCTGTTTGGTGAGAGTGAATATTTAAAGATTGATAGTGATGGGCGAATTGTATTACCACAGCGCCTGCGGGATGTAGCTGGATTTAGGAGCCAAGTGACATTTGTTGGGCTTGGGGACAAGTTTCAAATGTGGGAGCCAACGCAATTTGAAGATGCGCGCAATGCGGCACGAAGTAAAGTGCGTGATTTACGCAAATTATTGGGCAAGGGCAGGGCTGCTGAATAAGCCCTTTTCTTTTCTTTATAGTGAGGCAAATTCAGATTTCTTATCTGCTCTTTAGGTTGAATTTTTTTTGCTTCAGATGCCATTTTTGATGGGCCTTCAGTTTCCCACCAGAAACCGGCCAAAAGCAACCGCGCTAGGTGAATTGTTTTTTGTGGTGTAAAATGAGGCCATGTGTGGTTAATCAGTTAAGATAAGTGAACTTTCGTTTTTTAGTTTGGTCCTGAGCTTGAAGGGTTTGTTTTAAAAACCTTTAAGGGTTCAGTTTAGTAAGGGGTAGGAATGATGACGGTGAGCATGACTGAAAAAGATGTCAATGCGGGCGGTACTGACCGTCACATTCCTGTTCTTTTAGAGCCTGTTCTTGACGCTCTTCTTAATGAAGATAGTAAAGGTTACGTTAAAAAGAGGCCTGATCAAGTTCCCTCTACAGAGCCGGAAAAATCACCAACTTCTCAACAGCGTATATTTATTGACGGTACCTTTGGTGCCGGAGGTTACTCTCGTGGCATTTTAACATCCTTGCAGGATGAGAGTGGTGTGCGAGTTATTGGTATTGATCAAGATCCAGATGCCGTCAGAGATGCACGGGGCATGTTAAAGGAATTTGGGCCCCGACTTGATGTGGTGCATGGTCGTTATTCTGATATGGAAAATGTCATTGCTGGGCTTGGTGTTAGCCAGGTAGATGGCGTTGTACTGGATATTGGTGTTTCCTCCATGCAATTAGACCAAGACCGCCGCGGGTTTTCTTTTCGCCGTGACGGGCCGCTTGATATGAGGATGTCTCAATCTGGCCCGACAGCGGCTGATTTGGTGAATGGTTTGGCCGAAGAAGAAATCGCGAATGTTCTTTATAAGTTTGGTGAAGAGAAAAAATCCAGATATATCGCCCGAGCGATTGTTGAGCGGCGCGTAAGTGAGCCGTTTCGTACTACAACGGATTTGGCGCAAGTTATTGAAGCTGTTGTTTATAAAAAAGCGAAAGATAAAATCCATCCAGCGACGCGGTCTTTTCAGGCGCTTCGGATTTATTTGAATGATGAACTTGGAGAATTATTGCGTGGTTTAAATGCTGCAAGCCGTATTTTAAAGCCTGGTGGACGTTTAGTCGTTGTTTGTTTTCACTCGCTAGAGGATCGAATTGTTAAGAATTACTTTAGGTCTGCTTCTGGGCGTGTTCCAAATCAATCCAGGCATTTACCAGAAATTAATAAAGAATGTCTCCCAAGTTTTCAAATAATTAACCCTAAAGCTGTTAAAGCTAATGATGAAGAAATGTCCCAGAATAAACGAGCGCGTTCTGCTTTGTTAAGGTCTGGGGTGCGTACTGAGGCCCCGCCGCTTGAGTTTTTTGAGGCGGATCTTGGAATTAAATCTCTTCAATTGTAATTCATGAGTTCACTGTTTTTTGTAATCTGTAGTTAGTAGTTTACAGTGATTGAGTAGAGTAAAATGTTGCGTTTTTTGACAGTTACTATCTTTGTAGTAACGCTATGCATGGCTGGCGTCCTCTATAAGATTAAGTATGATACCCGTAGTTTGCAGCTTGAAGCTGTTCAGCTGCGAAAAGAAATCGCTCTTGAGCGTCAACGCTTGGCTGTGCTGAAGGCTGAGTGGAGTATCTTGACGAGGCCAAAGCGAATTGAGCAACTGGCACGTTCCATCGGGCTGCAGCCTCTTTCTCCCAAACAAATTATATCTTACCGCGATCTCGATAATTTACCTGAGAACCAACATGTGCCTTTTGCTGCCTTGAAGACTAAGTCTGCTGTTAGGACGCATCACGAGCATGACAATGGTTTGTCTGAAAAAGAAGAATTTTCTCAAATAGATCGTTTGATTGGCTCGGTTGTTCTGCTTGATAATTCGGAGGGTGAATGATGCGCATTAATTTAATGGCTAAAAATGTCTCTTATCAAAGTGCGGCTACTTATCAAGGTGTGACTGCTAGCGATGGCGCAGTCACTGATCACGGAATTGGTTTTTTTAACCAAACTCGTTTGCGCCATTCTCTTTTGATTTTTGTTTTGTTTAGCTTGTTTTCTCTGATTGCGGGAAATTTAGTATCTTTAGCCGTTTTGCGACCAAGTGAGATTAAGATGCATCTGGCGTCTCCTATTGGCGTGCAAAAATCTCGTCCTGATATTGTGGATGCCGAAGGCCGGTTGTTGGCAACGGATATTGAAGCTCCTTCGCTTTATGCAAATCCATCAGGTTTGATGGAACCGGCTTTGGTCGTTAAAAAGCTTAAAAAAGCGATGCCTGAGCTTGATGAGATGAACCTTCTGCGCCAGCTCACAAAGAAAAACAAACAATTTGTATTTATTAAGCGAGGAATGCACCCTAAACGTGCTCAAGAGATTTTTGATCTTGGGCTGCCTGGTGTTGATGTGACCCCTGAAATTCGCCGAGTTTACCCGAAGGGTGCGCTTGGTGGATATGTTTTGGGCCATGTTGATATCGATAATGTGGGACGGGCTGGTATTGAGAAATTTATTGATAAAGCTCGCAGTGCTGATGTTAACCTATTTGGTGCCAATGAGTTTAATACAAATGAGAATGGTCAAGTTCAATTATCTTTAAATGTTGGCGCGAATTATATTTTGCAACAAGAGCTTAACCGTGCTTTGAAGCTTTATAAGGCTAAGTCGGCAGCCGGCGTTGTTATGAATGTTCATAGCGGTGAAGTGGTTGCGCTTTCCTCGCTACCTGATCTTGATCCACAACGTCCGTTTTTACAAAAAGATAAAGCTCGGTTTGACCGAATTTCGGCTGGTTTGTTTGAGCTTGGTTCTGTTTTTAAGACGGTGACCATGGCCATGGCGCTTGAAGCGAATAAAACAACGCTTGATACAAAATTAGATGTAACTGGTCCGCTGAAAATTGGTGCGCATAAGATTAATGATTATCATGGGGTTAAGGGTGAGCTGAGTGTAAGGGATATTTTCGTTCGCTCTTCTAACATTGGTACGGCTAAGCTTGCTTTGCTAATGGGGACAAAAGCTCATCGTGACTTTTTAAACAAGCTTCATTTGCTTGAGCCGATGAAAACTGAACTTGGCGCGATGCGCTCCCCTCAAACGGTTAAGCGCTGGGGAGATGTGCATTCAGCTACGATTTCTTATGGCCATGGTTTATCTATTGCACCTTTGCAGTTTGTTTCAGCTGTTGGGGCTTTGGTCAATGGCGGGATTTACGTGAAGCCAACTTTCCTTAAGCGAAGTGAGAGAGAGGCAAAGCTAACTGGCGAACGTGTTATCTCTGTATCAACCAGTGAAAAGATTAGAAAATTATTACGAGCTAATGTTACTGACCGTCATGGTACAGCGCGCCGTGCCGAAGTTGCGCCTTATCGTGTAGGCGGGAAAACCGGTACAGCAAATAAGGTTGTGAAGGGTAAATATTCTAAAACAAAAGTTTTGACAAGTTTTGTTGGTGTGTTTCCGTCTGAAAGACCTGAGTATGTTGTTTTTGTTATGTTAGATGAACCGCAAGCCACTAAGGCGGCGCAAGGTTTGACAGTAGCTGGTATGAATGCAGCACCAACGACAGGGCGAATTATTTCTCGGCTGGCGCCTTTGTTTAAGATGAAGCCGTTTTATCCGGTTTTAAATCGAGTTTCTTTAGAGAAGTAGTTTTTTGTTTGTTTTCTCTCACGGGTAATTGCTTTTCTGTGGCGCTTCAGATTGCCTATTAGCAACCGCGCAGCTTCGCTGCGGGCCCTCCGAGGGGCGGCGCTTGCACCGGGCTTCGCGAAGCGCTTCGCCATGTCCAGACGCCGAAGTGGCGTCACTCCTTCTTCGTATAGGCCGTTTTTCTTGTGGGCTATTTAACTTTATGCCTCTTGCAGTTTCTTGCAAACGTTTTTGGGATTTTAGTTGTTTACAAGTTATCGTTGTGTCTGCTGGCATAGCAACTGGCGTGGTTTATTGCTTTTCAAGTGTCTTTCACCATAATTTCACCTGTTTTAGTCGTGCTTTTTTGTGGGAGCCGATATTTTTGGCTTTTCTCATAGGGTGTTAGCTTGTTTTCCGTTGATGCTTTGTGCTAAATCCACATTACTTTGCACCTTTATGTTACTCATAAAGGTGCAAAGTAATGTCATTTTTAGTTGCGCTTCAGATGCCCACAAAGCATCCGCGCTATTTTAGTTGCGTTTCAGATATTTTTCTTTAGGTCACCTTCAGATTGCCCACAAAGCAATCGGTGTAGCATACGCGATTATTTGTTGCGCTTCAGATGCCCATAATGCATCCGCGCTATCTATAAACTGGCATTTACTTTTTGATGACGTGCTTTGGCAAAAATGAGAATAGAGGGCGGACAAGCATTTATGAAATTATCTGAACTAATTGAAGGACTTGATGGGCCGGATGTTGAGATTACTGGTATCACAGCTGATAGCCGTGAGGTTAGGGATGGATTTCTGTTTGCGGCTTTACCTGGTGTTGTTGTTGATGGGGCCAAGTTTATTGATCAGGCGCTTTCGCAAGGCGCTGTCGCGATTTTAACTCATGAAAATTATGAAGGTTCGTTGCCGGAGGGTGTACCGCTCTTGCAGCAGGTTGACCCGCGTCTTGGCTTGGCTGAGCTTTCTGCACGATTTTATTCCCCGCAACCAGATTTAATCGTTGGTGTTACGGGAACAAATGGGAAAACTTCTGTTGCCAGTTTTGTGAGGCAAATCTGGGAGCAGATTGGGATTGAAGGTGCTAGCCTCGGTACGATAGGGGTCGTCTCCAAGCATGGTTCTAAAAAGTTAGATCATACGACTCCTGACCCTGTGACTTTACATAAAGCTTTAAAAGAACTTACAGAACAAGGGGTTGATCATTTAGCTCTTGAGGCCTCTAGTCATGGGCTGGCGCAGCGCCGGCTTGATGGTTTGAATTTTACAGCGGCTGCTTTTACGAATATCACGCGTGATCATTTAGATTATCATGAGACGTTTGAGGCTTATTTTAACGAAAAGAAGCGTCTTTTTTCTGAATTGCTTGGTGAAAACGGTATTGCAGTTATTGATGCTGATGCGCCAGGGGCTGGCCGGGTGATTGAGGTTTGCGAAGCGCGGCACATTAATGTGATGACGATTGGCCGCAAAGGGCGATATATAAATCTCAAAAATTGCGAAATTGATGGGTTTTCGCAAAAATTGACGTTGGTGCATCATCGAGGAACTTCAGAAATCCAACTGCCCCTTGTTGGTGATTTTCAGGCCAGTAATGTGCTGGTTGCTGCAGCCCTTGTGGCGGCTGGTGGTGTTTCCATTCTTGAGATTTTACCTGTGTTAGAGACTTTAAAAGGGCCTAAAGGGCGTTTGGAGCTTGCTGGAAGCAAAGAGTTTTCAAAAGAGGCCGGAAAAGAGCTGTCCCAAAAAGCACCTGTTTTTATTGATTATGCTCATACGCCAGACGCGCTGGAGACAGCCATTAAAGCTCTCCTTCCTTATAAGCAAGGTCGGCTTCATGTTGTTTTTGGGTGTGGTGGTGACCGTGACAAAGGCAAGCGACCTATGATGGGGGAAATAGCAAGCCGTCTTGCTGACTGTGTTTATGTGACGGATGATAACCCGCGGGGGGAAGACCCGTCTGTTATTCGGTCTGAGATTATGGTGGCCGCAAAAGATGCTCAAGAAATAGGTGATCGGGCGTTGGCCATTCAAACAGCTGTTGATGGATTAAGCTCAGGCGATATTTTGCTGGTGGCTGGCAAAGGACATGAGACAGGGCAAATTGTTGGCTCGGAAATTCTTCCTTTTTCTGACCATGATGCTGTAGAAGCGTCCCTTAAAAATAACTGATTTTAGCATACGGGGATTGGGTGGTAAGTGCATGGATTATTTATGGACAGTTGGTGAGATTGCTGAGGCCGTAAAGGGGCAAGTTGAAGTCCTTGGTAGTGATGTTCAGGGCGTTGAATCTAATGGTATCAATAGTGTTTCAATTGATAGCCGGACACTTGAGGACGATGCGCTTTACATTGCTATTCAAGGAGTTAGTCAAGATGGGCATGCTTTTGTGCACTCGGCTTTTGAGTCAGGGGCTAAGGCTTGCTTGGTCTCTAAGGATTTTGAGTTAGATGGCTTTGAAAAAGCTGATGGCTCTGAAAAGGCTGGAGGCTCTGGTGGCATTCTCATTCGCGTTGAAGATACATTTAAAGCGCTGCAAGATTTGGGGTTGGCTTCGCGCAAGCGGTGCACGGGTAAGATAATTGCGGTGACTGGGAGTGCTGGTAAGACGGGCACGAAAGAAGCGCTTCGCGTGATGTTTGAAAAATTTGGCCGCACGCATGCTTCCGTTAAGTCCTTTAATAATCATTGGGGCGTTCCTCTCACATTAGCGCGAATGCCTAGAGATTGTGAATTCGGCATTTTTGAAGTCGGCATGAACCATGCGGGAGAAATCTCACCGCTTTCAAAACTTATTCAACCCCATGTTGCTTTGATCACGACAGTTGCTCCTGCTCATATTGGGCATTTTGCGAATGAAGAAGAAATTGCAGATGCCAAGGCTGAAATTTTTGATGGTTTGGTGGATGGTGGTGCTTGTCTTCTCCCAGCTGACAATCGGCATTTTGATCGTTTGAAGCAGGCGGCTTTTCAGGCAAAGGTGCAGAATGTTTATAGTTTTGGTAAAGCGTCTGGCGTGGATGTTAAGTTAGTGTCTGGTGAGTTTGGCCATGAGCGGAGTGTTGTGCGGGCAGATTGTTTTGGAGAGGGTATTGATTTCTCAATTTCTATTCCGGGAGAGCATATTGCGCTTAACTTTTTAGGGGCGCTTGGGTGTTTGAAGTTAACTGGTTGTAGTGTGCTACAGGCAGCTTCTGTTTTGTCAGAATTGATTGCGCCGCCAGGACGGGGTGTTCGCCATCAGTTACATTTAGCAAGTGATGTTTCTTCAAAAGTTTTACTTATTGATGAAAGCTATAATGCCAACCCGCCTTCAATGGACATTGCACTAAAAAATCTTAGCGCATTGAAAGATGGTACATATTGCCGCCGTATTGCAGTTTTAGGGGATATGTTGGAACTTGGGGCGCATTCTGATTATTACCATCGCGGCATTGCTCCTTTAATTGCATCTCTAGATGTGGATTTAGTGTTTGCCTCTGGTGAAATGATGTCACATATGTTTAATGAGTTACCACAAGATAAAAAAGGGGCATTTGCTTTAACTTCTAAGGATCTTATAAAGCCTTTGGAAGAAAGCTTGCAATCTGGTGATGTTGTTATGATAAAAGGATCACTTGGGAGTGATATGGGCTCTATCGTGACTGCATTATGTGAAAAATATAAATAAAAACCGTAAAACACTCAATAAATGAGGGAACTATTCGATGTTATATGAGTTGGTGGGCTTTTCTGACCAGTTTGGCGCGTTTAACGTTTTTCGTTACATTACCTTCCGTACGGGCGGGGCCATTATGACGGCGCTGTTGTTTGTGTTTTTGTTTGGGCCAGCTTTAATCAAAAATTTGCGTGTACGTCAGGGAAAAGGCCAGCCTATTCGAGAAGATGGGCCGCAGCGGCACATTTTAGAAAAGCAAGGCACGCCGACTATGGGCGGTTTGATGATTTTGGCGGCGGTTTTTGTTTCTACAGTTTTATGGGGTAACTTACGCAACCCTTATGTCTGGGTGATTTTGTTTGTTACGCTCTCTTATGGTCTCATCGGTGGCTATGACGATTATTTAAAAGTTGCCAAACGCACAACTGCTGGCTTTTCCGGACGGATAAGATTAGGGCTCGAATTGATTGTCGCAGCGATTGCTTGTGCTATCTTTATGTCATTTGGCAAAGAACCTTTTTCAACGGCAATTACGGTGCCGTTTTTTAAAGACATTATGATCAATTTTGGGTCTGTTTTCTTTATATGTTTTGGAGCTTTAGTGATTGCCGGTGCTGGTAATGCTGTGAATTTAACGGATGGTCTTGATGGCCTGGCGATTGTGCCGGTGATGATTGCGTCTGCTACGTTTGGTGTGATTGCTTATTTGGTTGGGCATGCGACATTTGCTGATTATTTGCAAATTCATTTTGTACCTGGAACCAGTGAGTTGATGGTTTTATGCGGGGCTCTTGTGGGGTCTGGACTTGGGTTTTTATGGTTTAATGCTCCGCCTGCGATGATATTTATGGGTGATACGGGCTCGCTCGCTTTAGGTGGTGCGCTTGGGGCAATAGCTGTTGCCGTGAAGCATGAGTTGGTGCTTGGTATTGTTGGTGGTTTGTTTGTGCTTGAAGCTGTTTCTGTGATTGTTCAGGTCGCGTCTTTTAAACTGACAGGTAAGAGGGTGTTTCGAATGGCGCCGCTTCATCATCATTATGAACAAAAGGGGTGGGCTGAGCCGACCATTGTTGTTCGGTTTTGGATAATCGCTGTAGTACTGGCGCTTATTGGTTTGAGTACTTTGAAATTGAGATAGGTTGAGATTTTTTACGGGAGGTGGAAGGAGAATAATTTTGATCTCTTTTTTCTCTCACGGCTATTTTAAGTGCTATCGCACTTAAGCCTCCGAGGGGCGGCGCTTGCGCCGGGCTACGCTATCGCTGCGCCATGTCCCATTGCCCGAAAAGGGCAATGCTCCTTCTTTGTATAGTTAGAGTTGTAGCGTTATTTTCTTTCAGCTGATTGAAACTTAGACTAGGTGTTTCTGCTATGATCCCCATTACAGTTTATAAAGATAAGACCGTTGCCTTGTTTGGTCTTGGTATTACTGGCTTAAGTGCTGCGGCGGCTTTAAAAGCAGGCGGTGCAGATGTTGTTGTTTGGGATGAGAACCAAAGTCGGTGCGCTGCTGCATCAGAAGCTGGGTATGAGGTTGTAAATCTGATTGAGGCTGACTGGTCTTCATTTGATGCATTGTTACTCTCGCCGGGGGTGCCGCTTACTCATCCTGAACCTCACTGGACTGTTAAAAAGGCGCAAGGAGTTGATCTGCCGATTATTGGTGATACTGAATTATTCTTTGAAGAATTTTTGCATCGTGGTGAGCGTGACCGAGTTTTGGTTATTACCGGGACTAATGGGAAATCAACGACCACAGCATTGACCACTCATATTTTAAACGAAGCCGGCGAAACCGCTATTATGGGGGGAAATATTGGTTTGGGTGTGTTGGACATGCCGGATTTTTCTGAATCAGAAACACAAGACGGCAAAATTTATGTACTTGAGCTTTCTTCTTATCAGATTGATCTCACCCCCTCACTTTGCCCGACAGCGGCTGGTTTGTTAAATATTTCACCTGATCATATCGACCGGCATGGAACGGTTGAGCACTATGCTGAGGTGAAGGCGAAAATTTTTGACAATTTAGAAGCTGAAAATTTGGCTGTGATTTCTTTTGATGACCTTTATTGTCAACAGATTGCTTTAAGTTTATCGACGAAAAGTGAAGTTCTTTTTGTAAGCTCAACGCCTTCTATTGAAAATGGTGTGGTGATTGAAAAGGACAGATTTTCTATCGTTAAAGACACTCAAATCGTTCGGCAGATAGATTTAAAACCTGCGTCTCATTTGCGGGGTAAACATAATACGCAAAATGCGGCTTTTGCTTTGTTGTTGGCTTTGAAAGTTTCTAGCAATTTTGAGGGATTAGTTCAGGGACTTGCAACTTTCCCGGGTTTAGAACACCGGATGCAGCAGATAGCGACTTTGACCTGTACCAGGCTTGAGACTGAGACTGAGGTGACGAATAATTTGGAATGTCGTTTATTATTCGTAAATGATAGTAAAGCTACGAATGCTGAAGCAAGTGAGCAGGCTTTGAAAAGCTACGCTGATATTTATTGGATTGCGGGAGGTGTTGCTAAAGAGGGTGGCATCAATGGGCTTACGTCTCAAATGGGTGCTGTACGCCACGCATTTTTGATTGGTGAAGCAGCTGATGAGTTTGCCAAAAGTTTGAAGGCTGCCGACATACCTTATGACATGTGCGGCGATATGGAAACGGCTGTGAAAAAAGCCGTTGATGTGGCTTCTGATGAGAGCCAGAGGGAAGCGGCTATTTTACTGTCTCCAGCTGCTGCTAGTTTTGACCAATATGCAAATTTTGAGATACGTGGTGATGCGTTTTTAAAAATTGTTCGCTCGCTAGAAGGTGCCGTCATGAGCGGTCCACATAGAGAAACTGAAGAGGCTTAATCATGGTGTTGTCACGATCCGAGCGGAGCCATCTAACTGAGTGGTGGTTTACTGTCGACCGGACCGTGCTTGGGCTTTCATTTCTATTGTTGGCATTTGGAATTGTGATGCTGCTTTCAGCTAGCCCGCCTGTTGCTATGCGCAAAGATTTGCCGCATTTTTTCTTTGTTCAGCGGCAACTAGTGTTTGCTGTTTTTGGGTCTGTTTTATTACTAGCTGTTTCTTTTCTTAGTCCATCGAATATTAGGCGCCTTTCACTGGCGCTATTTGTTTTATCTCTCGTTTCTATGATTGGTGTTTTGTTGTTTGGCCCCGAAATTAATGGAGCTCAGCGCTGGATTAGAATTTCAGGTGTTTCCTTGCAACCTTCAGAGATTTTAAAGCCTGCGTTTATTGTTTTAACGGCCTGGGCGTTTTCTGAAGGGGTTAAGCGAAGTGATGTACCAGCCAATGGTGTGGCGATAGGATTTTATACAATCTCAGCATTCTTGCTTATTTTACAACCTGATTTTGGGCAAACACTTTTATTGACCGCAACTTGGGTTGGCATGTTTTTCTTGGCGGGTCTTGCTTGGGCCTGGGTGATGTTTTTTCTCGCAGCTGGTGTGGGAGCTTTGTTTCTTGGCTATAAGTTCCTGCCGCATGTAACGGCGCGGATTGATCATTTCCTTGACCCTTCAGGGGAAAATTATCAAATTGCACGAGCTCTGGAAGCGTTTCGCCAAGCTGGTTGGTTTGGACGTGGGCCTGGCGAGGGAAGTTTGGCTGAGCAATATTTACCAGATGCACATAATGATTTTATTTTTGCGGCCATTGCAGATGAGTTCGGCGTTCTTGCTTGTATTTTGTTGTTGCTCATTTATGCGGGGGTTGTGTTTCTCTCTTTAATGCGGGCGCGTGAAATGAAAGATCCGTTTGTCAGGTTTTCAGTTTCTGGTTTGATGCTTCTTTTTGCTTTGCAGACGTCTATTAACATGAGTGTGAATTTGGGACTTATTCCAGCAAAGGGCATGACTTTGCCGTTTATTTCTTATGGGGGGACCTCCCTTATTGGTACTGCTCTTCTGCTTGGAATGACAGTAGCTTTAACGCGGCGGCATCCTCTGAGCATGAGACGGTGAGCTTGGGGCGTTTTTGAAGCATTCCCGATAGCAAAGGGCATATTGATTTTAAAGGTATGTTCTGGCTGTTTGGTTTGGCGTGTTGATGTGATAATTATTACTGGTTTTCAGTTTCTAGGGTGTTTAGTAATGGTGAAAAAAAGAGTTTTATTGGCTGCTGGTGGGACGGGGGGGCATCTGTTCCCGGCTTTTGCATTAACTGAAGAATTAAAGCGCCGCGATGTGGATGTTCATATTGTAACCGATGAGCGGGTTGATGAGATGATCGGCAATAGCCCTGCTGATCAAATGCATGTTGTCCCCTCTGCTACGATGAAGGGTAAGAACCCTATTGCCCTTCTTAAAACAGCGCTTACTCTTGGGCGCGGCGTGCTCACGGCACGGGGTTTACTTAAAAGAATCAAACCAGATTTTGTACTTGGCTTTGGTGGGTATCCTACATTTCCGCCTTTAATTGCTGCGGGGCAATTAGGGATTAAGACAGGTTTGCATGATCAGAATGCTGTGATGGGGCGGGCGAATAAGATGCTTGCCAATCGCGTTGATGTAATCGCGACGTCTTTTTCTGATGTGAAATATTTACCTCAAAACTGCCAGCATAAAGTGCGGTTAACTGGTAACCCCGTTCGGAGCAAGGTTTTGGCTGTTCAAGATGTTGCTTACCCTGAGATTACAGGAGATGGTGCCCAGAAATTTAAAATTTTGATTTTTGGGGGGAGCCAAGGGGCGCGGTTTTTCTCTGATTTTTTCCCAACTGCTATCGCTGAGCTTGAGGATGAGGTTCGGGCAAAGCTTTGTGTTGTTCAACAGTGCCGCGCAGAGGACCTTGACCGGGTGCGCGCTCTTTATCAATATTCAGATATTGATGCGAAATGTGAAGCCTTTTTTGATGATTTGCCTCGTGAGATGAGCCAATCTCACTTGGTTATTTCACGATCTGGAGCTTCGACTGTGGCTGAATTGGCAGTTTGTGGGCGTCCTGCCATAATGGTGCCGCTTCCGCATGCGTTGGATAATGACCAGCTTTTAAATGCGAAAATGCTAGAAAAAGCAGGTGCAGGTTGGATTTTAGAGCAAAAAGACATCACAATGACAGGCTTTCATAGGCAATTGCATGAATTCATGGCTGAGCCTTCTCTCTTGCAAAACGCCGCGAATGCTGCCAAATCGGTGGGAAAAGCGTCAGCTGTTATGGAATTGGCTGATTTAGTGATTGAATCAGTTTAAGGTCAGACCCCGAGTTTTGTCTTTGTTATGTTGTTTTAAAGCTTGAGCTTTTTGTTTGCATTTATGGTGCCACCTGACTAAATCTAATGCGTTGGCAAGAAGTGACCGGTACTTTTTTGATTACGTTTCAGGTTGTATTTTCTTTGGCTTCAGATGCCCACAAAGCATCCGCAAGTAACAACCGCGTTTTTTTGTTTGCGCTTCAGGTTGCACTTTCTAATGTGCTTTCAGTTGCCCACAAGCAACCGTGTTTTTTTGATTGCGCTTCAGTTGCCCACAAAGCAACCGCGCTATATTGAGGGATTATTATATGCGACTGCCTTTGGATATTGGCTCTTTACATTTTGTGGGTATGGGTGGCATTGGGATGAGTGCCATTGCCGAGATATTACTGAGTATGGGATACCAAGTTCAGGGCAGTGACATGAATAGAAATGCCAATGTTGAGCGTTTGGTCTCTAAGGGAGCAAGAGCGTTTGTTGGGCATGAAGCTTCTCATGTTGAAGGGGCGTCTGTTGTTGTTGTATCTTCAGCGATTAAACATGATAACCCGGAACTTGTGGCGGCGCGGCAAGATGGAATTCCGGTTGTTTTACGGGCGGAGATGCTGGCTGAATTGATGCGCCTTAAATCTTCAATTGCTGTTGCAGGCACTCATGGCAAGACGACGACGACATCTTTAATTTCTGCGGTTCTTTGTGCTGGTACTATTGATCCAACAGTTATTAATGGTGGGATTATCGAAGCCTTTGGCTCTAATGCACGAATTGGCCAAGGTGATTGGCTTGTTGCGGAAGCGGATGAATCTGATGGGAGTTTTCTAAAGCTGCCGGCGCAGGTTGGTATTATTACCAATATCGATCCTGAACATATGGAGCATTATGGGGACTTTGATGGAGTTAAGGCTGCGTTTAAACAATTTGCGCTGCAAATTCCGTTTTATGGGTTTACGTTAGCTGGTATTGATCACCCGGTTGTTCGGGAATTGGTAGATGACCTTCGCAGTGATGAAAGTTTAACATCCAAAAAAATTCTAACTTATGGCACTCCTTCAGGCGCAGATATTCGTCTTGTAAATTGTATTCCAGGCTCTGGTGAACTGACATTTGATTTAGAGTTTTCAGAAAATATGCGCGGTGGGGCCCAGGCAGTCACAGGATTTAAGTTACCTATGCCGGGGCATTATAACGCTTTGAATGCAGCGGTTGCAGTTGCGGTTGCCCATGAAATTGGTGTTGAACTTACTGATATTCGTGATGGATTAGCCGGATTTTCTGGCGTGAAGCGGCGATTTACTCATGTAGGATCTGTTCAAAGTTTTGATTTATATGATGATTATGCTCACCACCCGGTTGAGATTAGTTCTGTACTCGGAGCTTCCAAATCATCAACGAGCGGGCGTGTGATTGCTATTATGCAGCCTCATCGATATTCACGGTTACAATGTCATTTTGAAGATTTTGAAGCCTGTTTTGATGATGCGGATATTGTGGTTATGGCGCCTGTTTTTGCAGCTGGCGAAGACCCGCTTGAAGGATTTGACCATAAAACCTTAGGCGCCGGTGTGGCGGCGCGTGGCAATGATGTTCGTTATGTTCACCACTCGAGTGATTTAGCCCCATTGTTAAGTGAAATAGCTGAACCTGGGGATTTAATCATTGGTTTAGGAGCGGGTAGCATATCTACTTGGATGCATAATTTGCCGAATGAACTAAAAGAGGTTGCTGCTTAATTTTCCAGCGTTTTCAATTCATTTTCATGTCATGAGTATATTATTCAGTAATTTTATTTCTACCTGGTTGTGATCGTTTTTTTGCGTAAACTTTAAACCGATCACGTTTTAATTTGGAGAGACCAATGGGTTCGGTGGGTTTTGAAGATCATTTAGAGAGCTTTCAAGAGGCAATGCCAGAGTTAAGAGGACGCTTAAAGGCGAACTCACTGATGTCTGAGATTACCTGGTTTAGGGTTGGTGGCCCTGCGCAACTTTTGTTCACTCCTGCTGATGAAGCTGACCTAGCTTATTTCATGAAAAACAAACCTGTTGACCTTCCCATAACGATTATAGGGCTTGGCTCTAATTTACTTGTTAGAGATGGTGGTATCCCGGGGATTGTTGTGCGCTTGGGGCGCGGTTTTAACGCGATTGAAGCTTTGGACGACAACCGGATAAAAGTTGGTACAGCTGTTCCTGATATGAAGCTTGCTCGTGCTGCTGCTGAACACGGTGTGGCGGGGCTTAGTTTTTATCGTGGGATCCCCGGCTCAATTGGTGGCGCTCTTCGTATGAATGCGGGTGCTCATGGCGGGGAAACTCGTGATTACTTGCAAGAAGCGCGGGCTGTTGATTATGAAGGGAATATTCACACCTTTACTGCTGAGGAAATGGGGCACACTTACAGGAATTGTGCTCTACCTAATCATTTTATTTTTACTGAAGCAGTGTTTAAAGGCCAGCCTGGTTCGAGAGAAGAAATTGAAAAAGCGAATGCTGAGGTTGTTGCTTATAGAGAAGAAAAGCAGCCTGTTAAAGACAGAACTGGTGGTAGCACGTTTAAAAACCCGCCAGGCTATAGTTCTTGGAAATTGATAGATGAAGCCGGATTAAGAGGTTTTAAAGTTGGTGGTGCTAAAGTTTCTGAAAAACATTGTAATTTTTTAATCAATGAAGGCGATGCTACGGGAACTGATATTGAAACTCTTGGAGAGACTGTTCGTAAACGCGTTTTTGAAAAGAGTGGCGTAAAGTTAGATTGGGAAATTAAACGTTTGGGCGTTGCTGACGTTATGGGAGAGGATTTGGCGCAATGATTGATGAGAAAGCCCAGGTTGCGGTTTTGATGGGTGGCTGGTCTGCTGAGCGGGATGTGAGCCTTTCAAGCGGTAAGGCGTGTGCTGAAGCACTGAGGGCTGAGGGATTTTCAGTTACTGAAGTTGATGTGCAGAGAAATATTGCGTCTCATCTAGAAGAGTTGAAACCGGATGTTTGTTTTAATGCTTTGCATGGTCCATTTGGTGAAGATGGTTGTATTCAGGGGATTTTAGAGGTTCTGAACATTCCCTATACACATTCAGGTGTTTTGGCCTCTTCGATGGCGATGAATAAAAAAATTGCTAAAGAGATTATTGGAGCGGCTGGCGTTCCTATTGCGAGTGATAAGATTGTGAAACGCGGGGAAGCTGCGCTTGGTCATTTGAAATTGCCGCCTTATGTTTTAAAACCAGTGGCTGATGGCTCGAGCGTTGGTATTTTCATTGTAAAAGATATTGAAACACCTCCGCCTGGAGCTGATATTTTAGCAGCTGGTTCAGAAGATGATGACATGATCATTGAAGAGTTTGTTGATGGCTTAGAACTAACCTGTGGTGTTTTAGGGAATAGGGCACTTGATGTGACCGAAATTCGCTCAGATGCCCATGAATTTTATGATTATGATGCTAAATATGCACCAGGTGGCTCTCAACACATATTACCTGCGGAAATTTCACCAAATATTTACCAATTCATACAGAAATGGACTCTAACGGCCCACACTGCGCTTGGTTGCAGAGGAGTGAGCCGTGCTGATTTTAGATATGATGAGAAGAAAGATCTTCTTGTTTGTCTTGAAGTGAACACTCAGCCTGGGATGACGTCAACGTCATTACTCCCTGAAATGGCTGAAAAAGCGGGTTGGAGCTTTAATGAGCTTGTGCGCTGGATTTTGGAGGATGCATCTTGCAATCGATGATGAATAGAGAAAAACGGTCTCATTTTGAAACGTCAGTTTCGGAAGAGCTCCCCTCTATTGGTTGTTATGTTAAAGATGAATTTGCCGAAGAATATCATATTGCGCCTTCTTCGCAGCGCTATGCACCGCAAACGTCAAAAAAGAAGTCTTTTGGGCGTTTTGGCTTTGTTTTGTCCTTTTTCATAATTTTGGCGGTTGGTTTGTTTTTTGGCTTTCGCCGCCATATAACTGACGATTTTGCTTTTGTGGCTGTTGCTCAGGATTATGGCCAACGTTTTGTTTCAATAGTACAATTTCCTATCAAAGAAGTTCACATAGCTGGACATAAATTTACGAAAGAAAAAGTGATTGTTGAACGTCTTGGAGATGTTTGGGAACAGTCACTTGTTTCGCTAAATACTTTTGAGGCGCAGCGTAAAATTGAGAGCTTACCTTGGGTTTTGCGGGCAGATGTGCAACGTGTGTTTCCGCATGGTTTGAATATTTATGTGGAAGAGCGCCAGCCAATTGGTCGTTTTGTTACTCTTTCTGGTACTTATGTATTCGATAAGCTTGGTGTGATTATCAAAAAGGTAAAAGTTGGTTCGCATTTTGAACTTCCAATTTATGAAGGAAGCAGTGCACCCAAGTCAGCAAATGAATTGCGCGAAATTTTGACAAAATTTGATGATCTACAACCTCTTATTGTTCGTTTTCAAAGAGTTGATCAACGTCGTTGGACTTTGATATTGCATAATGAAATGAAAGTTTTATTGCCAGAAAATGGGCTGGAAGGTGCTTTAAGTCGGTTGAGGGCCTTACAAGCTCAACATAATATTTTAAATCGTGAACTGGCTCATATTGATTTGCGGCTAGGTGATCGGATTACATTACGACCGAAAAAAAGTAAAAATATAAAAATTTTTTCGAGAGATGAAGAGATTTCTGTCGGTAAAACGACGGGTAAAGACAAATTATAGTTTGTTCTTTCCTTTTTTAGGATAAAGCTTGATTTGGCCTTATTTAGGATAAGGTTTGGGTTGAGATAAAGTTTTTCTCTTGAAATGAAATTAATACAGAAAGTTGAAGCACGGTGTTTGGGCGCTCGAAACAAGCCAGCAAAATGGGCTCTACTGTTGCGGTTATAGATCTTGGTACTACCAAATTCACCTGTTTAATTGGTGAGTGGGTGGATGGGACTATGCCTGCTCAACGTTCTGGACCACTGTCTGCTCCTTATGTCGGAGGGGCATCTGTTTCTCCTGATATTAATGATGAAGACGGGCATGTAGGCTATGCACAGCGTCCACTTGGCTCTCAATTGCGGATTATTGGTTATGGTCATCAACGGGCCAGGGGAATGAAAGCCGGCGTTCTTATTGATTTGGATGCCGCTGAAAACGCTGTGCGTGATGTTGTGAGCCTGGCTGAAAAAATGGCCGGACACCGGGTTGAAAATGTTGTTGTCTCAGTTTCTTGTGGTCGCCTTCAATCTTTGAATTATACGACGAGTGTTCGATTAAATGGAAATGGGGTGCGTCCGTCACATATTGATGAAGTGATGGTGGCGGGGCGTGATTATGCGGCAGAAGATGGACGAGCTGTTCTGCATCTTATGCCACTTGGTTATACACTTGATGAAGCAACAGGTGTTATTGATCCGATTAATTTGGTTGGTGACTTGCTGGAACTTGATCTTCATGCAGTAACCGCAGATGTTTCTCCTCTTAAAAATATTGCTCTTTTGCTTGAGCGGTGTCATTTGCGGGCGGCCCGTATCATGGCGACGTCTTATGCGAGTGCGCTAGCTGTTGCTGACCCGAGTGAAATTGAACTTGGGACAACAGTGATTGATATTGGTGGAGGAACAACCAAATTAGCGCTTTTTGCAAATGGATATTTTATTCACTCTGAGGCTATAGCCGTTGGTGGTGATATAATTTCTTTTGAAATTGCCCAAGCTCTCAATTGCCCTTTACAAGAAGCTGAACGAATAAAAGTGCTTTATGGCTCTGCGTTTTCAGCAGGGATAAAGCTTGAAGGGACTGATTGGGATAAGCCAATTCAATATTCTATTGTGGGTGAGGGGCAAGTTACGGAAGGGCAGATTAGTGCAGCGCAATTGGCTGATATTATCCGACCGAAAGTGCAGCATATTCTTTCTCTTGTGATGGATCGCCTTAATAATAGCGGTTTTGGAGGACATTCTGGTCAACGACTGATTCTTACTGGTGGTGGTAGTCAATTGAACGGTCTTGCAGAATTTGCGTCTGAAATATTTTCTAAACCGGTTCGTTTAGGGGCGCCGCCAGCTTTAGGCGGGTTGCCTTCAGAAATGTTAGGTGGGGCATTTTCTAGCTCGATTGGGCTATTTGAGGCTTTGCAGCGGTATGATTTGGCGGATGAATTTACGATGAAGGTGGCCAGAGGGCAGCATCAAGGCGGATATTGGTCGCGTATGGGAACGTGGCTGAAAGATAGTTTTTGATTTTATGAAATTGATTTTGGCATTTAATAGGCCGAATCAGTTATTGTTGTGATGTGCTTCCTTATGAAGCGGGGAAACAAATGAGTTCAAATGTCCATAATTTTCAAGAATTACGCCCACGCATAATTGTGATGGGTGTTGGTGGTGCTGGTGGCAATGCGGTTAATAATATGATCGCATCTGGACTGCATGGCGTGGAGTTTGTTGCGGCAAACACTGACGCACAGGCGCTTTCCACTTCTGGTGCTGATATTCGCTTGCAGTTGGGGGTTAACCTGACTGAAGGGCTTGGAGCTGGCTCGAACCCCGAAATTGGGGAAGGGGCCGCTGAAGAAGTTATGGAAGAAATGAAGGAGCTTCTTTCTGAAGCTCATATGGTTTTTATCGCTTGTGGCATGGGCGGGGGGACTGGAACAGGTGCTGCTCCTGTTATTGCACGTATTGCACAAGAACTTGGGGTTCTTACAGTTGCTGTTGTGACGAAACCGTTCCAATTTGAAGGTCAGCGCAGAATGCGTATTGCTGAGTCTGGTATTGAGCAGCTCCGCCAATATGTTGACACGATGATTGTTATTCCCAATCAAAATTTATTCCGTTTGGCTAATGAGCAAACGACTTTTTCAGATTCTTTTTGTTTAGCTGATTCTGTTTTGAACTCTGGTGTTGCTTGTGTCACCGACCTCATCATGAAAGAGGGATTGATCAATCTTGATTTTGCTGATGTGAAAACTGTGATTACTGAAATGGGCGCTGCTGTTATGGGAACGGGTGTTGCGCATGGTGAAGGCCGTGCACGCAAGGCGGCTGAAGAAGCGATTTCTAATCCTTTGATTGATGATATATCTCTTGCTGGCGCGAAAGGATTGCTTATTTCTATTTCAGGTGGTCAGGATATGACCTTGTTTGAAGTGGATGAAGTGGCTAGCCGGATCAGGCAAGAAGTTGACCAGAATGCAAATATTATTGTTGGTGCGACCTTTGATGAGCAATTAGAGGGCTATTTACGAGTTTCACTCGTGGCATCGGGGCTTAATCGTGGCCATCCAGAATCTATGCATCAAGAAGCTGACCGAAGACGCATGGAGATTGATGCTGAAATAGAACAAAATACACTTGGTCTAAACGAACGTTTGCAGACACTTGATGCTTCACAAGAACATCTGGGTGCTCTTAGTTCTGATCAAGGTCCTGAAATGGGGGCTGGGCAAGGTAATCCAGGAGTGCGTAACTCAACAGGACGTTTGCGCCCTCAACCTCCTGTTGTAGGGGGTGGCCAAAAAGATGATCGCCCGATACCACATCGACAAAATGATGGTGGGCGAGGTAATGTTCAGATTGTAAATAAACCACCTCGGTTCATGTCACCGGATAGTGATGCTGGTTATACGCCCCCTGCAACGCCGGGAGCAAATAACCCGATGACAGGGCGTGAGTTTGTTGCTGGTGCACCGCAAAGTGTAAATCGATCTATGCGCCGGATGCCAAGTATGGAAGATTTGCCTATTACGGGCCAAAATCAATTGCGTGCTTATAAAGCACCTGAAGGAAAGTTCAAAGAAGCTGAACCTAAGAAAAAAGGCGGTTTTTTTAGTCGTTTAACAGGACGTAATCGCAAGCAAGAGACTGAAGCGCATGAGGTCTCTCAAGACTCTCCAAACCAAGAGACATTTATTCAAGAGCCTTTACGACAAGAGCATAGTCATCACCAGCGCCAAACTGGTGGTACATTTATAGCTCCTCAAAGAGCTGACAGTGGTCATTTAGACCCTCATGCGGGAAATGTGTCTTCTAATAATGTAGGCCATGATCATAGCAACCCCCCATTGCCACATGATGTTCAAGGTGAGCAATCTCGTGATCCTAGATATCATGACACAAGGTATAACGAACCGTCTTCACGTGAGCAGGCTGGACAAGATCAGAGAAGTCAGGGTAGGGGGAACTTACGGGAGGGGAAACCTCAAGGAGTTAAGACTGTGAGTACTGCTCCAGAAACTCCATTGCCTGGCGCTGTTAATGAACGCTCTGTTTCTCAAGATCAGGTTGAAGGTGGAAATAAGGGTGAGTATGATTTGAGTATGGAGGAACATTATAAAATGCATCCTTCTTCAGAACCTATTCAAGTGCAAGGGGATCAAGCACAAGGTGGGCCTGTCTTGAAGAACCAATCTCATGCACAGGAAGATTGGGCCCCATCTCGTCCTGAAACTCCTGCTGAACGTTACCCGACATTAGAATTGAATAAAACAGGTACTGGGTCTTTACCCTTGGATGAAGAAGAATCAATTGCCGATATTCCTCCATTCCTAAAAGAGAAACGCAAGGGCTAATATTTCATCATACGGCTATTTTTTTGTCATAAGCGGGGATTTTATCTCCGCTTTTTTTTGCGGATTTTTTACGAATCAAACCGTTAGGATGGGTTTTTGTTTCAGAAATGTGATCTAAAGGGTGGTTTTTTGAATGTTTTTCAGGCCGTTTTTCCTGTTTTGTGTATATTTTTCATATGCTTAAGGAGTTGGTAATAGACTGTAAGAAACCGTGATTTGTGTGATCATTCTTCTCTATAGTAAGGTTTCTTTAATGATAGCTATAGGCTTGATTATTCTGGATTAAGGTTACAGGTTAATTTATTTAATCGTGTTGTTTTCAAGATTTGGGATTAGTTGTTTGTAACTCTCTAAATGAGTTTGTGTCTTTCTTAAGATCGGCTTTAATTAATACGAATTGTATTTTAAATTTGGTACTTAAAATAAGACTAAAAACAAGTTTTTAGGAGACTATGAAATTTAGGACCATGATAAAAATAAAGACTTGGTTCTTAGATTTGTAAGTTGGTTAAATTGAGAAGCTTTGATCGTTTATTGATAAAAGTTTTTTTAGTTTGGAAAATTGATACTCAAGGTGATGTGTGAGTGTTTTTTAATTGAAGATTTTTAATTCTTTTGATCCAAATTTTAACCAGATTATTTGCAGCAATCAGGTTTATGGATGGGGGGCTCCGAATTGCTAGTTGGACTTGAGACTTTTAGTTAAGATTTTAAAGTTCCGAAGCGTTCTGGATGTCTAGAGAAGACAGGGTAATTTAGAGGGTGTACTCTCATGGGTAATTCATATGTTGGAGCGAAACAGACCACGCTCAGTCAATCTGTTGTTATGACTGGAGTTGGTGTTCATTCAGGGGCTCCAGTTTCTATAACTCTTCATCCGGCTGATGCCGATAGCGGAATTAACTTTTTAGTTTCGAAAGACGGCAAAGACGTCGAAATTCAAGCACACTGCGATTTCATTAAAAATTTAACACTCTGCACCATTCTTGGTTCTGAATGTGGCGCTGTCGTAGCTACTGTCGAGCATCTTATGTCTGCGCTTCGCGGACTTTCGATTGATAATGTTTTGGTTGAAATTGATAATGGTGAAGTGCCAATTATGGATGGTAGTGCAATGCCATTTGTGCGCGCTATTGAAGAGGTTGGTTTGAAAGACCTTGATGCGCCGCGTAGCTTTATTAAAGTTTTGAAACCAATTCGAGTTGAAGAAAATGGTTGTTGGGGTGAGTTATTACCTTACAATGGCTTTAGACTTGATGTTGAAATCGATTTTGAAACGCCAGTTATTGGTCGTCAGAGGTTTAACTCTGATTTGAACCCTGGTGTGTTTCGCGAAGAATTAGCCAGAGCTAGAACTTTTGGCTTTATGGAACAAGTTGAAGGTCTTTGGGCCGCTGGGCGTGCTCTTGGCGCTTCTTTGGAAAATACTGTTGCTATTGATAAAGACAAAGTTTTAAACCGCGAGGGTTTGCGCTGGGATGATGAGTTTGTTCGTCATAAAGCGTTAGACGCCATTGGTGATTTGGCTTTGGCTGGGTCTCCTCTACTTTGTTCTTATAAATCCTATCGTGGTGGTCATGCTTTGAATGCAAAAGCGATTTCGACTCTTCTAGCTGATAAGGATGCTTGGACGAGAGTTTCTGTACCTGTTGTGCCTACTCATGTTATTGAGCATCATAGTGAAGGACAAGGTGCCGCGGTTCTAACAGCCGCTAATTTTGCTGCAGATCGGAATTAATCGGGTGTTTTTCACATCTTTTTGATGATTGTATCATTGATTTTGTATGTTTTTAAAGGCAAGTACAGTTCTGTGCTTGTTTTTTTTGTATTATAAATACCTGCTTTTTGGTGTTTCTTCAGTTCTTATCTTTGTTTTTGAGATGTCCGCAAGGCATACGTACTGGCAACGAAAATAATGGTACAAGCTGACCCAAATGACTATTTTTAATCAAGAAAAATACTGTAAATTTTGGTAAATAAGACACTGAAGTTAAGTAATTTTTTATATTTTTTTCTAGATCTGTGCATTTGTATTAAAAAGACGTATAATTGAGCATAGAATCTCCACATTCATAGCTTCTTTTGGGGAGATGTTATTGGAAATTCTTGATTGCGCTTTCGTTGTACTTTTTAGCGTGCCTTCAGTTGCCCACTAGCAACCGGTACAAAGCTGCCGTGGATTTATAGTTGCGCTTCAGATGCCATTTCTTTGCTTAAGATGCCCACACAGCATCCGCGAGGGAGCATCCGCGCTGTTAGTTGTACCGAATATTGGTTTGGGATTTAGCTGACGGGAATATTTTATGAGGCTTTTGGCAATAAGTCTGTTTTTGATCGGTCTTTTGGTCCTTTGCCTGTTTGTATTTGGTTTTTCTCTTTTCCTTTAGGGGGATTTTTATGTTGACGCTTAAGCGATTTGCTTTTGTTACAGTCATTTTATTTACTGCTGCTTTGGGAGGATGTTCATCATCTCCATTAGCAGATGTTGGCTCTTCAGTTAGTTCTTTAGGGGGCTGGTTTGGTGGGAAGGATAAAGTATATCTGGATGCTGAAAAAGTTGAGCCTGCTGCTAAACTTTACGGTGAGGCTGATCAGCTTTTAACATCTGGTAAGTATGAAAACGCTGCTAAGAAATTTGAAGATGTTGACCGTCTTCATCCTTATTCACCTTTGGCACGTCGTTCAATTGTTATGGCCGCTTATTCAAACTATAAAGGTGGTAAATACCCTGAAGCGATCTCTGGTGGTAGGCGCTATGTAGCTTTGCATCCGGGCACGAAAGAATCTGCGTTGGCCCAGCATGTGATTTCTATGTCTTATTTTGATCAAATTGCTGACCCGAAGCGTGATCAGAAACGGACGAAAGAAGCTCTTAAATCTCTTGAGACTTTAGTACGCCGCTATCCTAATAGCCGTTATTCAAAAGATGCAAAAAACCGAATTCGTGTTGCGCGCGATGTTTTGGCAGCAGCTGATATGAATGTTGGTCGTTATTATTTGAACCGTAAAAATTATCTAGCTGCGATTAATCGTTTTAAATCTGTGATTAAAAATTATCAAACTACACAGCATGTGGAAGAGGCTTTAGCTCGGATTGCTGAAGCGTATATGGCGCTTGGTATTGCTTCTGAAGCTCAAACGGCTGGTGCCATTCTTGGGCATAACTTCCCGAATTCACCGTGGTATAAAGATACATACGCTTTGTTGAAGTCTGGTGGTTTGGCGCCAAGAAACAATTCAGGATCTTGGCTCTCTAAAACATGGAAAAACACTTTAAATGCAGCGAAGAAACTCAATCCTATTTAGATGAGTTCTCGGCTGTTGATTATTGAAAAATTGAGCCTCGTGGAATTATAAATTCCGCGAGGCTTTTTGTTGTGGAATGCTCCGGGGTAAATTTTCTGTTCATTATAATCTGTTTTATGCCCTGTAGTTCTCCAGCTCTTGCTGATTTTTTTAAAACTGTTATCCATTTAGAGTGTTTAATTTTTGAATGGGTCTGTTGCCTCAATGAATGATACTTCAAACATAGATATTAAAAGCCTTGATGAACAACAGGCCTTGTTAGAACTGAAACGTCTGGCCTTAGAGATCTCTCGCCATGATCAACTTTATTATCAAAATGATGATCCTGAAATTTCTGACGCTAACTATGATGCGCTGCGCGTACGAAATTTGGCAATAGAAGAAAAATTTCCAAAATTAGTTTTAGAGACTAGCCCGAGTAAAAAAGTTGGTGCTGCACCACTTGAGGGGTTTGAAAAGGCTGCTCATGCTGTGCCGATGCTTTCTCTTGGGAATGCTTTTGATAGAGAAGATGTGGACGATTTTGTAAGTCGTGTGCGCCGGTTTTTAAGCCTCGATGGTGAGGCCCTTTTACCTATTGTGGCTGAGCCGAAGATTGACGGGCTTTCTATTTCATTGACTTATTCAAAGGGTGGATTGGTGCGGGCTGCAACACGCGGCGATGGCCGTGTTGGGGAAGATGTTACTCATAATATTATGACCATTGATGAAATACCGAAACGGATAGAGGGGGATGGGTTTCCTGATTTATTTGATATTCGGGGTGAAATTTATATGGCGCATGATGATTTTGAAACTTTAAATGCGTCTCAAGAAAAAGAGGGGCAAAAGGTTTTTGCTAACCCTCGCAATGCGGCTGCAGGGTCGTTACGGCAATTAGATCCTTCAATAACCGCAAAACGCACATTGAAGTTTTTTGCTTATAGCTTAGGAGATGCCCAAATTTTGGGTGTGAAGCATCATTCAGATGTATTGGCTCAATTTGAACAATGGGGTTTTCCGATCAATCCTTTAACGAAAACCTGCTGCTCAGTTGATGAGTTGATTGAGCGGTATGATCATATAGCGCTTAACCGTTCTGAGCTTGGGTATGATATCGATGGTGTTGTTTATAAGGTTGATGATCTTGCTCTTCAGGAGCGACTTGGCTTTGTCTCTCGTGCGCCTCGCTGGGCCATTGCTCATAAATTTGAAGCTGAAAAGGCTGTGACGCAATTAGAGGCGATTGAAATTCAAGTTGGAAGAACAGGAGCGTTGACACCCGTTGCGAAATTGGTGCCGGTGACAGTTGGCGGCGTCGTTGTTTCAAATGCGTCTCTTCATAATGAAGATGAAATTGCGCGCAAGGATGTGCGGGTTGGGGACTTTGTTGTGGTGCAACGGGCGGGGGATGTTATTCCGCAGATCGTTGAAGTTGTGCTTGATAAACGTGTTGAGGGCAGTAAGCCATATAGTTTACCGGATGTTTGTCCGGCTTGTGGTTCGCCTGCTGAGCGGGCCGTAGACCCGAAAACAGAGAGACAAGATGTGGTGCGACGGTGTACGGGTGGGTTTATTTGTCCGGCGCAAGCCCAGGAACGTTTAAAACATTTCGTTTCCCGTAATGCATTTGATATTGAGGGATTTGGCGAAAAACAAGTTGAATTGTTTCATGGCCTTGAGTGGGTAAAAACGCCGGCTGATATTTTCTCTTTGGAAGCTAAAGATGAAGACCGTTTAACGTCCTTGAAAAATATGGATGGCTGGGGCGAAAAATCTGTTTCGAAACTTTGGGATGCCATTAATGAGCGCCGGAAAATTGATCTTGATCGTTTTATTTTTGCTCTTGGTATCCGCCATGTTGGGGCGACAACGGCAAGGGATCTAGCGCGTCATTATGGTGAGGCAGATAAGTGGCTTCAAGCTATGATAAGTGCCGGTGATGAAGGAAGTGCTGCTTTTGAGGAGTTGCAGAACATTGATGGGATTGGCGGTGTTGTGGCTTCTTCTCTTACTCATTATTTTGCTGAAAAGAGAAACTTGGAGCAAGTTTATGCTTTGCTTGATGTTGTCACAGCTGAGCCTGTTGAGTTTGAAGAAGTTGCCTCTTCTGTAACAGGGCAAACGGTTGTGTTTACTGGCAAGCTTGAATTGATGAGCCGGGCTGAGGCAAAGGCACAGGCGGAGCGGTTGGGCGCTAAAGTTGCTGGTTCAGTTTCAGCTAAGACAAATATATTGGTGGCTGGGCCTGGGGCTGGGTCTAAATTGAAAAAAGCTGAGGAGCTTGGAGTGAAAGTGCTGACCGAACAAGAGTGGGTTGATTTGGTAGGTTAGTTTGAACTTTCTAGAGCATGTCACTTTGTTTTAAAATTAATGACATGCTTTATTTTGTCTCACGGCTATTCCAAACGCTTATGGCGTTTGGGCCTCCGACGGGACGGTGCTAGGCACCGGGCAGCATGCGCTGCCATGTCCGTGCTCTGGAAAAGAGCACTCCCTTCTTCGTTAAGATACTTGAAAAACATTGTATTGAATTCAATACAATGTGACACACTCTAGAGCCATTCGGGTTTTGGTGTATCCAGGCCTGTTAGAGTTTTTAGGGCTCTGTTTCTAAAGAATGGTATTGAGAAAGCAACCGGCGCTAAATATTTGATTGCGATTGTGAGGCCTCTTCCTGGTGATGTGATTTGTTCTGTTTGTTGTTTTGTGAAGTTTAAGATTTTTTTTCCAACTGGGTGGCGTAAATCTGTATATCTCTCCGTTTGGTTGTTCTCAATTAAATAGGCTAGGGTTGCTGCATCTTCTATTCCCATATTCATTCCCCGTCCACCTGCAGGAGAGTGGATATGAGCGGCGTCACCGGCAAGATAAGCATTTCCTTTTTGATAGGTAGCGACCTGACGGTAACTGATTTTGAATTCAGATTGCCAAGGGACTTTTGTAACTTTCATACCTTTCGGTAAATTATTGAGTAGGTTTGGTTTTGATGAGACTAAACGTCCTTTTCCTTCGCCGAATGGGAAAAAAGCGATTGGGCCGTCCTTTGTTAAGGTTACGACAGCATTGTTAAAGGGGTAGGGCCATTCACTGATTTCCACATCAGCTAAGCTCCAAATATCTGAAACGCTTTCACCATCGAATGAGAAGCCTAAAGATTTGCGCACTGTTGAATGGGCACCATCTGCTCCGATTAAGTTTTTGGTCCAGATGGTTTTATGTTCACTGTTGGTGGTGAGGCTGCATTCAAAAAGATTATTCAAGTTAGTAATGGATTTGAGTGATGTATACCATTCTATATTTTGATTTTGTTCTTTTAAGGCTTCAATTAAAATGTTTTCTGTTTGAGATTGAGGGAGAGCGAGAAGATAATTATATTTGTTCCGGCTTTTACTTATGTCGACTTTTAACAAAGTGGTTTTCTGATCTCTGACGATAATCCCTGAAATTTTATTGCCTGCTTTTATTAATCTTTCTGACACACCGGAGCTTTCGAAAATTTGAAGAGTGCGTGCGTTAATGGCAAGAGCTCGGCTTTCTGGGGTTGGCTCGCCATCATTATCAATAATTTTAAAGGGTATGCCGCGACGGTTTAGCTCCAGCGCAGCTGCAAGGCCGACGGGACCAGCGCCGATGATGAGATTTTCTATTTGGTTTTCAGACATTGGAGCATTCCTCTTTTGAAGAAGGGGCTAAAACTTTGTCTATCGTATTATTCCGGCTTTATTGTGCTTGTGGCTGATTTAAGCCATGCCTTTACAGGACCTTTTAGTTCCGGTGAGAGAGTTTTGTAAACTGTGCGGTGGTAATTGTTCAGCCATTTAAGCTCACGCTTGTTAAGTAATTTACTGTCTATTAAATGACGATCAAAGGGAGCAAGGGTCAATGTTTCAAACTGCATCATTGGTTGTTCGCCGCCTGTGATGTCTTTGGGCTCTGTCACTAAAATCAGATTTTCTAACCTGATGCCGTAGGCGCCTTCGCGATAATAGCCAGGTTCGTTAGAAAGGATCATTCCTGGCTCTAGTGGGACTGTGGCTCTTCTTGAGATGCCTTGGGGCCCTTCATGAACTGATAAGAAACTCCCAACGCCGTGACCGGTGCCGTGAGCGAAATCTAAGCCAGCTTCCCACAAAGGTGCTCTTGCTAGTGGATCAAGATCGGCGCCTCTGGTACCTTTTGGAAAGGTGGCCATTGTTAAATTGATGTGAGCCTTGAGCACTAGGGTGTAGTGACGACGCATTGGGCCAGTTGGTTTCGTTGTTGGTGCATCTATAGCGATGGTGCGCGTGATGTCTGTTGTGCCGTCTTGATATTGGGCGCCTGAATCAACAAGGTAGAGATCACCCATGTTTAAACGGCGGTTTGATTGTTCGCTTACTCTGTAATGAACGATCGCCCCATTTGGGCCTGCGCCTGAAATGGTCTCGAAGCTGATATCTTTTAATGCACCTGTATCGATGCGGAAATTTTCCAAGGCTTTAGCGCTACTGATTTCGTCTAAGCTATTATTTGTAGAATTTTCTGATAACCAGTGAAGGAACTTTGTGATGGCGAGCCCATCGCGAATGTGTGCCTGGCGACTGCCTGCAATTTCGGCTTTGTTTTTCTTAGCTTTTGGCAGGGAGCAAGGATCTTCGCCTCGGATGATTTCAGCTCTTGCTGAACGAAGAGTTTGATAAATGGCACTGTTCGTTCTTATTGGGTCTATCAGTACTTTTTTAAATTTAGATCCTAGGGCATTTAACCGATCTTCGAATTGTTCGGGAGGAAGTAGTTTTGCAGTTGCGCGAATTGTCTCTAAAGACCTTGTGTTAAGGCGATCGGATTTTAAGAAGATTTCAGGTTTGGCTTTAGAGTGGATGATCGCATTTGCTAACATAATGGGCGTGTGGCTGATGTCATTACCGCGAATATTGAATAACCAGCAAATTGATTCAGGCGCAGTGATGACAAAAGCTTCGCACTGTTTTTCTTTTAGCTTTTCTTGTATGAGTTCAATTTTCTCGGACGGGTCCTGGCCGGCATATTTTTTTGGATGGGAGATAACTGGGTTTTCAGGGATGCTTGGTTGATCTTGCCAGATCTCATCAACGGGGTTTTTATTTACCGAGATTAGTTTGCCGCCAGCTTTCTCCACAACCTCAAGGAATTTTTCATAAGATTGGACGCTATGAAGTGTTGGGTCAATTCCGATTGTTTGTCCGCGTTTGAGTTTTTCGCTGAGCCATTGAGAAGGGAGTTGGTCGGTGATTGGAACTGGCGTGATTAGCTTTAGGTCGACTTCATTTTGGACTTGAAGTGTGTATCTTCCATCAATGAAGATCGCGGCTTTGTTGTTTAAGATAATGGCTTGGCCGGCAGAGCCTGAAAATCCTGTGAGCCACAAAAGGCGCTCATCATGCGGCGCGACATATTCGTTCAAGTGTTTGTCACTACGAGGAAGGATGAAGCCGTCAATTTTTTGTTTTTTTAAAACATCTCTTAAAGCTTTGATGCGCTCTGCGCAATGTTCTGGTCCGCCGCGGTTTTCATATGATTGGAACATTTTCTCTCTCTATCTCTCTCACGGGCTATTCTGCTGCGAAGCAGCAGGCCCTCCGAGGGGCGGCGCGAAACACCGGGCTACACTGGCGTTTCGCCATGTCCCTCAGCCCGAAAGGGGCTGAGCTCCTTCTTCGTATAGCAATTTTTTTAGTTGTAGTATTTTTTATTAACAACAATAAAAAAGATAAAACACATTATCCTTTTTTGTGGAACAGGCTTGTTGTCCATTCCCCGATTAAATCTGTTTTTAAATGTGTGAGCCCTTCAGCAATATAGGCCTCAATTACATCATCTGATTGCACGTCTAAGATCCCAGATAAGAGAAGTGTTCCATCTGGGGCAATTGCTTTGGTGATATCTGGAGCCATTGCAATGAGTGGTTTAGCTAAAATGTTTGCAATGAGAAGTTCGAAAGGAGCTGTTTCCTGAATTGTTTCATCATTAAGGGCATCGCCGCAGATGTGAGTGATTTTTGCGTTATTCGAATTTGCTGGTCGGTTTAGGTCATCGTTTGTTTTGGCGACCTTTACTGAGATAGGGTCGATGTCACTTGCGATAATTTTTGCGTCCTTAAATACCATTGATGAAGCGATGGCTAATATGCCTGAGCCTGCACCAAGATCGAGAATGTTTTTAGGCTTATGTGTTTTGCTTAATTCACTAATAACTTTGAGGCAGCCTTCTGTTGTCCCGTGATGGGCAGTGCCAAAGGCTTGGGCCGCGTCGATGAGTATAGAGTAGGGTTCATTTTCTGCTTTGTCACTGTCGTGACTGCCATGAATGAAAAACTGCCCAGCTCTTACTGGCTTGAGACCTTTTTGAACATGGGAGACCCAATCAATATTTTCGACCTTTGAGATTTCAACTTTATAACTATCAGACGAGATCTTGAGGATGTTTGAGATTTGCTCTGTTATATTTTCTTGATCAGGTTTTTCTTCGTAATGAGCGGTGGTAGTCCACTTATTCTCTTTCTCATTTTCCTCAAAATGACTGACTGATAGTGGCTCTGGAAATAGGTTTTCCAATAGATCTGCAATTTCCGCATTGATTGCTTTTTCAGCGCGGATGGTGAGTTGATAAAGTTGTGTCTCTGTCATTTGTGCTCTTTAATTCATCTCTGTCTAAATTTCTGGATGAACTCTTTATTAGAAGAATTACACATCGATGAATTTTACGAGACTAGCTTTGTGTTTCATTATTTAGAACGCCGCGCCATAATCTCTTTAGTTGAGTTACAGCACGCTGTGGTGGTAACACCTTATAGCTGCCATCGGCTTTCTTTTCAACCAACCCATCACGAACTAAACGAGAGAAACCATCTTCAAGGTCAAAGCTGATATCAACACCAAATTCCATTTGTAGGAACATTTCAATGTCGGCTTTGGCTGTACTTAGGTTTGTGCCTTTGTCTTTGTTACGGACAAGATAATTATAAAGCAGCAACTCTTCTTTTATGTCTTCTTCTTCAGCACGATCAACCAGCAGAGTGAGTACGCCGCGGTTGTTGGCGAGATTATGGAAGTATAAATTTTGCGCGAGCGTCATCATATATTCATTGCGTTGATGGAACACTTTTGTGACTTGACGTACAAGTAGGCCAATGATGCCGGCAAGTGAGGTTAGCAGGAATATAGGGTTTAAAGCGGCAGCTGTCAGACCGAGGATTAGTTTTGGAATGGCTGTGGCGAGGCCCGCGATTGTACCGCCGCCAGCTGTTAGGCCAATTTTTAATTTGTCGAGTAGTTTGAATTCGACTTTTGTATTTGGGAACATCATCTCGAGGTCATCTTGAGGGATGTTTTTAAATAGCTTTAAATAGATATTATCACTGGTAACGCCATCAGGCATCATTTTACGATTTTTCTTAACTAGTTTTGCTGCTTTTTTATGAGTGAGTTCTTCCCTCAGCATGAGGTGGCTGATCATCTCTTCTTCAGGCTTTAATTTTAAAGCAATGAAAAGGCGTTGGAAAATTGGCGTCTCTACGCCTTTCTTTTTTAGGTAAGCCCATTTCCAATCACGATATTCGACAATTTTTGTGCCGGCGCCTCTGAAGTAAATTACCACATCATCAAAAGCATCTAGATCTACATGGAGACGCAAGCCATAAGGGCTGTCTGATGTGAGGAGAAGGTCCAGGTCTTTTTGAGTTACTTTTTCATAATTGGCAGATTCGAGCAGATCGCCCAAATGCTCCATTAAGTTATGGCGCATTTTGAGGAGTTGGATTGGTGTGAACTCAAGAGCTTTAACTGTGTCTCTATCTGGGCTGAAAGTCAGGTATGAACTTTTTAGAGCGGAGAGACGTGAGCGATAAGATTGGTGGCGCCAAGCGTCCAGATGATCCATGAAAGTTTCGGCGTTCTCATACTCGCCTTCAGCCCAGACTTCTGGTCTTTTTAGGTAGTCTAAAATGGCTTGGCGAGAAACGGGGATAAACCGCTCTTTTTCAGGGCCGTCAATGGCAGTGAGGCCTTCTTTGACGATTTTTTTAGGGGCTTTGCGCTCTGTGCGTTCTTTATTGCGGGCATCTGCACTGGAGGGGCGAAAAAGGTTATAAAAGCGCTTAAACCCTTTTACTTTATGCTCTTGATGCGCTGACGGGTGCTCGGTTCCTAAAGCTATGTCCCCATTACTCATTACTCTACTCCGCTTATTTAGCTGCGCTTCAGTTGCTTTTTTTAACGGGCCTTCAGGTTTCCCACCAGAAACAGGCCCATTAGCAACCGCGCTATTCCTAAAACTGGCATCCACTTTAAGGCGGAACGCTCTTTATAACGCTTCAGGACTTCATCTTTCAATATAACTATATTGCTGAATTTGTTGAAAATATAGCAAAAAACATACAACAGATATGCAGCAAAATAGGTGTGAATTAAGCCTTGTTTATAACTTTTTGGCGCAAGCAGTGCAATTAATCTAGCAGGGGATAGGGTTAATTTGAGGAATAAGGAGAAGAGCGTGATGTTTTTGCCTCTTTCTCTCTCACGGTCTATTCCGCTGCGAAGCAGCGGGCCCTACGAGGTGCGGCGCTCACGCCGGGCTGCGCTGGCGCTTCGCCATGTCCCTTAGCCCGAAGTGAGCTGAGCTCCTTATTGGTTTGGATAGTCTGCTTATGACCCAAGCCAGACAATTCACTATGCAGATGTATAATATTGATAACTCTAGAACTTACTTCCCTCTATTATCAACATAAATACTTTCACTTCTATTTAGGTGTTTATTCACCACCACTTTCCACAATTATCAATATACTCATGAATTTATAATCTTAATTTATTGACATAAAAAAATTACCATGCAATTACTCCAAAAATATACTTTATAAAAATAATAATTTCACAGTTTATACTGTTTATCGAAGCAATTTAAATGGTTCTGAAGGGGGTGGCGGAGTTGTTTAAAAGTAAAAGTCTGTTTAAATCTCAAGTAAACGAAAATAAAGAACAATCTGAGGCAACAGAGAGCATCGACATAGCTGTACCTGAAGCCATTGAGACGCCTGAAACATCAGATCAAACTAGCGAAAACAAATCTTCGGATGATCCTTCTTTAAAAGAAGGATTTATGAAATCAAAAATGACCGCGGCTTCTTTTGGGGAGATGGTCAGTCTTTTGATGAGATCTGCTCACTATAAGCATTATTCTCTGGCTGACCTGGAGTGGCTATTACTTCCTCCACTAATGCACAATCAATTTCTTGTGGTAGAAGCGCGCTCTAAAGAAAATGGGGCGTCAGTGCCTGTTGGCTTAGCGCTATGGGCATCTGTCTCAGAAGAAGTCAACGAGAGATTATCTGAAAATCTGGATCGACCGATTAAACTGCGCCCTGATGAGTGGCAGTCTGGTGAGATCAATTGGCTCGTTGATATGATAGGTGACGATAAAATGAAACAATCTATGTTTCAGAAAATCAAATCTGAACTTCCTGAAAAAAGCATCCTTAAATTCCGCGCAATGAATGACCAGGGCCAAGTGATTGTAAAAGAAATTATCAGTGAGTGAAAAGACTGATATTTTTAATCTTTGAAGAATCACAGCTTAGGGGAAGTTCGGAATATGTCGGAGAATAATAAAGACACTGAAAGTAATTTATCGGGAAAAATCAGAGCCTGTTTGATGATCTATCTGTTGTTGGCTTTCTTATATATCCTCTTTATTAGTCTGAGTGGGGTTGACTATCAAAATAGTACTACAGGCTTTTATTTCGTTGCTTTCACCATCTTCTTCATTATTTTTTTTAGCGTCATTTATTACGCTTTTGAATTTGTCGCGTTTCTCTTAGGTCGATATAGAAAAAATGTCCCTTGGTATTCAAAGAAAAGAAATATTCTCTTAGTGCTTTTGATGGTTTGCACACCTCTAAATTTACTGGGTTTTTGCTATAGTCAATTAAAATTTTATTCCGATGAAGAATTTATCCGCATTGCGATCCAGCATAACCTCAAACAATATGAAAGACAGAAAAAAAGGTGGAGAGACGGGGAAAGAAACCTTGATTATGATTTGCGAGACCTTCCAAGGACAACCAATCTCATAACCTATTCATCTGTTGACGACTTCATCCAGCAAAACCCAAAATGTTGTTCCATTAAAAAATTTTATAATGGGACAAAACTTTTTGAAGGGGGGACTTATTGGGCAGCATTACAGTTCCACTATCACGTAAAGATAAACATATATGGTTATGCTCTAAACCCATCGGAGTCTGAAAAATCAATACTTTTTAATACCACGAATTATGTCAGTTGTTGTGGCATTGTTTCAGATTGGTTTGGACCAGGTTACCGAAAAGGGCAAGTTGATACTTCTCGCAAATGGAATGAGGTGCACTTCAAATTTCCTCAATTTTCCAAGACAAAAAAAGAGTGAGTATATAGCTTTACTCACTTTTCCCCTTCAATTTATTTCAAGGATATATTCCCATGATTAATGTTGGTTCCTTAAGTTTAAACGATGTAAAAACCATTTTAAATCTATACCTTTTTGGTCAGGCCACTGCCCCAGAATTTTTAAGTGATCGCATCCGTCCGGATAATACCCCTGGCCCAACCATACAGCTTAACATGATGGATTACTTAACATCGGGCGCTGGACGCTATGCCAATCCGGCGCGTTCAGAAGCTTTTCAAACGTTTTTTAATGATACAACTTTAGAGGATAAAACTTACACTTGGGATCAAATACAAAAAGCTTTGGGTATTGGTGATAAAAGCCTTAAGTTTGGTGTTAGTCAATATTCAACGGATGTGGGCAGTGCGGATCACCTTTGGCGATCTTTTATTTTCGGCTCAACCGGTTTTGAGTTGGATCTGAGCAATGCTCAATTTGTTGTAAATGGAGACCAAAGATCTGTTACAAATTTTACGTTAAAAGCCGATGATGATAATTTTGATTTTGTTTCGAGTAATGCTTTTGCCAAATTCATAAATAAAAGATTAGAACCCATGCTTGATCTATGGGGTTTGGGTTTAGATTCTGGAATCACTCCCCGCACAGTGGAAATAGAATTTACAGGGAATCGAAAAAGCTATCAGTCTTATCACAGTTCACAATTTTCAAATGAACAAAGTACAAATATTTCTTTGGCAATAAATGAGAATGAAGGACAAATACGGTTTTTAGACAATTTCATAGATAAAGTCATTAATACAAGCTCTAACGCTGGACAATTTTTTGGATTAGCGGGTGATGAAATCCTTGGGTATCATGATTTTGGAAGAACTGTCACAGTCTATGGAACAAATGAAGATGATGACTTTACATTAAAACAAAAACTGTCACCTTTTCTTTTTAACCTATTCAATGATTATACCCTTAATATCGTTGGTGGTGAAGGAAATGATGAAATCGAAGGATATAGAAATGACGACTTACTTATAGGTGGTGCAGGTGATGATATTCTTCGAGGTGGCCGCGGAAATGATATGATTTATGGTGATTTTGATCCAGAAAAAAGCACCGATACAAATGGGATAGATACCGTTGATTATTCTCTCGTAGAGTCTGGTTTTATATTTAATGATAAACCTGATAATGGCATTGAAATTGTATTATCTGATGAATTTATTAATGTTCTAAACGATGGTACAGGAGGGGCTGATATTCTCCATTCCATTGAAGTCATTAAGGGCACAGAATTTATCGATACTTTAAAGGTCGAAAACACTAATAGTTTTACTGATTTAAAAATTCAAGATTTTGGTGGAGACGCAGTAACCCAAGACAAAGATGGCAATAATCTTCCCTGGGAAAAAGTTATTCAGAAAGTCTTGGATATTGAAACTGAATTTGACCTAAACATTGATGTAAATGGAACCGGTGTCATTAACTTTGATGGCGGCAAAAAAATAACCCTTGAGGGTTTCTCCAATTCAGGTCCATTTGAAGAAAAACCTGTTGTTTATATTCAAGGAACCTCAGAAGACAGTGTAATTAATGTCGAAAGTGAAGGGTCATACCTTATTGATGTTAGCGATGGAAAAGGTAAAGTCACAGTTGGTGACGGTCTTGATTGGATTGTCCTGGGTGAGAATGATACTAAGCTTAGTGTCTCTGACACAAGTATTGCTCTCAATGGGGGTGCGACCTACACGATCCAGGGGGGCGAAGGAGAGGATCGATTGTTTATTAAGGGGAGCATGGTTGGTATAGCTCCAGATGAACAGACTGGAGCAGAAAAACTTTTCCCAATTCTAGGTGGTGTTGCCATTGCTCAACAATTTACTTACTATACATATACAGGAAGTGTTGTTGATAGGGTTAATTATGATGAAGTTTATGATTCAGACCAAGACGGAAATATTGAATATCATTTTCTAACTCGAGCTGTGGATTTTGAGCTGCATTCGATGACTTTTGATGGTGAGCCATTTGTAGTAGCTGCGTCCACGTATGGTGAAAATTTTTCAAATACTTTAGATATTTATAATAATGGGGATGTAAGAAACTATACTAATGGGTTTACTCTTGAGCCTTACAAACCTCTTCTCACATATGAGATGGATGGGAATGACTTAATTGTATATTTTGAAGAAGACACTTTTGCTATAAAACTAAATAATTTTTCGAATGGTGATTATGGTATTAATTTAACTGGTCCCTTTAATATTGTTAATAAAGAACTCCGTGAAGATAGAGCCAGTGTTGATCAAGTCAATAATAGTGCTCTGACAAATGCCAACAATGCAATTAAGGCACTGAATGACGATAAATTTTATAAAGAGTTTTTACCCGATTTTGAAGAAGAAGATAAAGACAGTCCATCTCCTGAAGAAAATCAAAACATAGAAGGTACAGAACAAGCTGATACTGCCATTGGTAAAGCTGGTGATGATACGATTGATACTAGGGCTGGAAATGATCGTGCCTTCGGCGGCGCAGGTAATGACCATATAACCACTGGTGATGGCGATGATTCGGCGTATGGTGGTTCTGGCAATGACACAATAGTCGGCGGCAGTGGAGAAGGCGATGATCATTATGATGGTGGACTTGGGAATGATACCGTTGTCTATTCTAGTGCTTCAAATGCTATTTTTGTTAATTTAGAAAATGGGTCAGCCTACGGTGATGAAATTGACTCAGATAGATTAATTTCTCTGGAAAATATCATTTCAGGAAATGGTGATGATTATCTCACAGGCGATGAAGAAGACAATCAAATAACTGGTGCTGGTGGTGATGATAGTATAGACGGTAAATTAGGTAACGATGTTGCTATTTATTCTGGGACGCGCGCTGATTATCAAATCATATCATTAAGCAGCAACAGAGTTCGGATCACTGATCTGCGTCAAGATAGCACTGATGGAACAGATGAAGTTTCAAATGTAGAGATATTTTCATTTGCTGATGGAACCTTTACATCTGATGCTCTTTTTAGCGCGAATAATAAACCAATCATCATCAGTGATGACTTACAAACAAATGAAGATGAAGGTGTTACCTTCACAAAAGAAGAATTGCTTTTTAATGATAGCGACCTTGATGGGGATGTTGTTAGTTTTGTTTCAGCTCAATCCGCAGAGAATGGTCAATTAATTGAAAATAGTGATGGAACATTCACTTTTATTCCTGATCAAAATTTTAACGGAACAGCGTCTTTCATATATACAATAACAGATGGCAACGGTGTTGAAGTTAGCTCAACTGTAAATGTTGAAGTTGCAGCCGTTAATGATGCTCCTGTCATACAAACTCCAATGGAGGAGCATTATTCTGCTGAAGACCGACCCGTTAATATTGTTGTTCCAGAGACGTTATTCTCAGATATCGATGGTGACACTCTAACTCTCACAGCTACTCTTGCTGATGGCTCTCCATTACCAGACTGGTTATCCTTCAATTCTGATACAAAAACTTTTACGGGAACTCCTCCTTCTAACTTTAGTGGCCCAATCAATTTAAGAGTATTAGCTACAGATGGTGTTGAAACTGTTGAGAGTGTTTTTGATTTAAATATCTTTGCTGTGAATGATGAACCTGAAGTTGGCAATGATGAAGGATTTGAAGTGGAGTACAATACACCACTAAATCTTTCAGCATTAGCTTTGCTTGCAAATGACACTGATGCTGAAGGAGATGAATTAACGGTCTCTAGCGTTGGTTCAGCCTTTAACGGTACAGTAGAAATGACTTCTGATGGTCAAATCACCTTTATACCTACTGATGGTTATACTGGACCTGCATATTTCCTATATACGGTCAACGATGAAAATGGTGGAATAGGCAATGGTATTGTTTCTTTGGAGGTTGGAGCTAACAATTCAGCTCCAGTTGTTCAAACCGTAATAGAGGACCAAGCGATAGATGAAGATTCTAGCTGGAGCTTTACAGTTCCAGAGAATACTTTCTCAGATGTAGATGGTGATATCCTAACCTTATCGGTGTCTCTAGCGGATGACTCAGAGCTGCCAGCATGGCTCTCTTTTGATAGTACGACACAGACATTTTCTGGCACACCACCACAAGACTTTAATGGAGACATCGCCCTAAGTGTGACAGCATCAGACGGTGAGCTAGAAGTTTCAGACAGCTTCAACCTAACAATCAACCCAGTGAACGATGCTCCGATTGTTGTTCAAAAAATTTCTGATCAAACTTCAAATGAAGACACCGGCTGGAGCTTCACAATTCCAACAGGCACCTTCTCAGATGTCGATGGTGACGCTCTAACGCTAGCAGCCACTCTCACTGATGGCTCAGAGCTACCGGCATGGCTGTCTTTTGATAGTAATACGCAGACATTCTCCGGTACGCCGCCACAAGATTTTCATGGAGATATTAATCTGAGAGTTGCAGCGTCAGATGGTGAGCTGGAAGTTTCGGAAGATTTTGATTTAACTGTGAATGCAGTTAATGATGCGCCTGTTGCTGCAAATGATGATAGCTTTGAGATTGATGAAGATACACCTCTTATTATTGCGGCAAACTCATTGCTTCTGAATGATGTCGATGTTGATGGGGATGTCCTATCGATCATCAGTGTTGCTGATGCTGAAAATGGTTCTGTTGAGATTGATAGTAATGGAGATATTATTTTCACTCCAACTACCAACTATAATGGACCTGCTTCTTTTAGATACACAATATCTGATGGAAATGGTGGTGTTTCGAGTGCTGTTGCAAGTCTCACTATTCATGCCATTAATGATGCACCGACCAACTTGATTTCTTCAACTTTGGAGATCGAAGAAAATAGTTTGGCTGGTTCTGAGGTTGGCATGTTCTCTGTCAGTGATGTAGATTTGGGAGATAGTCACACCTATTCAATCGTCGGTGGTACAGGTGCCACTCAGTTTGTTTTCGAAGGAGACAAGCTTGTTGTTGCGGATGGTGCTGATCTAGACTTTGAAACAACGACTTCACTAAGTTTGGATGTTTTGGCTACAGATGCGGCTGGTCTTACAACTCAAAACAGTTTTGAGATCTCACTTCTTGATGATCCGACTGATAATAATAGCAACACAACTGATGATATCATTTATGGCACGTACCAAAATGATATTTTAGATGGTGAAGGCGGCAATGATACAATCTTCGGCCTTTGGGGCGATGACCATTTAATTGGTGGCGCCGGGGCTGACAAACTCTATGGCGGCTTTGGCTCTGATACAGCTGATTATTCTGGATCTTCAGCCGGTGTGGATGTCAGTCTTGCCCGCTCATATTGGTGGTGGGGCAGCGACCAGACGGCTTCAGGAGGGGACGCTGAAGGAGATCAGCTCTTTAGCATCGAAAACCTCATTGGTTCCATGCATGATGACCAGCTAAAAGGCAATTGGAAAAACAATCGCCTTGAAGGCGGTGAAGGAAATGACCTACTAACTGGTGGATGGGGACATGACCAATTCGTCTTCAGATCAGGTGATGATATAGACACGATTTCAGACTTTGATACTGGGTACTCATTCTGGGGCTTCAATTTCTCAGGAGATAAAATCATCCTCGATGTTGATGGGTTTGATAACTTTGCAGATGTTCAAGATGCGATGACTTCATCGGGTGGTTATTGGAACCCAGAAACAACAATCGACTTCGGCAATGGTGATACATTGATTTTCAAAGATGTTCATCAATGGCAATTAAGTGTAAACGATTTCGATTTTGTATAATAACTTTTTGCAATCAAATAAAAGCCATAGGATATTATTTCCTATGGCTTTTTTAATTTTTTTTAGTTAGGACGGTGTTCCAGTTTTGCAATAAATCAAAGATCCGTTTCGAACCAGCTATGATTAGGCTCACCATACTTTTCATAATTCCCCATTCAATTATAGATGATAGTGAATTCTCCTTTGGGGGAACTTTAGGAAGAATACTTTACAAAATTTGTAGTCTATTAACTTCAGTTTTTGACCCGCGTCAGACGTGTCCAGTTTGTGGGCTAGAATTTCAAGCGCATTCAAACCTAAGAAGACCCGCCCCACTGAAGTTCCCCGGGGCTTGCATTATCTCTGTGCCCAGATAACCAGACTGCGAGCCAGAATTTTTTAACACTCGTTCAGCGTCATGAAGGTGCTGCACTTCAAGGACTGTGTAGGGGCGTTGATATACCCACGTCCTGTTTTTGATCGCCGTCAAGTTGCTCGACGGCTGCTGCACATTAGTGAATGCGAAGAAATAGAGTGTGAACCCATTTCACTCGACTGGTTGAATGGAAAGTAGTGTTATTCCCCACGCGGAACATGCCTCTTGAATTGGCTTGATGTTTGCGGTTTTCAGCGTTAGAAGATTGAGATGCACTCCTCCGCCGAGGCATTTAGGATCAGTCGGCTCATGTCGTCGCTCGCCTAGGAAGATGTGCTCTATGAGTTCAATTGTAAAATTTTCGGGGTCTTGGAAATGAGCAAGATAGCCGACGTCTCGGAACTGTCGTAGGATTCCAACTGAAATGCCCTTGTCCGTCAATTGCTGATGCGCCAGCTTAATATTTGGGACTGCCAAAGTCACCTTCCAATAGAGGTCATTAGGACGAGGCTGATATCGCTCTGTCCCAGGTAGAAACTGGATAGCGGATTCGGTACCACCCATACCCTACAACGCCGTCAGCCAATGCCTGCTTTCCCAGGACATCATGGTAAAATTTCAATAGTTCTTCCGGATTTTGGCAACGAATTCGAATGATCGCGATCTTGGGTATCAACTGTTCTTTCCGTCACATCTCTTTGAATAATTGTAATATATTACGAATGTTGGAACTTGGCATTTTTGGCTTGTAATGATTGCCCGATCAAAAGTTCCGGAAAGGTATGTTTAGCAGATGCAACATGAAAAGTCCGAGAATGCGAGTAATTGAACCAGAGCGGCTATTCGGCAGTTACTGACTATCCGGCCGGGCCAGGCGATCACGACCGCAAAACCAAGTGTCATTGGGCAGCGCACTGCGCAATGACACTTTCGAATTTTTCACCAATGGCTGGGATTGATAGTGAAGCAGATAACTATATCCAGCAAAAGGATTAAACCTGCTAACCTTAATCGGACACGATTATTTCGAGACGACGGTCCATCTTTTGAGTGCAGCCTTGGCGCTATCGCATTCTTGTAGCGCCAAGGGACGCTTAACCCAGGGACCTGCAGGGACGGTTTTGTCTGCGACTGTGACGCACTGCTTTTTATCTTCGCTCAACCGCAAAGTCCCGTCGGAGCTGTTGTGTACAAACTTCTGACGCGGATGATCGCTGCAGTTCAGGAGAGCGAATACGGTCCAACCCTTTGCAACCAAGGCCTGCATGCAAACACCTTCAAAGGCGTACGATTGAATTCGTCCTGTCGATGCATCATACATGAACCGCGCGTCGTGGCCGGCGTAGTTGCGGGGTTGACCTTCTTTCGCGGGTTTGCACGAGTGGGTATGCAATAAGTCTGACTGCCCTGGACCGAATGTATCAAGACAAAAACCGTACCCATTGGGCTCATCCAGATTATCGCTTAATACAATATAAGGTGCCGATGTCGGTACTTTGGGTTCATCAGCGCTTGCGATGCCGTTCAGTCCTACAAGAATTATAAGCATGGTAATGATGGTTCCAAAATATAGCGAGCTCATTGCGAGTGGTGCTGATTTCATTTCTGTTTCCTTCCAGTGTTCTTTAGTTGCTCTGAAGAAGACAATATTGTCGTCTCTTCTATCTATTTGATAAGGCGTTTATGTGTTTTTAGTTATCGACTTACTCGAACGTCTTGCGAAGTAAAACGACATTGTCGAGTATGAGATTTGAGGACCAAATGAACTGTGCATCAGCGCCCGGAGCATCAAACACCTCGGTAAAATTCGTGTATGAGTTCTTGCCTCTCACTCCGACTGTTTCGTTGCTGAAGGTCGTCGCTAACGGCCATGCGGTCGCATCAAAATTTGCTTGCTCCCATCCGTTTGGAATTGGCCAGTGGGCCGCCGAGAACCGTGTGCCATTTGCCGCACCGACCATCTTGCAGTCGGAGCTATCACGGAGCGTGCCGCTTATCTTGAGGCACGTCCGATTATTCAGTGGTGAAATGTAGTAAACTTGTGCCCGCCAGCTTCCATCCGTCAGCGCAACTGTTTTACCATCTGCATCTTTGACGTGCATGACAAGGCCACCATCACCGGGATGAAAGTTCGAACCACTATTTTTTTCCGATCCAAGCCCTAGATTTTCTTCCCAATCGACCATTTTTACGGCGAGTGTCACAGGGCGTTTAGCCTTGAAACGTACAATGCTAGAGTTGAAGGGGGTAAAGGGTACCGCATCTACGGCGAGCAATTTTCCATTGACATAGAGCTCGAAATAATTATCCCCAAAGATGTAGGCAATAAACTCTTCTTCGCCATTTGCCTGTAACACAGGTATCGCGGAGATGTCGACTTCCGCTATGCTCCGAGGCGTTACGCCGTTGCAGATATTGTGGAGATCAGGGGCTTTTGGAGCAGTTGAAAACTGGGTCTTTGCAGGAACAATCCATTCTTTCCCATCGTCGGACGTAATCTTGCCGACGGCGCTCACACGCGCCTTCGGCCCTTTTTGCCCAAGGCTTGGATCACAGGTGAAAAGTCCAGGGTTTGTCATTGTTGCTCGCCCTGTCGTGAAACTCGGTGGTTCCGCAAATGCTGGTATTGATGTTGCTATCAGGCAGGCAGTTATGATCGCGAAATAAGTCTTCATGGTATCCTTCTTACTCTTTACTACTGGTCATATTTTTTCGGACGCTTGATCAGCATTTGATTTCGTTGACATCATTCTTTTAAGCATCATGTTTTATTCTTTGAGGACTCTTTCTTTTCGTCTTTCTTTTTATCCCCTGGTGTAAATCCGCCAATTGCATTTCGCAACTGATAAGTCAGGTCAGCAAGTTGTTCTGAATTTTCAGAGCCGATTGCGTCCGAAATTTCTCGATCCATCTCCCGCCACTCGCGGTAAATCGCATCCAGCAGGGTTTTACCGCGAGTGCTCAAGCAGGGTATATTGCTACGAAGCTCGTGCTCATCAACCTGACGTTTTATCAGGCCTGCTTGAAGTAAACGATTTGTCATGGTGCTCATGCTTGCAGCGGTTAAGTTGAATTCTTTGGCCAGCGTGACCTGGGAGGTTTTCCCCATGCGCCCAAGAGCATCAAGAACTCGTGCCTGTCTAGGATGAACGCCGAGCGGAAGAAGCCGGGTGCGCAATCATTCTATGATGCCCATTGGCTGGTACTGACGAGGAATTTTTATCAGGATCTATCAACATGGGTTGAGTTCTTATCATAGATGGCCGAAACGGAGTGTTCGGCTGTAATTTTGTATTTTGTAATTATTTTATTAAGCCTATCGTATCTGGATAAATCAGTGAGGCCGTCTTATGAGTTACCGTCAATTTTTTTCGAAATACCAAGCACTTCTTTTTATTCCGCCGCTTGTGCTAGGTGTTGCACTGTATGTCTGGATGAACAGGTCTACACAAAATACCATTGTCGAAGTTCCTGAACCATCTCAAGCGGTACGAATTCTTGAGATTGTAAAACAGCCATATATCCCATCGATCACTGGATTTGGACGTGCGGAAGCCGTACGAAGCTAGGCAGTTATTTCCCAAGTGGAAGGCCGCGTTAAAAAACTCGATCAACGGATCGCAGTAGGAAACGAAATCCCGGAAGGAACGGAAATACTCAAGATTGATCCTCGTAATTACGAGATTGCTTTAGCACGAGCCAATGCTGCCCAAGATAGCGCCAAGGCCTCACTTGAAGAGTTGGCAACAACCGAGACGAACAACCGCGCAACGCTGAAGCTGGAGAAGGACATCGAGGTACTGGTACAAGCTGATTTGGACAGGTAAATCAAATTGGTGAAACGTGGTACTGTCTCTCAATCAACCTTGGATACTGCTCGACGCACCCTGATTGCCCAGCAGAAGGTTGTTTTGGCTATTGAAAACACCCTGCGTTTACTTCCAATACAACGATCAACTTTGATGGCAACAATGGCAACTCGTAAAGTTGAGATTGAGGAGGCCAAACGTGCGCTAGATAACACAATCATCAGGGCGCCATTCACGGGAATTGTGAAGGAAAAAAACGTCTCGGAAACACAATATGTTAGTGTTGGGACATCTTTGCTGACCATTGAAGATATCAGCGCCTCGGAAGTGGTAGCTGAATTCCATCCTCGTCTGGTGGGAGGGCTTTTTCGCACTATTGCTGCTCCTGATTTTGACGAGTTGATAAGAAAAGGGGGGAGTGGGAGTTTTGTTGAAACTATTTCCAAGATGGATTTAAAGGCTAGTTTTCACTTGAGGCTTCCTGGAAACCATACAGGATGGCCAGCAAAGTTGGTACGTTTCAACGGATCTATCGATAGCTCAACGGGTTCCATCGGGTTGGTGTTTCAGATAGATAACCCTTATCGTCCAGATCCCACAATCAAACGCCCGCCGATTAGTAATGGCTCCTTTGTAAAAGTAATTCTATCGTCCAGTAAGCCGATTGAAGCCATTCGTATTCCTCGTTCAGCCGTGCATCTGGCTGAAGATGGTACTTCTTACGTCTACCTGATGAATGCAAAAAACAAGTTGGCTCGCCGTTCTGTTAAACTCGGCCCAGCCCAAAACGAAATGATTGTTGTGAATGATGGTCTTTCACAGGGGGAAAAACTGGTGCTGTCTGACCCTTTGCCGGCCGTGATTGGGGCTCCGTTAGAGCCTGTCACACAGTAAGGGGAGGGGAAGTTGATGATTGCTTTTTTCGCTAGGCATCCGGTTGCTGCTAACCTTATATTATTGGCCGTTGCCTATCTTGGTCTCACTGCATTAATAGACATGGAACGAGAATCATTTCCTAGTTTTTCCTCAGGAAAAGTCGCCGTGTCTATCTCTTACCCTGGTGCTTCGGCGGTTGATGTTGATGAACAAGTTTGTGTTAAACTCAATGACGAGCTCGGCTCGATTGATGACCTTGACGAACTTGAATGTCAATCGATCGATGGGCGAGCGAGCGCAACTCTGACCATGAAAGATGAGGGGGATATCGGGCAATTTTATAACGATGTTTCCTCTGCTGTTTCCGGCATCAATGATCTCCCTGATGAGGCTGAAGCAGCGCAGGTCTCCATTGCTAATCGAACTGAAACTATTGCTTTTTTGGCAGTGTCTGGTCTAGACAATCCGCATGTGCTTGTACGCTATACTGATGACTTGGCTAACAAACTGCAAGCGCTTTCAATGGTGGCGACGGCGAATATTTCTGGTATCTCGGATTCGCAATTTCTGATCAGTTTCAATCCTGAAGCGTTACGCCTCTATAAGGTTAGTGCAAGTGATGTTGCTAATGCGCTTTCGTCCCGCAGCCTACAATTGCCTCTTGGCGAAGTATCCACGAAGGCAAGGGAGATTGTCATCCGATATTCGGACGCTCGTCGCTCGAGAATTGAGCTCGAGGACTTGATTATTCTACAAAATAAAAGTGGGGGCTTTGTCCGTCTTTCAGATCTGGCCACAGTTGCTCTTGTTGAAAGCACGCCTGAGCAACGCGCCTTTATCAATGGCAAACGGGCCGCTATTATAAATATCAGTAAGACAGCAACCGATGATGCCATCAATGCTTTTGCCCAAGTAAAGGCATTGATAGCTGCAGAGAAAGCTAAATATCCAGACCCTTTTGAGATAAATATCATTGCGGATGTGACTGAGCCGGTCTCTAAGCAGCTGAGTATTGTTATGAACAATGCTGTTCAGAGTATAATTTTAGTTCTCTTTGTTATGACTCTTTTCTTGTCGTTTAAGGAAGCGATGTGGATCTCTCTTGCTTTACCGTTTTCCTTTCTTGCTTGTGTTTTTATGATGAGTATTCTCGGGGTGACCATCAACATGATCACTCTGTTGGGTTTGATAATGTCTATTGGCTTGATCATGGATGATTCTATCATAATTGCCGACAACATCGCTAAATGGCGCAGTAAGACTTCTTCTAACCTGGAAGCTGCGGTGAAGGGGGCGAGAGAAGTTATGGGCGGGGTTGTATCTTCATTTTTGACTACGGCTAGTGTGTTTGGTCCACTGATGATTCTTTCCGGTGAAATTGGCAAAGTATTGCAATTCATTCCTGTCGTGCTACTGATTACTCTGGCGGCTAGCTTAATCGAGGCTTTCTTCATTCTGCCTAATCACCTCTCTCATGTACATGGTTCACTTGACGAAAATGCCAAACGTTTTTTTCCACGCCAGCTCGATCTGCTTAAAGAAAAAATTGTTATGCCTACAACAGCCTTCCTGGTGCGTTGGCGCTATGCAACCGTTGGTACTGTGATTGCGACTCTGATTGTTTTTATCGGTTTGATTACCTCCGGTAGAGTTAATGTCATTGGCATTACGCCCAGTGAAGAAAATACCATTGAAGCCCGAATTGCATTAAGCTCGGGTATGCCGCTTGCTCAAACTGAGAAAGTGGCGACGCAATTGCTGACTGCTTTGGAAAAGGTCAATAAGGCCCACAGTCCTAATACAGTAGGGAGCCAGCCACTGGTCGTGCAGGCCTTGGTTACTCATGCCTCCAATAGCGATATAAAGGACAACGGCCCGAATACTTTCACAATCACTGTAGACTTGCTGAGTAGTGAACTGCGTAATATTAAAGCAGATGATGTCCTGCAGCATTGGAAAGAGGCGGCAGGCCCTATCACCGATCTGGTGCAAAGCAATTTTACCCAAGTCAGGCACGGCCCTGGTGGCAAAGACTTGAATATTCAACTTTATTCGCGAAATCTTGTTGAATTGGAAGGGGCGGCTAGTGATCTGCTTGCTCGTCTCAAGGTTCACCCTGATGTAGTGGTTGCCTATAGGGATTTTTATTCTGGTCGTCCCACTATTGAGCTGAAACTGAACGAATATGCCTATACTATCGGCGTAACACCTCAGATCTTGTCTAACCAACTTCGTTCAGCTTTCTCTGGGGTTGAGACCGATAGTTTTAAGCTTGGCCTATCCGACCGGGAAGTTCGGGTTGAAATCAGCGATGCCGTCCCGTCACTAACGGCGCTCGAAGATTATCCTATAAGTCTGTCTGATGGAAAAACCATTTCATTGAGTACAATTGCCGATATTAATCTGACCAATAGCTACGGCCAAATCACACGTAAGGACGGACGCGCTATGGCGCGCGTTTTGGGATCCATTAACTGGGAGAAAACAACCTCAGGCGAGATCTCGCAATTTGCAACCAGAGTTGTTTGACCTAAAATCAAATCTAACTATCCTAATGTAACCCTCGGTGTGGGGGGAGTAACGGAAGATCAAGAGAAATCGCAACGATCCATTTTGGTGGCGATGTTTACCGGTCTTATTGGTATTTACCTGGTTCTGGCCTTTCAGTTTCGCAGTTACTCTTTACTGCTTATCATTATGCTTGCTATTCCCTTTGCTATGATCGGTGTCATAGGGGGGCATATGGTTATGGGAATGGACATTTCCATGTTCAGTTTTATAGGCTTTGCTTCTTTGTCAGGCGTTGTAGTCAACAATGCCATACTGTTCATGACATTCTTTGAAGCTGAAATAAAGAACGGCGATTATATTCAGGCTGCGCTTGATGCGGTGCGCCATCGTTTTCGTCCAGTTCTTCTATCATCTTTGACAACTTTTATTGGTCTCATACCGATTACTTTCGAGACTAGTCCTTATGTGAAACTTCTTGTACCGTTGGTCACCTCGGTAGCCTTCGGATTGCTTGCTTCAACATTGCTCGTTATTTTTGTGTTTCCCAGTGTGCTTAGTATTTATTTCGATTTGAGTAGTGTCGATAAATGGCTGAATAATAAACGGGTAAAAAAGGAGAAGCTGATCTGATAGGAGTGATATTAGATCGTTACGAATAGGACAGAATATTGAAGCGTTATCAACTTTATATGACGCTTCAATCGTTGCAAAAACTAGAAAGCAGAATGTCGCCTTATGGCACAAAGGGGAAGTCAGAGAAGCAGTTCTAATGCCGTTCCACGAAACTTGCTTTTACTTTTTTCGGACTGGCTTTTTCGAAGTCTATGTCTAGGGTGTCGCCGTTGATGTTTGTGATGGCGCCGTAGCCGAATTTTTGGTGGAAGATGCGCTCACCAACTTCATAATCTGTCGTCACTGTTTTCTTAGCGATGACTTTGCCTTCAATTGTTTTTGCAGTGGTGGTTTTGCTGTAGGTGGTTGCGGATTTTCTATTATAATTTTTTGCCGCTTTTGCATTACTACTTGGGTTGCGCTCATAGTTTTGGGGCATGTTTTCAAAGCGAGAGGTTGCATAGCCTCCGAAATTTCCCATTTGTTCAATCACTTCAATGTTTTTCTCAGGCAGTTCATCAATAAAGCGCGATGGTGGCTGGGTGACCCAAGAGCCGTGGATGCGGCGGTTTTGGGTGAAGCTGATGTGGGATTTTTTCTTGGCCCGCGTGATGCCGACATAGCCAAGGCGGCGCTCTTCTTCGAGGCCTGATTTGCCTTCTTCGTCGAGTGAGCGCTGATGAGGGAACAAGCCTTCTTCCCAGCCGGGGAGAAAGACAGTGTCGAACTCAAGGCCTTTTGCGGCGTGCAATGTCATTAGGTTCACGCGGTCGCCATCATTATTGGCGTCAGCATCCATTACCAGCGAGACATGCTCCATAAAGCCAGCCAGGTTTTCAAATTCGCCCATATAGCGAATAAGCTCTTTTAAGTTCTCAAGCCGTGTTTGGGCTTGGGGGCTTTTGTCTTTTTGCCACATCTCTGTGTAGCCGCTGTCATCCAAGATTTGCTCGGCCAGTTCGGTATGTGGTGTATTTTCAACAAGCGAGCGCCAATGGCCGAAGCGCTCGATAAGTGCGCGCAATGATCCGCGTGGTTTGGGGCGGAGTTCTTCTGTATCGACGATCTCCATGGCTGATTCAAACAGCGAGATGCCCCTGGATCTCGCGTGATGATGGAGGACTTCTAGCGTCGCGTTGGCAAGGCCGCGCTTGGGGGTGTTGATGATGCGCTCGAATTTGAGGTCATTTGCTGGGTTGAGGACGACATCAAAATAAGCGCAGGCGTCTTTGATCTCGAGCCTTTCATAAAAGCGCGGGCCGCCGATGACGCGGTAAGGGAGGCCTAGTGTGACGAAGCGATCTTCAAATGCGCGCATTTGAAAAGAGGCGCGGACAAGAATAGCGATTTCGTTTAGGGGATGTTGTTTGGTTTGAAGCGCTTCGATTTCATCGCCAATGGTGCGAGCTTCTTCAGCATCATCCCACACGCCTTTGAGGGTGACTTGATCGCCTAACCCGTCTTCTGTGTGCAATGTTTTGCCTAAGCGATCTTCATTGTGGGCAATGAGGCCAGACGCGGCGGCGAGGATGTGGCCGGTTGATCTGTAATTGCGCTCAAGGCGGATGGTTTTTGCGCCGGGGAAATCTTTTTCGAACCGAAGGATGTTATCTACTTCAGCGCCGCGCCAGCCGTAAATGGCTTGGTCATCATCGCCAACGCAGCAGATGTTGCCTGTCCCTTGGGCAATAAGGCGGAGCCACATATATTGCGCGACGTTGGTGTCTTGATATTCGTCTACCAAAATATATTTAAAGCGGCGGTGATATTCTTTTAAGATGTCTGGGTTGTCAGCTAGGAGTTTGTTCATCTCCAACAAGAGGTCACCAAAGTCTACGGCGTTCAGCTCTTTCAAGCGTTTTTGATAGGCGGCATAAAGACTGAGGCCGCGGCCATCTGCAAAAAGCCCGCGTTCATTTGAGGGGACTTTTTCTGGTGTGAGGCCTCTGTTTTTCCAGCCGTCGATGATGGTGGCGAGACGGCGAGGCGGCCAGCGTTTTTCATCTATGTTCTCAGCTTTGATGAGTTGCTTCATCAATCGTAGGCTGTCATCGCCATCGAGAATGGTGAAGTTTGATTTGAGGTCTGCCATTTCGGCATGTCTTCTCAGGATTTTCACGCCGATGGAGTGGAAGGTGCCCAGCCAGGGCATGCCTTCAACCATGCCACCGATCATCGCGCCGATGCGGTTTTTCATTTCTCTGGTGGCTTTGTTGGTAAAAGTCACGGCGAGAATTTCATTGGGCCGAGCTTTACCGGTGGCCAGGATATGACCGATGCGGGTGGTGAGCACGCGAGTTTTGCCTGTGCCGGCACCTGCAAGTACCAAAACGGGGCCGTCTGTGGTGAGAACGGCGTCTGATTGAGCCTCATTTAACCCATTAAGATAGGGTGGGTTTGACGGCGCAACTGTGCCTTTTGCGCGCTCTGAGAGGGATGGGGCTTTGGCGTTTGATGACATTGAAGGCTTTTTCTCAGTTAGATTTTTATTTTAGATTCTTAAAAGCCAATCTACCGGAATTTTATGGGAAAAAAAAGGTGAGGGGGCTTTTAGCCTTGGTTATTGAGGCCAAAAGCAGAGGTTATCCACTTTTGGGTTGGAGAATGGGTTTAGACCCTAATAATTGACTTCAAAATGTGACGAATTTTCAACTAAACGTTTTAAGTTGGAAAGTGCCATGGATATTAATTCAGGTTCTTTGGCTGTATTCCAAACAACGTAGGCTGGATAAAACATTTGTGGTGAGCCTGGCACAAGATGAAGTTTGTTGATGGCGATGTAATCGTCTGCCACTCTATAGGGTAGGTAAGCAGATTTTTTGTTTCGTATGAGGTATTGAACTGCGGAGGCGCCGACTTTTAGGCTTGTTCTTGAAATCCTGAAATCTGGATACCACCGTCCATGTTCAATGGCGAATTCTGGTCCCCAGTCTATATAAACATAATTTTCATCTAGAGACCCTTTGTGATTGGGATCGCTCGATACGTGTACGAGACGGTCATTCATTATATGTTCTGCTTTGAGGCCTGGTCTGAGTTCAGGCGTGTAAACCAAGGCAATATCAACGACGCCGCTTGTCATCAGGCGGGTTAGTCTATCTGCCATTCCCATATGAAAATTGAAAGACGTGGATGTGAGCTCTTGCTCCATTGCTTCTAACCAGATTAAGCCTAATTCTGGCCAAAGGCTGTATTGGCACCCAATAGACAACATCGCATCATAACCATCGGGGACAGCGACAGTGTAGCGGGCTTCTTCCCATACCTGGATGAAAAGACGAGGATGGGGTTCAAATTGATGGCCGTGGGGCGTCAGAATAGCGCCATTTTTTGAGCGTTCAAATAGTTGTTGAGCGAGGTTTTCTTCCAGCTTTTGTATACGAATGCTAACAGCGGATTGTGTGACGTGCAGCCTTTCTGCGGCGCCAGCGAAGCTGCCAGCGGAGATAACTTCCAGAAATGTCTTTACTAAAGAAAAATCCATAATAGCACTTTCGTGGCTAAAACCCTCTAGCTCCTATTATTCAACCCGCAAAATCAGTTCTCTTCAGACATGACTGATTTAAGTCTTTGGTGGGGCTCACTTTTCGTCATTGAAGACAGGTGTTTTAACGAAATGGAGAAATCAAATGGATGCTCAAAAATACTGGTCTGTAGTCCAGAATTTAATTATTGAGTTTGGGCCAAAGCTCTTAGCGGCACTCGCCATAGTGGTTATTGCGTTTATAATTGGAAAATGTCTAGCTTATGCCGCACGTTACCTGATTGGCAAAACAAGGATTGGGGACAATTCTGATCTTGGAAATGCAATTGGATAACCATACTGATTGCGCTTCCGGCTATACTTGGGGCCTTGGGAATGGATGGCCTGTTGAAGCCAATGCAGGAAATGTCAGCTAAATTCCTTAGCTTTTTACCGAACCTTGTTGGTGCTGGACTTATTTTTGGTATTGGTTTTATTGTTGCTAAAATCGCCAAAGAGACCATTACAAGTGTTTCACATGCTGCACAAATAGATACACTGGCTGAACGTTATGGTTTTGCGACGGCTATGGGTGGTGATGTTAGCTCAGAGGTTTCAAAGAGCGTTGAGGCTTCAAAAGCTGTCGAGAAAAAGCACAAGAGTGTAAAGTCTGAAAACAAAATCATCGACACGGATATTTCTAGCTTAGAATCTGAAAATTCTGGTTTGTCTGGATTTTTTGGTGTGCTTGCTTTCACATTGCTTATTATACCGATTGCGATCGCGGCGCTGGATACGCTTGGTATTGAAGCCATTTCAACGCCAGCAAAACAAATGCTGCAAAGTGTTCTTGATGCGATACCGAATATATTTGCAGCAACGGTTGTGCTTGGTTTAGTTTTTCTTATTGGTCGCTTTGCTTCACAAACTTTGGCGCGCTTGCTGCCAGCGACCGGTGTTGACAATGTTGGGAATAAGTTAGGTTTATCCAAGGAGCTGAGTGGACATACATCAATTTCAAAGATTGCTGCTGTACTCGCCTTTGCTGCCATTATTATACTTGCAAGCGCAATGGGGCTTCGTCGGATGGGGCTTGCCAATGAGATTATCAATATGGGCTTTACGCTTATGATTGGCGCTTTGGCTGTTGGTGCTGCGATTGCCATAGGTATGCGCGGCAAAGACACAGCTGGCCGGCTTTTAGAGAAATGGACCAAGAATATTTAGGGCTTTCTCTCTCACGGTTATTTCAAGCGCTTTTTTGCACTTCAGATGCCCACTATGCATCCGTGTTGAAGCGCTTGGGCCTCCGAGGGGGCGGCGCTTGCGCCGGGCGCCCTAAGCAGGGCGCTATGTCCGTGCTCCTCAGTGGAGCACTCCCTTCTTCAGAATGATAGTTTAGACTTTTTGGATGAATAACCCGTATTATTTATTTAATGCGGGTTATTTTTTGCTGCTCGAGTAAAGACTATTCTACTTTGATTGTCAGAGCTTGCTTATGCTCACCTTCATAGGCATCGATGGGGGATGTCTAGGTGTTTAGAAGGCTGTTTGGTTGGATGGTTTGCCTTAGTTTGGGGAGTTGGAATAACTTGATTAAACTTATTTAACTTTACACTGAGCGGGATTTTGCTCACTCTTGTTTTTAACTTCAGAGGTTTACTTAAAGAATTTGAGGAAGGCAGGGAGTTTATGCGTGTTTTATTGATCTTATCGATTTTTTGTTTTGGTGTTTTTTCATCTTCGTATGTTCAGGCTTATGAGGGCTTGGAGAAGGATTATGCGACTTGTACACAAGGTGGTGGCAAGGTGCCAAATACTCAGATTGTGAAAGCTTGTACGCAGCTTATTGATAATGCCGCGAAGCACAATTCTTTGACGGGCACCTTTTTTGCTTTACGTGCTATTGCGAACACAGACAAGGCTAGAAATTGCCAGGACGCTCATCAAGCTAAAAAATTGCTTGATAATCCTAAGCTTCTTGAACTCACAAAACAGCTGATTAAGATCAACTGCTAATTGTTGTTTAATAAGAGATCACTCAACGATGATCTTGCCGCTCATTGAGGGGTGGAACATGCAATAGTAGGCGTATGTGTCTGCTTTTTCGAATGTGACCATTTCACTTTGCCCTTCTGCGAGCTCACCGCTTTCAAACCTGCCATCTGTTGCAGAGGCTGTGTGCGGGGCGCTGTCTTTATTGATGAATTTGACTTTGTCGCCTGCTTTAATGGTGAGTATTTTGGGACTGAACTCCATGCCTTTAATCTCGACAATATGTTCGGCAGCTTTTGCTGTCTCAGCTGCGATGGCACTGACAGTTAATGTGTTACTCAGAGTAAAAAACAGACAAATAACGGCAAGTAACCCAGACAATTTTTTTAAAAGCATTTTATGCTCCCTGTTTTAGAAATCAGTTCAACATTTTTTATTTTGCAAGCGATGGGCCAGAATGGTGAGTGTTTGGAAAGTTGAGGGATTACAGGGAGGTAGTGGGGAGTTGTGTTTTCAGGGAGAGTAGGTTTGAGGGTGAGGTGCTTATGTTTTGGGCAGGTGTGGTTGGGGTTGCGAGTAATTTAAATTAGTATAAAATAAAAATAACTGCTGATTTATACTTGTTTACTTAGTAATTTTTCATAAATTAAAAATAAATAAATGCGGGGGGGGGATGAGTAGATTATTTTCTATACTTTTCTTGACTTTTTTTTCCTTTTTAGTTGTGACTACTTCTGCGTCGGCAAAGCGAATAGCTCTTGTTATTGGTAATGATGATTATAGGAATGTTACTAAACTATACAAAGCTGTAAATGACGCAGTAGCTGTTACTAGAACTATTCGTCAAATTGGTTTTGAGGTCATTGAGTCATTGAATGCTAATCGACGTAGTTTTGATCAAAAACTAAATTACCTTAGTTCCAAGATTGAAGCTGGTGATGAAGTTTTATTCTTTTTTGCTGGGCATGGGATATCCTTTAAAGGGCGGAATTATTTGCTTCCAATTGATGTACCTAGAATTGCACCTGGGGAAGAACGATCTATTATTAAGGAAGCTTTTTCTGAAGATGAAATTATTTCTGTGCTACGAGAACGTGGTGCTAAGGTAAGTATTTTGATCATAGATGCTTGCAGAAATAACCCATTCCCTAAGAAAGGAACTCGAAGTGTTGGACGTTCCGTTGGTTTAGGGCAAAGGTCTAATCCCCCGAGAAATACTTTTGTTTTGTATTCTGCAGGTATAGGGGAAGAGGCACTAGATAGATTAAGTGATGAAGACCTAAACCCCAACTCGATTTTTACTCGTAAATTAATTCCGCTTTTAAAAAAACCGGGACTTTCTCATTTACAATTGGCTAAAAAAATTCAAATTGAGGTAGAAAAATTGGCGTTGTCGACACCTAGTCGTCATCAACAGTTTCCTGCGTTTTATGATCAAATGCGGGGGGAATATTTTTTGGTATCCAGTAATAGAAAGTTATCGAAGAATTTAGTGAAAGATCGTTCTAAAACTAATAGCACTGCTGATGGTTCAGATTATGAAAAAGATAGAAAATCTGAAATGAATGCTTTGCAAAATAAAATTAGTGAGTTGGAAAAAGCTATACATGAACGGAACAATCAAGCTAAAAAAGAGAGTGAAACTGCCTTGTTGCAGGTGCCGGATGTTAAATTAAAAACTATTAATAGATGCGGATGGTTTGCAATCTCATATTGCACAGAATCTATTGAAGTTGCAGGTGCAAAAGCGCGAGAATTTGGTGGGTTTGTTATTTTCACAAGCGAACCGTTTTTTCCAAATTTTACAAACGGTTGGTTTTGTTCTGTTGAGGGGCCTTTTTCACGCAATGGTGCAATAGGGATGATGAAGCTTTTCAAAAGGCGGGGAGCATTCGATGCTTACATTAAAAAATCTTGCTGAAATAACTCCTTTTCAAATGCATAAAGCACTTTTCGTTGGTTTTTCTATTTTATTTTTATCTAGTTGTAGTTCTGAAGCGCAGACTAAGAAAAACGAAGAGTGTAGCGCTCCTTCCCTAGTATCAAGAAGTGTGTGGAAGGCCAAACCAGCAAAAGTTCATTTAATGAAAAAACAAGTGCCTGTAAGTATTGTAATTCATCATAGCGGTTCTAAAAGAAACACAAGATCTTCAGTAGAGAAAAAATTGCAAAATTTACAAAAATTTTCTCAAAAAAAAGGGCGTGTTGGCCTTAAAGTGAAACCTGCATGGGGAGATGTTCCCTATCATTTTTATATTAATAATGATGGTAAAATTGGTAAAGCTAGAGATGTTATATATGCTGGTGATACAAACACGGGGTATAATACAAAAAATAAAATTCAAATAGTTGTTGAAGGCAACTTTGTTTTAGAAAAACCAACAAAAGGACAGAAGATATCTCTTAAGAAACTGCTTTGTTGGCTTCGAAAAAAATATAAAATATCTAAAAATGAAGTTTATGGACATAATGAAAAAGCTTCGACAGCTTGTCCGGGAAAGAATTTAACTAGTATTTTACCGGAACTTCTTAAATAATTAAGTGTCTATTTTTTCAGAAATACAATTTCTTAAACAGCTCTATTTATGCTCTTCCTCATGAGCATGGATGAGGGATTTGTTGTAGGCGTTTAGGGCGGCTAGGTGGGTGGCGTGGCCTAGGATTTGGGTGCTGTGTTTGTCTATGATGACGGGCAATATTTCTTTGTCGGTTTGCTTTGATTTTTTAAAACTAATATTTCCTGATGTATACTCTTCACATAAATATGATCTGCTTTTTGTTTTCGGTTTAATAGAAATTCTTGACAAATCAACTCCTGACCTGCCTACCTAATGGTAGGTAGTAATGGTGTGCGCAAAGATTTTAAAATGCCACTGTCTACGATTTTAATTTAATGAATGAGTTAAGACATGGAAAATTGTACATCACATTGCACGCATACTCACCGTAGAGATTTTCTTAAAACATGCTTTAATAGTTGTTGCGGGTTATCAGCTACTTTGCTACTTGCCCCTGTTGCTGCCCGAAGGGCTTATGGTCAAGTGCCGTTTGGCGAAGTTATTGGGCAACGATCATTTGCAAGAATTGAAAAGGTCGGAGATGGAAACTGGGCTTTGATTTCAACACCCTTTGATGCAAAAGGAGGTGTTGGTGACAGGACCACATTATGTAATGGAGGTTTGATTGTTGGAAAAGATCGTATTCTTGCTATCGATTCTTATCGAATGCCAGCAGGAGGACAATACATCTCTGAAGTTTGTAAGTTTTTAACAGGAAGGCTTCCAACACATATCGTTCACACACATTTTCATTTTGACCACCTTGGAGGAACTCAGGGGTTTTTCCATGCAGGGGCCAAGCCTGAAGTCATTATGACGCAAGAAACACGCAAACTGGCATTTAACACTTATATTAAAACTCAAACAGATCCAAAAGACCCCAATTTTTTAATTTCTTCCATTGGTAAGTGGGGAGGGAATTTAATGGATGCTTCCAAAATCATTGTTGATGAAACAAAAAACATCACCTTTGATTTAGGTGGACGGACTGTAACGATAATGCCCATGAGCGGGCATACAAACAGTGACCTTGTCATCAGGGATGATGAGACGCGTGTTGTGTTTGGCGGGGATTTAATGTGGGATGGAATTTTCCCTAATTTTATGTCTTCTTCCCCCTCAAAATGGCGAACATCGGTGAGAAAAATCATGGAGAATGAGAAGAGTATTATTGTTCCTGGGCATGGTGGAGTTGTTAAAGCCAATTCATTGCAAACAAAGACTTACGAGCAACTATTGGCAGAAATAGAACAGCATGCGCTTGTCTCCCATAAAAAAGGACTAGGATTTAAAGAGGCAGCCAATCGTTTAACTTTATCTGATACTTTCGGAGATTTGCGTTACATGCGAAACGGCTTCCATGAGATAGCTATGGAAGCATGGTACAAAGAACTCAAATAACCAATGGGTACCGGACTACTTATGCTCTTCCTCATGTGCGTGTATCAGCGATTTGTTGTAGGCGTTTAGGGCGTCTAGGTGGGTGGCGTGGCCTAGGATTTGGGTGTTGTGTTTGTCTATGATGACGGGCAGTTTTTCTTCGCCGCTTTTATTGAAGGCTCGGAGCGCTTTTTCAATATTGTCATTTAAGTGAAGGTTGGCGGGGTATTTGCCGTTTTCATCCGGTTCTAAGTGGGGTGGTTCTAGATGTTTGGCTCCAGTTTCATCCTCTTTTTCAGAACTATCTTCCTCAATAGGTTTATAAAACTCATTGACCGTGAGGGTTTGGGCGATTTGTTTATGAGGCCCTGCTGCCAAGAAGAGCCCTCTGGTTGAGAGTTGCCAGTGAAAGAAACTCATTCCGAGAACTGCATTAGAAAGCGCGGTTGAGATTGAGACGGTGACCAGGAGGGCGATTGTCATTTCATAGCCGCCAGTGAGTTCAAAGACAATCATTGCGGTGGAAATGGGCGCTCCTAAAATGGCGGCTGCGACGCCGCCCATCCCGAGGATGGCGTAAAGCCCATGGCTTGAGGCAGTGCCAGGGAAAAAGTGCGCTATGATGAGGCCGAATGCGCCACCAACACAAGCGCCCAGGTAAAGTGAGGGCGAGAAGATACCGCCACCAAACCTTGAGGCTAGAGTGATGGAGGTAGCGATGATTTTGGCGAGTAATAATGAAAGCAAGAGAGTGAGGCTTAGATTTTGTTTTAAAGCGTTGTCGGTTGTGTCATAGCCAACGCCTAAAACTTCAGGGAAAAATATGGCAATGGAGCCGACAAGAACACCGCCGATGATAGGCCGGGCCCAGATGGGGAGGTTATAGCTCCAGGCTATGCGTTCAGTTGTGGACATACTCAATTGAAACAAAATAGAAATAAAGGCGGCAAAAAGCCCTAAAGCTGCAAAGGCAGGGAATTCAAAATAGGATGAAATTGTGTAGTCTGGAATGATAAAGGCTGGGAATTCCCCAATGGTGATGCGCACAATGATAGCGCCAGCCACGCTTGCCAGGACAACGGGAACGAACGCACTTAGTGCGTAATGGGCCAAGATGACTTCATGAGCAAATAAAACGCCAGCAATGGGTGCATTGAATGAGGCGCTGACGGCGGCAGCTGCGCCTGAGGCCATTAGAATGCGGCGATGGGCAAAGGTGAGTTCGGATGCGCGAGAAATGAGTGATGAGAGTGTCGCGCCGAGGTGGACAACAGGACCTTCACGGCCTGAACTTGCGCCAAACCCCAAACTAATGACTGCGATAATCGCGCTCCAGATGCCGGTTTTTAAGTCTATGTACGCGCCTTTGATGGCTTTGGCTTCGATAACGTCTGCAACCGCGTGTGCTCGTTTTCCGGGCATGAAATGATGGAGGATTTGACCAACGATAATGCCACCGATGATGGGGGCTATGAAGAAGACATAAGCCGGTGTGGTTTGAAAGAAATCTCCGATTTGTTCGTTGGAGGTTCCAAGCCAGAGCCATTGGAATGCACCGATCATATGTCGGAACAGAAGTGTGGCTCCGCCAACCGAAATTCCGATTAAAAGGGCAACAAACCACAGAAAATAGTCTTTATTTTTAACGAAGGCGCTGATGTGAGGTGCTATGCGATCATAGTATAATTCATTGTAAACAGGCTTAAAGCCCCTCGATTTGTATCTTAGAGCCCATTTTAACCTTTTTATGTAGTGTTTTTGTTCTGTCATGGTGCTCTCAGATATTGATCTATAGCTCTGTTAGATTATTGATCTTTGTTCAAATTTATGACTGAAATAGATGATAATGATGTAAATTGTTATTTGATACTATTTTAGTGTGCCTTCAGGTTGCTTTTTTTGCTTCAGATGCCCACTTAGCATCCGCAAGATTTGCTTCAGATGCCTTCTAGGCATCCGTAAGATTTGCTTCAGATGCCTTCTAGGCATCCGTAATATTTACTTTAGATGCCTTTTAGGCATCCGAAAGAAGCAACCGGCGGGTCGCGTTTATTATTAATGCAGAAATTTTGACGGATTGGAATATTGTTGATGGTTTCAGTTCGTTTTATGCTCAATTGAATGATGTTTTTAGTTATTGCCTGATACGTACCCGTCGGTTTTAAGGAACAGTGCCTTGAATAATCTACTCACTGCAATAGCAGCCTTTATGATTTTAGTTTTAACCGCTTTATTTACGGTTCCCTTGCTGATTAATTGGGACGATTATCGCACTGACTTTGAGGTGCGTCTTTCTGAGATAATGGGGAGTAGGGTTGAGCTTGATGGTGGGTTGAACGTTCGCTTGCTACCAGCGCCTTATGTGCGTGCTGAAAATTTACGCATTGGTGAAAGTGGTCAAAGTGGGAAGCCGGTTCTTGAGGTAAAGGAACTGACGCTTTGGGTTGCTGTGCCACCTTTGTTGAAGGGTGTGGTTGAGGCAAGCACTGTGACACTTGATAGTCCGAAATTGCTTTTACAATTTGATAAAAATGGACGTCCTTCTTTTGATGTGGGCCAAAGAAACTCTCGAGGGAAAGGGGGGGCGCGGCAGAAAGCTTCAAAGAGGAAGGGACGCTCTAAAGCAGCTACGCAAGAAGCGGCACTTTCTGGTTTTCAGCTTAGTCCTAATTTGATTTCTCTTCGAAATGTTAAGATTAAAAACGGCTCACTTCAGTTGCAATCAGCTGTTCGTTCAAGAGCGAATAAGCAAGCTAAGGCAAGTGCTGCAGTTAAGCACCGTTCTTTTGAAATGGAAAATATAGACGGCGTTCTATCTGCTATTACTTTGAAAGGCCCGTTTTATTTTAATGGCAAATATTTAACGCAAGATACGCCTCATTTTATTCGTTTGGCGGTCGGTGAATTGAGCAAGAATTCTGTTGGCAAACAAAAAGAAAGCCAAGTGATTTTTCCTGTACAAGGGAAAGTGACGACACCTAAATCGGACCGGCAGATTGAGTTTGATGGACAGGTTGGTGCCAGGGGTGATGCCTGGTTTGCTAAGGGCGATTTAAAAGCAGGGCTCGGGCGTATTGGTCATGTCGCTCAAAAAAGCCGAACTGCTCAAGAAGTTATTAAAACAAATGCTGAGGCGACAGAGGTTGGCTCAGATCAAAAGTCTGCAAGCAAAACTGAATTGCCTAGTGTTGGTGTGAAGGGAGATCAAGTTTTCTTCACTTCTAAGCTTCATGTTCTTTCTACGCAAGCGAAGTTAACTGATATTTTAATTCGCACGGGAAGCTTGGCCCGGCCGCAGACTGTGCGTGGTGCGCTTGAGGTTAATTGGAGGGATGAGTTAGCCCTAATGGGAACGGCGAATGGTCAGGTGATTGATCTAAACTCGGCGTTGGGTGGTTCAGTTTCTAATGACCCATCATCACAATTGAGTTCCTCTCTTTATGTGCCACCGGGGGCTGCATTATCCAAACTCAATGATTTACTTCTTAGTCAGGCTAAGTTTTTTGAACGTATCGATTTTACCGCGAAAGTTGCGCAGATTTATTTGGGGCAGGGAGATGTGCGGGATTTTTCACTCAAGGTGAAAGGTCGTGATGGTCAGATACGTGTTGAAGATTTGACAGGTCGTATGGCTGGCAGTAGTCGGGTGAGTGTTTCTGGTGATTTTACTGAAAAAGAAGGGCGGTCTTTTTTTAGTGGAGGGCTCTATTTGCGAGGTTTGCAATTTCAGGAATTTATGCGCTGGGCCGTTCCTTCTTATATTGGGGATAATAAGTTTGGGCGTGGGAAATATATGCTTTCAGGAGACCTTGTCTCTGAAGGTGGAACTTTTTCCCTAAATAGTTTGCAGGGGACGCTGGGACGTTCTTCTTTGCGTGGGGATTTATCTTTTTTGAAGCAGGTGGAAGGTCGCGGGGCTGAAATGAAAATTTCTCTTCGTTCTGGTCCTTTGAGAATTGAAGATCTATTAGGGAAACCTATTGGTTTGAAAGAATTTGAAATTGAATTTTCTGAGTTTTTCCAAAGCCAAAAGCCAAAACTTTCTAAAGATGAATCGGCTTCTCCTTTCAAAACGACTCTTGAGCTTTCTGCTCAAAAAGTCATCTTTAGTGATAGTGTTCAAAAAGATGTGCGACTTGTTTGGCGTGATGAAGCAGGGAGGTCTTTTGTTGAAAGTCTATCAGGGGAGAGTGAGCAGGGTTTAAAATTAATTTATGAAAATGGACGTGTTGATGCGAGTGGTGACGGTGTTGGGGAAGATAAGTTTTTTATAGAGGTGTTGAATGAAACAGCGTTGAAAGAGCTCATTGGTGTTTCTGGCTTAGACAAAACTTATCAGATTTCAAATGTCGTTAGTGAGAATTTTTATCCCTTAAGGTTTGGGGTGCACCGAGAGATTTCAACTGAATTCACTCATTATCGATTTGATGGTCAAATGGGTGGAAGTGATACGGCTTTTTCTGTTTTTATTCCTCTCGACGGGACCTCGAAACAAGAAGGTGTTATGACTATTCTTGGTGGAATGGAGAGCGGGAATGGTGCTTTGCTTGCCTCTAAGTTTTTGCCATTTTCAATTGATAGCCGTGGAAGTGGTGAAAAATTTGGTTCTGCAAAAGTGACGTTTACTGCTAGCGGAACAGCCTCTGAAGGGTTTCGTGGTCAAGTTAAATTGGCGAATGACGTTATGACAGCTTCTTATGAGGGGCAATTTTCCTTAAAAAAGACTGAGCTGACTTCTGATGGAGAAGTGCTTGTTAGCGGTGAAAAGGCTTCTGATGTTTTGGCTATGTTTGGCTTAGCGCATTTGGTTCCTGATTTGGTGCCCCTTTCTTCAAACGATAGTACTGAAGAAAGTAAGGGGCGAGCATTTAGAGCTAGGGGCAAGTTTTCGAAAGTTAGCAATGGTTTTGCTTTAAGCGATTTGAAAATAGCGATTGGTGAAACATTGGTTATAGGTACCGGGATCTATGAAGAAAAAGATGGAAAACCGCGATATCGTTTAGCTTTAGCTACTGAGCGTCTTGATTTACAGACCTTGCTTGGAGGTTTGCAAGAGCAAGCCTCAATTGATGGTAAGCAGGGAGGTGTACAAGTTGCTAATTTAAAGATAAATGAAAATAAATCTGATGGGAATAATAAGTTTCCTGAAACAAGTGATGCTTTAAAAAGTGTTTGGTCAAGTCAACCATTTTATATTCGTAAGTCAGTCTCAGCTAATGAGAACCAAGGTGCTAGGCTTGGTGATTTTTCTATTCGTGCAAGTGAACTTCAACTTTCTGATCGATTAAGTTTATCTGATGCTGAGGTGCGATGGCGTGTTCATCCTAATCATATAGAGATTGTAAAAATTGAGGGTAAGAGCCTTGGGGGTATTTTTAAAGCTTCGGGTATTCTAAGGGAACGCGGTGAAGGTTATAGTTTAAATGGCACACTCTCTCTTGATAAAGCTCGGCTTGAAGACGTTGGAGCTGCTGAAGAGGCAAGTCTTGGCACTGGTGAATTTTCTTTTAACCTTTCATTGAGTGGATCTGGTTCTAGCCCTAAAGCTTTGGTTTCAAGTTTAATTGGCGAGGGCTTTTTAAAATTGAGTGATGGTGACTTGCGGCAAGTTAACCCGGTTTTATTAGGGCAGTTGGCTGAACGATTTTTACTATCTGAAAGTGGAGATGCTGGGCAGTTAAAAGCTGACTTGGCATCAGTTTCCGAGACTATGAAACCATTAAAATTTAAGTCACTTGATTTGGGTGTACAGCTTCTTGATGGTGCTGTGAAATTGCGCCAAAAAGACTTTGGCATCCGTCCTGGGGTCATTGGTCTGCAAGCTGAATTGAAATTGGTTGATTTAAGTTGGGTGGGGAATTGGAGTATTCAGCCTGAGGAACGCAAAACGATTGGAAAAGTTCCTGGTGTTTTGAAAAAGGTACGGGGTGATTTGCAATCTGTAGCTGGGTTTCACACGCAATTGGATGTGAATGAGTTTGAGCGGTTTTTAACGTTGAAACACAAAGAGAGAGAATTGCGCAGTCTTGAGAAAGTAAGACTGGATCAAGAGGCACGGCGGCTAGCCGAGGAGCGCAGGCAGGCTGAAGAAGAATTAAAAAGAATAAATGAAGAAAAAGCGCGGCTTAAAAGAGAACAAGAAAAATTCGATAATTTGAACCGGACTGATTTGCCGCCATTGCAAGAGTAGCTTATTTGTTTATGGGTAAAATAAACTCCCCTAAATATCTCAACCGTTATTTAGGGGAGTTTATTTTTTAGCTCGCTGCTAGCTGACTTCGATAATATTGAAGAATATAAATGCGAATGGTGCTAGATAGCCCTGCTTCACCTCTATTTTCATCAATTATTTCAACCAATTCAGAAATTGATTTGGTTTGTTTGTTGGCAATATCATTGAGGGCGGACCAAAATGCGTCTTCAAGTGATATGGAGGTGCGGTGTCCTTTTAAGGTGAGAGATCTTTTTTTTGGGATGTCTTGCATTCTTTATTTTTTATAAACTCCGGGGAAGGGTTAGGGTTTAAGTTTAAAAAGTTAGAGCTGGCTCAAAGTCATTAAGTGATTGGTTTTGATTTCCTCACGCTTTTTTATTTGAGCCAGACTTTATTAGTTGCGCTTTAGTTTGCCGACAAGCAACCGCGCTTGGTTAGTTGCGCTTCAGTTGCCTTTTCTGTGCTTCAGATGCCCACTAGCATCCGCAAGCAACAACCGGGCTTGTTTAGTTTCTATTTGGGGCCGATCATATCCTCTGGGCGTACGATGGCATCAAATTCTTCTGAAGTTACAAATCCAAGATTAAGTGCTTCTTCTTTTAATGTTGTTCCATTTTTATGTGCTGTTTTGGCTATTGTTGTGGCATTATCATAGCCAATTTTAGGCGCTAAGGCCGTGACTAGCATCAGTGAGCGTTCCATCAATTGTTCGATTTGTTCTGAATTTGCTTTGATGCCGACAACACAATTGTCAGTGAATGAAACAGATGCATCACTAATTAATTGAATTGATTGTAGTAAATTGTAAGCCATGACTGGTTTATATACGTTCAGTTCGAAATGCCCTTGGCTACCAGCGAAGGTGATTGTGGTGTGGTTACCCATGATTTGGCTTGCTACCATTGTGAGGGCTTCACATTGTGTTGGGTTGACTTTGCCGGGCATAATCGATGAGCCGGGCTCATTTTCCGGCAAGCTTAATTCACCTAAACCAGAGCGAGGACCTGAGCCAAGAAGGCGAATGTCATTTGCGATTTTAAACAAGCTGACGGCGATGGTGTTTAACGCGCCTGACATTTCAACAAAGGCATCATGGGCAGCGAGTGCTTCAAATTTATTTGGTGCTGTGATGAAATCTAGACCTGTAATTTTTGCTACATGACTTGCAAATTTAACTGCAAAATCAGGTTTTGCGTTTAGGCCGGTGCCGACGGCTGTTCCACCTTGGGCTAGTGCATACATTCTTGGAAGTGCGTTTTCTACACGAGAAATGCCATTTGCAATTTGTGCGGCGTAGCCTGAAAATTCCTGGCCTAAGGTTAGAGGCGTGGCATCCTGGCAGTGGGTACGGCCAATTTTAATGATGTCGTTCCAACTGTTGGCTTTTTCGTCTAAAGCTTTATGTAAATGTTTTAAAGCTGGGATGAGTGATTTATGAATTTCTTCAACGGCTGCGATATGCATCGCGGTTGGAAATGTGTCGTTTGAACTTTGTGAACGATTGACGTGATCGTTTGGATGAACTGGTTCTTTACTGCCAATTGTGCCGCCCAAAATTTCAATGGCTCTGTTTGAAATGACTTCATTGGCGTTCATGTTTGATTGAGTACCTGAGCCTGTTTGCCAGACAACCAGTGGGAAATGATCATTTAGTTTGCCGTCAATGACATCGTCAGCTGCTTTTGCGATGGCGTCACTGATTTTGTCTTCAAGATTATCTAGGTCATTATTACTTAGAGCTGCAGCTTTTTTCACAATACCAAGTGCTCTGATTAATGATTTTGGCATGGTTTCTATGCCAATTTTGAAGTTGCCGAGTGACCGCTGGGTTTGGGCACCCCAATATTTATCACTTGGGACGTCCAGGGCGCCGAAGCTATCTGTTTCTGAGCGAGTTGACATTGTAAATTCTCCTTTTAATAGGACACGAGTTGATGCTCTTTTACTTTTTGCTTTCCATTACATATGTGAGTGAGCTCTGTTTTGACTTCTGTAAAAAGCGTTTTTGTTTTTATAAGCTCAAAAAGGGGTATGCATAGTATGGATTAGTCATTCATCTTCCTTAATTTGCTAAAGGAAATGTTGTTTGAATATTCTGTTGGAATTCACCCCATTGCATAGAGGTAAATGATCAGAAAAGCCATACCAATTCAGTAAATTTTAAAGAAAATAAATATTTTTTGAAGGCTATATTCGCGAAAGTGAAAGTTTTACCACATAGAAGTTTGATGAGAGATGAGAACTTTTAGTTTGTACTCTTATGAATTTGTTTATTTGTTTTTACGAAACGCATCTAGCGAAACAATGTCGGCGCTATCACTATCAGTTTTATCTGAAGTTTCTTCATTTTCACTTACAGGAGTTTCTTCCTCGGGTGGAAAATTTGGGATTTCGTCTTCTATGTTGATATCTGCTTCGAGATTAATGTTGGGAGTAAAGTCATTCTCGGAAGAGTTGTTACCAAAATGGCTGATATCATCCATAGCCAGTTTGCTAAATGGAGTTTCTCCATTATCTGATTGCATTTGCCAATGATCTTCAATGAAAGCTGATTTGTCTTCAACAGCTTCTGGGCGATGAGTTTGATCAAACTGAAGCCCATAAGGAACTGATGGGTCAAAGAAGACTTTGACGGCGCTATATGGAATGACCAAAAGCTCTGGGATATTGGAAAATGAGAGACGAACTTCAAAATATTCGTCTTCAACTTTTAAATCCCAATATTGATGTTGGAGCACAATTGTCATTTCTTTTGGATATTGTGCTTTGATCCGATTGGAGATTTTTACACCTGGCGCCATGGTGTGGAAAGAGATGTAGAAATGGTGCTCACCTGGTAGCCCCTCTTCTTTCACTTGCTTTAGAACAGAATGGACAACGGAACGAAGAGCTTCTTTTGCTAAGTTTTCGTAATTAATTGTTTGACCGTTCATGACCGGTAAGGCCTCTTTCTTTTAGTGTCTTAAATTTTTTGTCTTAGATCTATCTTGCCTTAGATCTATTAAGTTACTTAAAATCTATTTTGTCATAAAAAGTTGTTTTATCTATCAATTTAAGCAGAAAAAATGCCTGTTTGATAGTTATTTATTTTCAATAACTAATGGAGAGCTTCTGTTGCCCGGTGCTCTCCAAACCGCGCCTAGCCGAGCTTAACCGACTAGGAGTTTATTTCAGTTGTCGTCACCGCTTACTAAGCAGCTTGAGCAACTGGAGCAGAGTTGTCATTTGCAACTACTGTAATGGTCCGATGCGGTGGTACCATGCCGAGCGAAAGACCACCCTTTACACCCTCGTCGATCCTATTTCGCCCCCATCAAAAGCCCACAGGCTAGCCTGTTTGTAATCACTTATTACCTGCTGTGAAGTTGTAAATAATATGCTTCATCATTAAGTAATGTACATTTTAGTCAATGTACTAAGTTCTTGCGGTTTTGTGAGCTTTTGGTGGAGGCGCCGGGTACCGCCCCCGGGTCCGAATGGTTTATTACGATGACAGTTTATCGCCATAGCGGAAATTCTCCCGCAGACTCAATATAGAGTACCTACGTGGCAAAAAAAAGGGGTTGTTTGTCAAAAGGGTAACTGAATGGTTGAATTTATATGGATAAGTTGTCAGTAAGCACGGGTTTGTGACCAAAACTGGCTGGACCTCTTTGGTAAATTCAGTCAAAACTTAGCCTTATGAGACAATATTTAGATTTGCTTGCGCTGGTTTCTAATGAGGGAATTATGCGCGATGATAGAACAAAAACGGGCACTCGTAGCATATTTGGGCATCAGATGAGGTTTGACCTCTCTGAGGGGTTCCCAGTACTTACAACGAAGAAGCTGCACTTGAAGTCGATTATTCATGAATTGCTTTGGTTTTTAAAAGGTGAGACGAACATCTCATATTTAAAAAAGCACGGCGTTTCGATTTGGGACGAATGGGCGGATGAAAATGGTGATCTTGGGCCGGTATATGGTTCTCAATGGCGCTCTTGGCCAGCTCCGACCAAAGATGATCCAAATCGTACTATTGATCAAATTGAACAATTGGTTACGTCTTTAAAGACTAATCCAACCTCTCGGCGTCATATTGTGAGTGCCTGGAACCCGGCTGAAGTTGATGATATGGCTTTGCCACCATGCCACTGTTTGTTTCAGTTTTATGTGGCGGATGGCAAGCTATCTTGTCAGCTTTATCAACGGTCGGCTGATATTTTTCTGGGTGTTCCCTTTAATATTGCTTCTTACGCGTTGCTGACAATGATGCTTGCGCAAGTGACGGGCTTAAAGCCGGGTGATTTTGTGCATACGCTCGGGGACGCTCATTTGTACCTAAACCATCTTGAGCAAACAGAGTTACAACTGAGCCGAATACCAAAATCATTGCCTACTATGAAAATAAACCCTGATGTGAGGGATCTATTTGCATTTGTATATAAAGATTTTGAACTTGTTGGGTATGCCGCTGAGCCGACGATTAAGGCGCCAATAGCAGTTTAATTGCTCATTGTTTCTTTTTATTTATCTCATGGAGGCTTCGTGAATGCATATTTCATTTGTTGTCGCGGTTGCAGAAAATGGTATTATTGGGAATGGTAATGATTTGCCGTGGCGCCTTCCTTCTGATTTGAAGCGGTTTCGTAAGCTAACTATGGGCAAGCCAATTGTGATGGGGCGTAAGACCTTTCTTTCTATCGGCAAGCCCTTGGATGGCCGTGCCAATATTATTTTATCTCGTAATCAGGGGTTTTCTGCTGATGGCGCTTTTGTGGTGAAGAGTGTGGAAGATGCGCTTGAGCTAGGCTCGAGGGAAGCACAGGCCGCCAATGCGACTGAAATTATGATTATTGGTGGTGCTGAGATTTATAAAGCCTTTATGCCTCATGCTACCCGTCTATATTATACTCAGGTTCATGCAAGCCCATCTGGAGATGCGAGCTTCCCTGAATTGGATTTATTGCTTTGGCGGGAGGTTAGCCGTGAATTGGTTAATGCTAACGAAAAAGATTGTTATGATTTTAGTAACATTTTTTATGAGAAAAACGCCTCGAATACATGAATTTTGAAAAAAACTTCATAATTCTACTTAATTTGCACTAAAGTTCCAGTTTTTAGGGGCTTAATTCGCACTTCTTGGTTGATCATCTGTTAACGAATTAAAGTTAAGCTTTTTGAATTAAATTTATATCTTCTGCTGAGATTTTTATGCAGGAGGCTTTTTATTTTATTCATAGTTTAACTTATTGCAATTCAGGGGTGGATTAATGGGTGCGCAATTATTAGTGAATGATGCGGTTGATACAGACGCATCAAATGAAGGGGCGCATACACAAGGTGCTCAATCAAATGCAGCTCAGGCAAATGCAGCTCAGGCAGATGCGGCTCAATTGGAAGCTGTTAAGCAGGCCTTTGATGTCTTAAGTACACGGGTTAGTCATTTAGGATTGGATATTGCTGAGGCATCCGGTACGATTGATGGGATCGCTGACAGATCGAGCGCTGATAAAGAAGTGTTCCTAAGTTTCATCGAAAAAATAAGAGAACTACGCACAGTAAATGATGAAATTGCTCGTGAAATCCAACATTCTAGTGAAATTGCCCGTGGCGCCAATCATGAAATGATGGCCTCACAAGATACTGTTTCAACCACTGTCGATAAGATTGCTGGTTTGGTCTCTTCTGTGGAGAAAATTCAATCTGCGATGACGACGATGAGCTCCTCACTTGAGAGTGTTGGAAACATTGCGGGTGTTATTAACGGTATTGCTAAACAAACGAATTTACTTGCCTTAAACGCAACAATTGAAGCTGCGCGAGCCGGTGAAGCTGGCAAAGGTTTTAGTGTTGTTGCGAGTGAAGTGAAAGCTTTGGCTGGTTCAACGTCTCAGGCGACAGCTGAAATTGAAGAAACACTTGAAGAAATTAAGAACGGTTTCGAACAATTAAGCCATCAGAGTGATGATGCGACTGCAACAGCTACCGAAGTTGAAAAACAAGCGGCTATGTTCACTGAATTATTAAGCGGTTCTTCGCAATCACTTTCTGAAGTGGATGATGCTACAGATCAAATCTCAATGCGTATGACGAATGTTATTGATATTTGCAGCGGTATTCTGACATCTGGCGATGTGGTTTCTGCTAATGTGGATCAAGCAAATGAAGCGCTTCATTCTGTTTCGAAAAAGATGAGCCAAGTTTGTGATGCTGGTGATGAGCTTGTGGTGATTGCAGCCACTCATGATGCGGCTATTTCTGATACCGAAATTATTAATTATACGAAAGATGCTGCCAAAGAAATTTCGCAAATTTTTGAAACTGCTGTTCAAAGTGGACGTATACAAGTTTCTGATTTGTTTGATCGTAATTACCAAGAAATTCCAGGGACCAACCCTGTTCAGTATATGACAAAATTTACTGAATTTACTGATGAAGTTCTAACCCCGTTACAAGAGCAATTTTTAACAAAGAATGATAATATTGCTTTTTGCGCGGCTGTTGATGATAAGGCTTATCTGCCAACTCACAATAAGAAGTTTTCACAACCACAAGGGGATGACCCTGTTTGGAATGCGGCGAACTCACGTAATCGCCGGATCTTTGATGATAAGACTGGCAGTCGTTCTGGTAGCAATACAAAGGATGTATTGTTGCAGACGTATTTGCGTGACATGGGTGGCGGGAATTTCGTTGTAATGAAAGATTGCTCCGCACCGATTATGGTTCAAGGAAAGCATTGGGGCGGTTTAAGAGTTGGATACAAGCCTTAGTTTTCTCTCACAGCTATTTCTTTTCGTGATGCTTTAGGTTTTCTCATGGCAAATCCGTGGTACTCTGTTCGGATTGAACATGTGCGGCACTTACGTTGGCTTTAGGCAATTGGAGGGGCATTTCTATTGGCTATTTGCGTAGTGAGTGGGGATAAATAACCTTCTGTGATCTGATTTGTTTATCAGTGGTTTATGAAAGAATATCAAACATATCTGTTTTTGAGCCGAAGCATTAATTATGCTTCGGTTTTTTTGTTAACTCATTGTATTTTCTCTATTAAATCTGTTTTCGATTTGTTTTTAGCTTCGATTTTTGGCTTTCTTTCCATGTTTTTATTTTAAAGCAAGGTTTCTGAAAATTTTAGGTAAGTGTAAATTAATACCTCTCTAGTAGCCTTTTTAATGCTTGGTCTTTAGGGGGATAATTTGATGACTGATGTTGCGCAAGAACTTGTTACTTCGTTTGAAAACGATGGGTGCGAAACTGCTGATATCTCAACGTCTGTAATGGATAGTTTAAATCAAATTGGTGAAAATTTGAGCCGTGTTGGGCTTGACGTTGCTGTGTCGGCCGATGTGGTTCAAGCAATTGCTACGACTGCTGAAGAGGATGTTCAGAAATTTGCAGTTTTTGTTGAACAAATTTCTGATCTCAATCATACGACCACTGAAATTTCTGATAATATTTCACAGGCCAAAGCTGTTTCAACTGAGGCAAGCCGTGAAATACAGGATTCCCAAAGTACAGTTATTTCTACGAACGAGGAAATTTCGAAATTGATCGCGGCTGTTCGTGAAAGTGAGGCTCGTTTAATTGAGTTAAACGATGCCCTTGAAAGTGTTGGTAGCATTACGAATGTTATTAATGGAATTGCCAAACAGACAAACCTTCTTGCTTTGAACGCGACGATTGAGGCCGCCCGCGCTGGGGAAGCTGGCAAAGGGTTTAGTGTTGTTGCAAATGAAGTGAAAGCTCTTGCGTCTTCGACATCTGAGGCGACCATGCAAATTGAAGAAACGCTCGGAGATATCAAAACGGGTTTTAATTTGCTAAATAAAACGAGTGAAAAAACATCAAAAACAGCGTTAAAGGTGCAGGATTGTTCAGGATCATTTCGTGAAATTCTTGGCAAGGTTTCTGAGGCCATGGAGACGATTGATTTGACAACAGGTGTGATTGATCAACAAATGGCAACTGTTAATTCTACATGCCATGATTTTTCTGATAACTCTGCACAACTTGCTGAAAATATGCAAGGGTCGAGCGAAAAATTAAATGATGTTTCAAACACAATGAGGCAAGTTGCAGACGAAAGTGATAAACTAGTTTTACTCTCTGTTATGAGTGGGACGAATAAAGTTGAGGCAGCAATTATCAATAAAGCTAAGGGGGCTGCTGAACGTGTGTCCAAACTTTTCGAAGATGCACTATCTTCGAATGTATTAACTGAAAATGATTTGTTTCATAGAGATCATCAAGCAGTGACGAATACTGATCCTCAGCAATTTATTGCGAAATTTACGGATTTTAGTGATGATAAAGTTTCGGTATTGATTGAGGAAATTGTTGAAAGTGATGAGCGTATTGCCTGGTGTGCCGCTATAGATGACACAGCTTACATTCCAACAAATATCAAGAAGGTGTCGCAACCTCAAGGAGATGACCCTGTTTGGAACATGGCAAATTCTCGAAATCATCGGTATTTTAAAGATTTAACAGGGATACGGGCGAGCGTTAATCAAGAGCCTTTATTACTACAAACTTATCAGCGTGATATGGGGGGCGGAGTTTTTGTCCCAATGAAAGATATCAGTTCTCCTATTTTTGTTAATGGACGGCATTGGGGGGGCTTTAGAATTGGATACACTCCGGACTAGGGCCGTCAAATAATGTATTAGATTGTGTAATTGATCAATTTCCTCCGGTTTATGGTTTAGCGTTGTTTTTTCGCTTTGTTTTCGATGTTTGTTTTTTAGCGTTTTATAACTTAGTTATTTTTCTTTGTTCTCTCCCATTGCACTATTTTATTCTGACTTTTATAACGTTGAAGTGATAATTTTCGTTGTTTTGGTGTAGATATTGCTGTTTTCTCCTCACAATTCTGCTTTTTGGGGTTTAAATTCTTATCTTTCTTCTTAAATTAGAGCATATGAATAATTTTTGGCAAAAGGTGAGCCAGGCTTTAGTTTTTCTTGTTACTGGTTTGATTTTTTTGCGGTTACGTTTTCTTTAAACTTTGAAGCTTTATTAGAGTTTTGAATTTTATGTATTTTTGTCAATAACGCACGCGGTTGCTTGTGGGTAACCTGAAGCGCAATCAATATTTATAGGAAATAAGCATGCCTTGGAGTGGTCAGAACGGCAATAATGGTGGTCGAAACGGTGGTGGTGATGGTCCTTGGGGCCCGCGCAATAAAGGTGGCGGCAACCAGCAGCCAGACATAGAAGAGCTTTTTAAAAAGAGCCAAGATCGCTTGAAACGGGCTATGCCTGGTGGCGGAAATGGTAAATCTGGTGGGCCAAGTGGGCCTTTGTTTTTTCTTTTTATCGCTGGACTTGCAGCGATTGTAGGGTGGTTGGCTTTCACTGTGAAGGTTAACCCTGACCAAGTTGGCATTGTGACACAATTTGGTAAATATAACCGGACATTAACTGAAGGGTTGCACCTTCGTTTTCCTAATCCAGTTGAACAGGTCTATCTCATTCGTCCGCAATTTGCGCAAAAGATTAATATTGGTGGTACACGCGATTTTACCTCAGGGCGTGGATTTGGAAATAATACATCTACAGATCGTAATGCCAGCATGATGCTTACTGGTGATAACAACATTGTTGATGTTCAGTTTACCATTCAATGGAATATTAAAGATGCGAAAAAGTTCCTCTTTAATGTAGAGCATCCAGCTAAGACTGTTAGAGAAGTGGCTGAAAGTGCAATGCGTGAAGTTGTTGGTAAGAAGACTTTGAATGAAGTTTTAAATCAAAATTTTGCCGAGAACCAAGATCAGGTTCAAACTTCTATGCAACAAACATTGGATGAATATAATTCTGGTATTAATGTTCGGGAGGTTGTTATTGGCAAACCTGATGTACCAAATGAAGTTATTAAAGCTGTGAACGATGTGGAAGCGGCGAAACAAGATAAAGAGCGCCTCATTCAAGAAGCCAGAGCTTATATTAATAAGGTTGTGCCTGAGGCGCGTGGTGCGGCTGCTCGAATTACTCAAAAAGCTGAAGGTTATAAATCTCGTGTTGTGGCGGAAGCGCAAGGTGAGGCGGCTCGCTTTAAATCTATTTATACTGAATATGTAAAAGCACCTGAGGTGACAAGGGAGCGGCTTTATATTGAAATGATGGAGCGGGTATTCTCTGGCACTGATAAAATCATTTTAGATAATGATGGTAAGTCTGGGGGCGTTGTTCCTTACTTACCATTGAATGAATTAAACAAGAAACCAGCAAGATAGGGAGAAATCTAATGCGTGCATTTTTAAGCTTTTTGGTTGTTCTTGGCATAGCTGCTGCGGTTCTTGCCTATTTTTCATTGTTCACAGTTCATCAGACTGAGCGGGCGATGGTTTTACAACTTGGTTCTGTTGAGAAAGAAATTTCTGAGCCTGGCCTACATTTCAAAATTCCTTTTGTTCAAAACGTTGTTTATTTTGACAAAAAGCTTTTGGAAGTTGACGTTCCTTCACGTGAGATTTTGATCGCGGGTAAAAAGCGGATTATTATTGATGCGTTTGCTCGTTATAAAATCACTGAACCGTTGAAGTTTTATCAAAATATTGGCTCTCGTTTGCAATTTGACAGTCGTTTGTTTGACTTTGTGAATGCGTCATTCCGTGAGGTTCTGTCTGGTGCTAGTCTTGATGATATTGTTAAAGACAAGCGTAAAGAACTCATGAGTGAAGTGACTAAGATCGTGAAACAGAAAGTTCAACCTTTTGGTGTTGACGTTGTTGATGTGCGTTTGAAACGTGCCGATTTACCACAGCAATTGGAGCAAAATGTTTACACTCGTATGAAGCGGGAACGTCAGCAGGAAGCTGCGACATATCGCGCCGAAGGTGAGGAAGAGTCGATTAAAATTCGCGCCGAAGCGGACAGAACTGTGATTGAGCTGAAAGCGGAAGCTACGAAGAAATCTGAGATTATTCGTGGTGAGGGTGACGCGGAGCGCAATAGCGTGTTTGCGGAAGCCTTTAATCGTGATCCGAAATTCTTTGCGTTTTACCGTTCTATGCAAGCTTATGAAAAAGGGCTGGCTTCTGGTGATACACGGCTTGTGATTACGCCTAAATCTGAGTTTTTCAGATTTTTTAATAAGCCGAGTGGTGAATAAACTGAATTGGTTATTTCATGCTTGATTTTGTGATGGGGATTGGCTTTGCCTTTGTTATTGAAGGGCTTTTATGGGGCCTTTTCCCACACACAATTGCTAAAGTTATCATGCAAATTTCAAAAACAGATGAGCAGACCCTGCGTTATATTGGCGTGGGGTCTTTGGCGTTTGGGGTTGGTATAATTTATTTTGTACAACAAGCCCGAATTTAAATTCTTTGTGAAGTTTTGGCTTAATCTCTTGTTTTGCCTTAAAATACCCTCACTATGAAGTGAGTGTTTACACGAATAATTGCACTTACATCTGGTATCTTTGTTTCAGTGGCTTATATATAATGTGTTTGCAATGTTTACTTAATTAGATGAAGTGATTGAGCCGTCACAAGTTCAGTTTTTCAAATTTTGAGTTTTAGCTTTTTGGGTGTAAGTTCTTAGCTGCACTTAATTTGCTTGTTATTTACTTATTAGACCTGATTTTGTTTGTTTTTTGAGCTGAAAAGTTAGCTAGAGAGATAAACAATTTTAGATTTTCTCATGTTGAATGGATGCGGGACGCTTATTGCTTTCAAATTTAGAGTTTTCAAGTTCGTTCATATGTACGATTTTAGGAGAAATGCGATGGTTCGCAATCGTTCAAACTTATCAGCACAAGAAAAAAGAGCTCGTTTAATGCGTGCTTCACAAAAAAATAGAGCTGTTGCAATTGCGCAGACTAAAGATACTCGCTTCTCTACCTATTTAAGAGATGCACTAATTCTTTTTGGCATCACGCTATTTCTCTTGTCTGCAATGATGATTGCACAAGCAGATGCGAAAGATACTCAAGATAGAACTTTAGCTGATTTGGCTGATAGTTTGCAAAACGCGGTTGTGAACATTTCAACAAGTCAGAAAGTTAAGCCGGCATTTAACAAAAGAGGGGCGCCGGGCCGTCCTCCTCAATTGCCAAAAGGATTACCTTTTGAGAAATTCTTCAAAGACTTCTTTGATGAAAATAAGAAAAATAACCGGGCTCAACGTGTTAGTTCATTAGGGTCAGGTTTTGTTATTGATACAAGTGGTTTAATCGTTACCAATAACCACGTGATTAAGGGCGCCGACGAAATCTTTGTAAATTTTGTTGATGGTACAAAACTTAAGGTTGATAAAGTTCTTGGTGTTGATGCCAAAACGGATTTGGCTCTGCTAAAAGTTTCTCCTAAAAAGCCATTAAGTGCTGTGCCTTTTGGTAAATCATCTGAAGCGCGTGTAGGTGACTGGGTGATGGCGATTGGTAATCCATTTGGCCTTGGCGGTACTGTGACTGTTGGTATCGTTTCAGCTAAAGACAGAGATATTAACTCAGGCCCGTATGATGAATTTATTCAAACGGATGCGGCGATCAATAAGGGTAACTCTGGTGGACCGCTTTTCAATATGAAGGGTGAAGTTATTGGTGTGAACACAGCGATTATTTCTCCATCTGGTGGCTCTATTGGTATTGGTTTTTCTGTGCCCTCTGACACAGTTGTAAATGTTGTTTCTCAGCTAAAAAAATATGGTGAGACACGCCGCGGTTGGCTTGGCGTTCTTATTCAGAAAGTAACGCCGGAAATTGCTGAAGGTTTTGGCATGGCGAAACCTGAGGGAGCGCTGGTTTCTCGTGTTACCAAAGGTGGGCCTGCTGAGAAGGCTGGCTTTGTGCCGAGTGACATTATACTAGAATTTGATGGGAATTATGTGAAATCTTCACGTGAGCTACCTAAGATTGTTGCACTTACACCTGTTGAAAAAACGGTTGATGTTAAGTTGCTACGTCAGGGTAAGGAAGTCACAGTTAAGGTGAAGATTGCTCGCCTTGAAGCGGCTGAAAAGAATAACCCTGAACTTGCTGGCCGTGCTCAACCTGACAAGCCTGCTGAGAGTGCTGTTCTTGGTATGACGCTTTCAAACATTACGCCTGATCTTCGCCGTCAATATCGTTTGGATGCGAAAACTAAAGGTGTGGTGATTACGAAAGTTGCGCCAAATAGCCGTGCTGCTGAAAAAGGACTTCGTCCAGGGTTTGTAATTGTTGAAGTGATGCAAGAGCAGGTCTCAACAGCTGATCAGGTTGTTAAGAAAGTCGAAGCTTTGAAGAAAACCAATAAAAAGAACATCATTTTCTTTATCGCGCGCGGGCGTGGTGAGTTTGGTTTTGTAGCATTGCCTTCTAACCCTGCGGGTTAGAAATTTTAGTTGGTGCTTCAGGTTGCCCACAAGGCAACCGCACTAACCCTGCGGGTTAGAAGTTTTTGTTGGTGCTTTAGGTTGCCCACAAGGCAACCGCACTAACCCTGCGGGTTAGAAGGTTTGTCTCTCTCACGGCTATTTCAAGTGCTATACACTTGAGTCTCCGAGGGGCGGCGCTTGCGTCGGACGCCTCTGGCGTCATGTCCTGACGCCGGAGTGGCGTCACTCCTTCTTGGTGTCTCTAGGGCTGTTTTTTTATTTCTCTCACGGGTGATGGCAGCGAAGCTGCCGCCCTTAAGAGTTGACGGTCTCCTTATGTGCTCTTCGATTGCCCACCAACAACACGCAGAGACCTACGTTTTTTTGCTCGGCAGCTTGGATGTTTAAATACATAATTTCATTAAACCCGGTAATCATTAATTTGGTTGCCGGGTTTTTTGTTAATCTCAATTATGTTCTGGATTATGAGAATTTTCTGGATTGGTGTATAGTTGATTTTAGGTTAATGAGGCCGCTCTTTTTAGTAAGGAGTTAGGTATGAGTTGTTCTCAAAATATATGTTCTATTTTTTATAAATCGGTGATGGCAAGTTTTGTTGTTCTTTTTTCACTTGTTGTTTCACTGGGATTAAACTCGCCTGCTTTTGCAGATAAGCCAGATCGGTGTTTTCACAAGCATTACAATAATAAGTCCACATGCAAAGCGGGCATTCGCGGTAAGAAATGCTCGGATGCTAAGGGCAATAAGGGTAAGTGCGTGCAAAACAGCACCAAGTGTTATTGTAAAATTTACAAGAAGAAAAAGAAGGTCAATAAAGAGTTGATCGACCTTGGTGTTGATGTTGGCATTTCTATTTTAAAATCTAAAAAACACAAAAAACATCATAAACACCATGATTGATTTTTAAGTATTTGCTGGTTGATGAATGACCAATTGTGGGAATGGAATTTCAAGATCGTAAGTGTTGCAGGCTTCGATCATTAGTTTACTTAATTCCGCTTCCAGGTCTTCATATTTAGGGGCGACATTACCTTTAAAGTCGGCTTCTATTTCATAATCTATGGAAGAGGGGCCGGCGCGAAGGACTTCAACTTCTACGTTTCTTATGTTTTCCTTGCCGATATATTTACTGATACCAGCTTCAATATAGGTTCTAAGTTGAGTTGGGATTTCAGTTGTTGCTTGTTTTTGGTGTTTGTATGATATGCCAAACTCGAGTTTGATACGGAAACCGGTTGAGAGGTTGCGCAATTTTGCATCGAGAAAATCAGTTGTTTTAAAGGTTATTCTGGCACCACCTAGTTCAATCAATTGTACCAATTCCGGAGTTTGAATGATGACCTTTGCGATTGTTTCATTTTCTAATTGCACCCAATCGTCTTTTTTTGTTGGAAACCATGCTTCATCATCTGCTGGTGGGCGAGAGTGTCTACCAACCAGCTCTCTAATTGGAACGGAAAAATGCCCGCCATCCAGATCTGGATTTTCTAGCACGGTGTAGTGATCAAGGCGTTTTACAAACCAGGGGACGCCATCAATCATCAGACGTTCGCCTTCCTGTACGGCACCTAGATTAAGGAGCAAAATGGATTGTTCGATAATTACTGGGAGCATGTTTAGACCGATCCATGCCAGTGCTATGGTGAAGAGGCCTGCGACACCAAGCAGGATCCAGTCATTTAAATAGTTTAGAACAAACATCATTGTGAGTGTCGAGACGACAATTGTTAGTGCCTCGAAAATTAATCTTGTAAGACGCGTATAAAAACTATGTTTGATGCCGCGTTTGTGAAAGAAGATGCTGGCTATTTTGCTCACGGCTCTTAATAGCATGAAGGTGCCGACGAAGGTGAGGATGGCAAAAAGCAAGTTGACGCCTCTTGTGCGGATGAAGCTAGTTGCGTAATTTTCTAGATTGTCAGAGCTTGCCGCTTCTTCTTTTAAGCGGAGCTGTTGTAAGGATGTGTTTTCTAGAGTTCTTGCGTCTTTGTTTCTCTTGCTCCAAAGTTTTAGCTCTTCTTTTAAATGGGTTTTGGTGTTTCTTGAATTTTGTGGCTTGGTCTTTTGAAGCGTGGTTTGTAATTTTTCTATGCGTGTGATGGCGCGCTTTGCGATGGTTTGTCTGCGTTTTGCTTCGCTGATGGTTTGTTTTAATTCATCAATTTGGCGTGCGTTTTCTGTGCTGCTTTTGATCATTTTTACAAATGGTTCAGCAAGGCCTTGAAGTTCGTCTTGTAGGTTGAATTTTTTTGTTTGTTGTGTCTTGTAAGTTTGCTCGGAAACTCCAGAAGTCAATGTTGATATTTGCTCTTCTATGGTTTCTTCTTTTTTAATTTCTTGTTTTAGCGTTTCTTCAATTTCTTTTTTACTGACGTCTTCTCTTGCGCTTCTTAATTCTGATTTTAATTTTTTAATCAAAGCTTTTTGAGTGATTTGATTTTGTATTAGCTCTGTCAGGGACGTGATGGCTTTTTGAGCTTTTTCAGTTTCGGCTTGTTGTTTGACCTGTTTTTCTAATTCGGCTTCTTGATGCCTATCAGCTTTAGCATAGTCGATGACCGATGTAGAGATGAGGAATAGTGCCGCAAAACATAAAGAGAAAACTTGCGAACAGATAACGCTAATGTTCATTTTCATTGGTTTTCTGAAAGAGGATTTATTCGTCATCATGTTCTTAATTCTGTTTCGTTATTTTTTGTAAGGTCTCTATTTTTTCAAATCGCTACAGATTAATCAGTAAAAAAGTCTGACTTTTTATAGCCTTGCATGTAAAGCAGTGCGGTTAGGTCTGTGTGATTGACAGAGGCATCTGCTTCAGCTGCGACAATTGGTTTTGCGTAATACGCAACGCCGAGGCCAGAGGCCTTGATCATTTCAAGATCGTTTGCACCATCACCCACTGCTAGTGTATCTTCAGGTAAAATTTTCTGCTCATTGATGAATTGTTCAAGAGCTTGTTTTTTGGCCGCGCTTCCTAGTATTGGAGGGATGACGTTGCCGGTGAGTTTATCATTCTCAATTTCTAAGGTGTTGGCCTGAGTTGTATGGAAGCCAGTTAGTTTTGCTATTTTTTCTGTAAAGAAGGTGAAGCCACCTGAGACAAGGGCACAATAGGCATTGTTTGCGGCCATTGTTTGAACAAGGGTTCTTGCGCCTTTGTTGAGGTTTAGTCGCTCGCTGATGACCGTGTCAAGAGCTTTGGTATCAAGGTCTTTTAACAAGCCAACGCGTTCGCGAAGGGCCGCGTCAAATTCAATTTCACCTTGCATCGCGCGCTCTGTAATGGCGGCGATTTTGGGTTTGATGCCAGCCATGTGGGCGATTTCATCAATACACTCTTCACCGATGATCGTTGAATCCATATCTGAGATGAGTAGTTTCTTGCGGCGGTGCTCACTTTGTTGCAAGGCGAAATCAAAGGGATAAGGTTCTAGGTAATCTGCTATATCGTTCTTTAAATCTTTAGGTGCTTTCTCCATCATCCATGGAACATTGAGTTCCAGGTCCAATGCATCACCCACTGATAGCCAAATAGGATCGTTTTCTATTTTTAAATTGTTTTTTAAAGTTGAGATGATCGTGTCATTGAGTAAAGCTTGTCCTTCAGGGGCGATGATGGTCAGAATGGCAGCTGTTTTTGATTGTGACATTGATTGGTTATCTCTATTTCATTACGTTGTGTTTTAAAAATTGGTAATACTACATTCTTTTAACGAACTTATATTCGAATTTTATTCAGTTAAAAAGGGCTAGTTTTCATCGCTCACCCTTTCGTTTTCAGGAACAGAAAATTAATGACAAAGCCTATTTTGATAGCCGGGGCAACAGCGAGTGGAAAATCTTCATTGGCCATGGCTTTGGCTGAAGAATTTAATGGTGTGATTGTAAACGCTGACAGTTGTCAGGTTTATAATGAGCTATCAATTCTCTCGGCACGGCCATCCACTAGCGATATGGAGTGCGTGCCACATCGGCTTTATGGGCATGTTAGTGGCAAGCAAGCTTATTCAACCGGTGCGTGGCTTGAGGATGTAAATGAAACATTAAATGAGATTGCGGCGATAGGTAAGCGCCCGATATTTGTTGGTGGGACCGGGCTTTATTATAAAGCTTTGCTTGAAGGGCTTTCTCAAGTTCCTGATATTGCTGATGAAACTCGCAAATTTTGGCGAGATGAGGCTGAGCGCTTAGGAGCGCCAAGACTTCATGAAATATTAAGTGACAAGGACCCTTTGATGGCGACAGAATTGAAGCCTGGGGATACACAGCGGATTATAAGGGCGCTTGAGGTGATTGAGGGGACGGGAAAGTCTTTAAAACACTGGCAAGAAACGAATAGTGAACCTTTATTGTCCTTTAAAGATGTACATGGGTTTGTGGTTTGTTGGGAGCGGTCTCATTTGTATGAACGGATTGACCGTAGGTTTAAAGAAATGGTGTCTGCTGAAGGCACTGATAACGGACTTTCTGAAGTGCAGGCTCTGTTGGATCTTGGCTTTGATTCTAATTTACCGATTATGCGGGCGCTTGGGGTGCCTGAACTTGCAGGATTTCTAAAGGGGGATATGGGGCTTGATTGTGCGGTGGCTTTAGCGCAGCAACAGACACGACGTTACGCAAAACGTCAATTAACATGGCTTAGACGTAATATGATTTCGTGGAATCAGCTTGATGCGCAACATATGAAAAGGTTAAGGCCTGAAATTTTTTCGAAAATTCACGAAGACTGTTGACCTATGTGTTTGCATTGGTTAGTGTGGCTGCCTTGATATACTAAATATTTCGCTTTTTTGATGGTAAAATCTACTAATCTAAAGGTTTTGGGTTATTGGAATTTTTCATCTTTTTGAAGTGATTTATTTTAAGTCATTAAATTTTAGGTTAGTGTGGTGAAAAGCTCAATTTTTTGAGCTTTTGTCATATTAAATATTTGGAGATTAGAATGTCACGGACACTGTCAGGCGCTGATATTGTTCTGCAAGCTCTTGCAGATCAAGGGGTAGACCATATATTTGGATATCCAGGTGGTGCTGTTTTGCCAATTTATGATGCGATTTTTAATAGTGAAAAAATCGAGCATATTCTGGTCCGTCATGAGCAGGGTGCTGCTCATGCGGCTGAAGGATATGCACGCTCAACTGGCAAAGTCGGTGTCCTTTTGGTGACATCTGGTCCAGGGGCTACGAATGCCGTTACTGGTTTGGCTGATGCGCTGTTGGATTCTATTCCTTTGGTTTGTATCACTGGGCAAGTTCCAAGTCACTTGATTGGAACGGATGCATTTCAGGAATGTGACACGGTTGGGATCACGCGGCCTTGTACTAAGCACAACTATTTAGTTAAAGATGTGAATGACTTAGCTCGTGTTATGCATGAAGCTTTTTATGTGGCGTCGAGCGGCAGACCTGGCCCAGTTGTGATTGATATTCCTAAAGATATTCAATTTGCACTTGGTGAATATGTTGGCCCTAAGAAAATTAAGCATCGGACTTATAGACCTGTTGTGAAGGGTGAACAAAGCGCCATTCGCGAAGCGGTTGATCTACTGGCGAATGCTAAAAAGCCGTTATTTTATACAGGCGGCGGTGTGATCAACTCTGGCCCGAATGCTTGTGAATTGCTTCGAGAATTGGTGGATAAGACGGGTGTTCCAATTACTTCTACCTTGATGGGGCTTGGGGCTTATCCTGCGAGTTCAGATCAATGGCTTGGTATGCTTGGCATGCACGGCACATATGAGGCGAATTGGGCCATGCATGATTGTGATGTCATGGTTTGTGTTGGCGCTCGTTTTGACGACCGGATTACCGGGCGATTAGATGCGTTTGCTCCAAATTCGAAGAAAATTCATATCGATATTGATCCGTCTTCAATTAACAAAACGGTTCCTGTTGATGTCCCTATTATTGGTGATGTTGGACATGTTCTTGAGGACATGGTTCGCATTTGGAAAAACAAAGCGGAACAGATTGATAAAAAGGCACTTAAAGCCTGGTGGGGCCAGATTGATGAATGGCGTTCCAAGAAGTGTCTTGGTTATAAACCGTCTAAAAAAACAATTATGCCGCAATATGCGATTGAGCGCCTTTATGAACTAACCAAAGATCAAGAGACATATATCTCAACTGAAGTTGGTCAGCATCAAATGTGGGCGGCGCAATATTATGGCTTTGAGAACCCAAACAGGTGGATGACATCTGGTGGTTTGGGAACGATGGGATATGGTTTACCTGCGGCTCTTGGCATTCAAGTGGCCCACCGAGACGCATTGGTGATTGATATTGCTGGTGAGGCATCTGTTCAAATGACCATGCAAGAAATGTCATCAGCTGTTCAATATAACCTTCCTATCAAGATTTTCATTTTGAATAATGAATTTATGGGCATGGTTCGTCAGTGGCAGGAACTGTTGCATGGTGGGCGTTATTCTCATTCTTATTCTGAAGCGTTGCCTGACTTTGTTAAATTAGCTGAGGCTTATGGCGGTGTTGGTATTCGCTGTGATGATCCTGCAAAACTTGATGATGCGATTAAGGAAATGATTGCGTGTGACAAGCCTGTTCTTTTTGATTGCCGGATTGAAAAGCTTGCGAATTGTTTCCCAATGATCCCTTCAGGTGAAGCGCATAATAATATGTTGCTTGCGTCGGATGTTGAGGCGGAGAATTTGCAGAGCGCGATTAAAGAAGAGGGTAAGGTTCTTGTTTAGATCTTTTTCAAATAAGGACCTCTAAATAAAGAATTTGTGTCATTGCACCGATTTCCCATTATTATATATAGAACAATAGATTAAAAGATTAGAGCATTTCTATGAGCACTGAAACTGATCAAACTGAAAAGCATACATTATCTGCTTTGGTTGACAATGAACCTGGCGTTTTGGCACGGGTTATTGGGCTGTTTTCTGGACGTGGTTATAACATTGATAGTTTAACTGTGACGGAGACGTCTCACGAAAAACACTTATCTCGCATTACTGTTGTAACTGAGGGAACACCAATGGTGATTGAGCAGATTAAGGCTCAATTTTCTCGGTTGATTCCTGTACACCATGTGACTGACCTAACCGTGAAAGGGCGCGCGCTTGAGCGCGAACTTGCGCTAGTTAAAGTTGCTGGCAAGGGTGATAACCGGGTTGAAGCCTTGCGGCTTGCTGAAGCGTTTCGGGCGCAAGTTGTTGATGCTTCGATTGACCATTTTGTTTTTGAGATTACAGGTAAGTCTGGCAAGATTGAGCAGTTTATTCAGCTTATGAAACCTCTTGGTCTTGTTGAAGTGGCGCGTACTGGTATTGCGGCTATTTCTCGTGGCTCTGAGAAAATGGGCGAATAAGCTAAATCTGTTTTTCAAATTAACTCATACTTTTTCCTGGAAGTTTTAGGCTAGCATTATGGCTCCTCATTTAAGTGTAAATTTAAATGCAATTGCTCTGTTGAGAAACAGGAGAGATTTGTCGTGGCCAAGTGTAACTGGTATTGGTGCACTGGCGCTGGACGCTGGTGCGCATGGCTTGACTGTTCATCCTCGGCCAGACGAGCGGCATATCAGACGGCAAGATGTGTATGATCTTAAAGAGATGATCACTGAGCGCTATCCTTTAAAAGAGTTTAATATTGAGGGATATCCTGATGATCGCTTTATGGCGGTAATCTTAGATATTCGCCCTGATCAGGTGACATTTGTTCCTGATGATCCTTCACAGAATACATCTGATCATGGGTGGGATGTGGCTGCAAATAAAGAGATGCTAACAAATGTGATTAACATTGCGCATGAGGCTCAATGCCGTGTGTCTTTATTTGTTGATACGGACCCAAAGGTTGTAACTGAGGCGGCATCAGTCGGGGCTGACCGAGTTGAAATTTATACGGGGCCTTATGGGGCTTTGGTAAAAGACACTCATATTCAAGAAGAGTTGGACCGGATTGAGGCGACATTTGCTGCAGCTAAAGCTGCCGGTATTGAAGTAAATGCTGGGCATGATTTAACTTTGGCCAATTTACCCGCACTTGTAAAACGAGTGCCTGGGATTGCAGAGACGTCGATTGGTCATTGTTTTACGGCTGATTGCTTGGTTTTTGGCGTTAAAGAGACCGTAAAGCGGTATTTAACGCAGCTAGGGCATCAAATTTAGGCATTGAACATTGACAAGGATGAGTTTGGGCATTACGCCCAATCACTAATGGGATAGAGAAAATGTTTTGCCTCTCATTTGTCTTCATTTATAAGGGTCATTCCACGGATTGACTTTAACTAGATTGAAGCCAGTGTTGGGCAAAATTGACGAAGAAAAAGGTAAATTAATATAATGCGCGTTTATTATGATCAAGATGCAGATGTAAATCTGATTAAATCTAAAAAAGTTGCTGTCATTGGTTATGGCTCACAAGGACATGCTCACACACTTAATCTTAGAGATTCTGGTGTTACTGATATTTGTGTTGGTCTTCGTGAAGGCTCATCATCACGGGCGAAAGCTGAAGCTGAAGGTATTAAGGTCATGACAGTGGCTGAAGCTGCTGGATGGGCTGACCTGATGATGATTTTGGTGCCGGATGAATTGCAAGCTGACTTGTATCGTGATGAAATTGCGCCAAACATTCGCGATGGTGCAGCACTTGCTTTTGCTCATGGTTTGAATGTTCACTTCAACTTAATTGAAGCTAGTTCTAAAATCGATGTAATTATGATTGCGCCAAAGGGGCCAGGTCATACTGTGCGCGGTGAATATCTTCGTGGTGGCGGTTTGCCATGCCTTATTGCTATGCATCAAGATGCAACTGGTAATGCGAAAGATGTAGCTCTTTCTTATGCTGCTGCGATTGGTGGTGGTAAAGCTGGTACGATTGAAACTACATTCCGTGAAGAATGTGAAACAGACCTATTTGGTGAGCAAGCTGTTCTTTGTGGCGGTGTTGTTGAATTGATGCGTGCTGGTTTTGAGACATTGACTGAAGCTGGTTACGCTCCTGAAATGGCATATTTTGAATGTCTTCACGAAATGAAATTGATCGTTGATTTGATTTATGAAGGTGGTATTGCCAACATGAATTACTCAATTTCAAACACTGCTGAATATGGTGAGTATGTTTCTGGTCCACGCGTGATTACACCCGATGTGAAAGAGCGCATGAAAGAGGTTCTTGTTGATATTCAAGAGGGTCGCTTTACTCGTGACTTTATGCTTGAAAATAAAGTTGGCCAAACAAGCTTTAAAGCGATGCGTGCGAAAGCTGATGAGCATCCTTGTGAAGAAGTTGGTGGTCGTCTTCGTGACATGATGCCTTGGATTAAAGAAAAAGCCTTGGTTGATAAAACGAAAAATTAGAGGCTAGCTTCTTTTTCTCCCACGGCTATTGCTTTTTAGTGGCGCTTGAGGTTGCCCACAAAGCACCCGCGCTGCTAAAGCTCATGTCCCTCAGCCTTTTTTGTCCTTCAGTTGCCCACCAGCAACCGGACTAAGGCTGAGCTCCTTCTTCGTAAGGTTAGATAATTCTAAAACGCTCCTTTTTAAAGGGGCGTTTTTTTGTGGTTAATGTTTTAAACACTGCTTTTTGAAAAAGAAGCGGTGTTTTTTTATGGTTTGTGTTAGCCTTTGCTTTCAATTTATATTTAAAATCTGGAGTTGTTATGGGACGGAAATTTCATATTCTTGATGTTTTTACTGACCAAGCTTATGAAGGCAATCAGTTGGCGATTGTTGAAGACGCTGATGGGCTGACTTCTGAGCAAATGCTTGCGATTACTAAAGAATTTGGATTTTCTGAAACTGTATTCCTACAATCTAGTGAGAACCCAACGGCTGCTGCAAAGGCGCGCATTTTTACACCTTCTTCGGAAATTCCTTTTGCAGGACATCCAACAATCGGAACTGCTTTTTTGCTTGGCTCATTTAAAGCTCAGGAACAAAATAGCGGCTCTGATATTCTATTGGTTTTGGATGAAGAAATTGGACCCGTGCGATGTGCAGTATCTGTCTCTTCTGGGAAGGCTTGTTATGCGGAGTTTGATGTGCCGGCTCTTCCTAAATTGATTAGTTCTGTGCCTGAGGTCGATCTGGTTGCTGATGCACTTGGTGTTGATATTCAAGATGTTGGTTTTGAAAATCATAAAGTGATGAGTGCTGAAATTGGTATTCGTTTTGTTTATGTGCCTTTGAAAAACCTTTCCCTAGTGAGGCAAGTATCTCCCAATTTTGCCTATTGGAAAAATGCTTTTTCAAAGAGTAACCCTGTGGGGGTATATGTTTATTGCCGGGGGGGAGCTCGCGCGGATAGTGGATATCATGCGCGGATGTTTGCTCCTGATTTTGGTATAATGGAAGACGCGGCTACGGGGGCGGCGGCAGTTGGCTTTTCTCGTGTTATTGAGGCGTTTGAAATTGATGCGCAAACCAAGTATGAAACAATAATCGAGCAAGGTTTTGAAATGGAGAGGCCTAGCTTTTTAAAACTAGAAGTTGAGTTCCAATCAAAAGGAATTAAGCTTGTTCGATTGGGGGGTAAGGCTGTTTTGGTGGCAAGTGGTGAATTGGTGTAAGGTGAGTTTTTGAGCTCATGTTTATTTATGATTTAGTGGAAATAAAGCTTCGATGTTTTTTTTAAAAGAACTTCCGACTAAGAAAATGATGCAACGTTATGCTGACAAGTTTCCTGAGATGGATATTGATAAAACTGATGAAGTTTTAATCATGCTTCGTCGTGCGAGTTTGTTTATTAGAAAGTTAGAGGCTTACTTCATGACCTATAATCTTTCTCAAACCAGGTTTTTAATATTGATTGTTTTGGATCGTGAACCAGAGCAGGAAGATTTTGTTATTAGTGATTTGGTTCGCCGACTTGATGTTTCAAAACCAGTTATCTCGAATTCTTTGAAATCACTTGAAAAAGTAGGGTTTGTAGCGGTAAGTGATTGTGAGAGTGATGGCCGCGCTAAGAAAATTTCTCTCACGGACTTGGGAAGAAGTAAATTGTACGAAATCTTACCGGGATATTATGAGCTGGTAAATGAAGAGATTGATGAGACCTAAACTATTTTTTTAAAATAAAAAGCGTTTCTTTCATGCTGGGTCTTTTGTCTTGTCAAAGTCTTTTGGGGGACAGGTTGACTTAAGTGACTGCCTTTTAAGTGAGGCACATGAAAGAAACGCTTTTATAGTGGAGTTCATTCGTCGATTTTAAAGGGAATTAAAATACGACACGACCTCCGATAACTAGTTGATCGGCTTCTGCATCTTTTGCAACATCTGTGATATTGATTAAAGGAGCGAAACCAGTGTTGTGTGAATATTCAATACCCACTGAGAAGTTTGGATTGATAAAGACCTCCACACCACCAATGATTTGTTCAATAGCATCAAATGTTGGAGAGCCTGGACCACCAGTTTGGAATGGGCCAATATCAGAGTGACTATAGCTCACAGTGAAATGTGTTTTGTGATCATAAAGCTCAGTTTTATAGCGCCCTTGGACTGTAAAAGCTTCTAGCTTTTGGTTGGTTGCTGGCCATGGGTCTACAGTTGCTGTGTACTCAGCCATAATATCGAACATTGGTGATGTGAACTCAGCGCGAATATCCCATGCGGCATTGCGGCCGCGGCATTTTGGAACACCTTGCGTGCCAGGTGTTACTGGGCAATCAATTTCCGGACCAGGGTGATGTGGCAAAGTGTGATTGTAGATTGTGCCATGAAGGTAACCGGCACCTATTTTTAAAGTCATGTCTTCTCTAACAGGGATGAAGATGTCACCATTCAGTGCGAAGTTGTCGATATCATCTTTGTTAGCTGTATCGGCTGTGCGCAGATGGCGGCCACCAGAAATGGCAGTGGCTGAGAGGTGCATGAGCTTGCTGACGTAACCAACTTCTGCAATCACGCCATCACTTTCAGCTCTAAAGAAGTGATTGTTGATGTTCTGAGAAAATGGATTGTATTGATCAAAATCACCGAAGTTAATGGTTTTGCGACCAAATGTTAGATAGAGAGGTGAGCGGTTTAGATCACCTAACGTCACGTAACCTCTTCTTAATTGGATTTCGTCTTGGCTATCAAAACGAGTTTCGTGATACTCAAGTTGAGCGAAAATGGTTAGGTAATCAGTTGGTGTTGCAGTGAACGCAAGGGCTGCATTATCTACGAAGAAGCCATGAGCTGATGTGCCGGTGGCATGAGTTGGGAAACGCGTTAGAATAGGGAATGCGTTCTCTGTATTGGTCCATTCACCCAGATAAGATCCCTTCAAAAGGCCTGATATATAGACTTTTTTGTTTTTAATGTGCCCGTTTTTGCGAAAGATAAGTTGATCGATCGCTTTACTTGTTATGTTTTCATCATAATCAAGAATAACATCGGCATAGGCTGTGTTTGCGGTGACGAACCAATGATCTGGAAGAACACTTGTCGGCTCATCTTTCATTGAATGTTCGTAATATCTTTCACCGTCTTCAAAAGAAAGATCCGATGAATGTGCTTGAGAGGAATAAAGGGAAACAAGGCCAGTTAAGGCAAGACTTGCAAGTGCTTTTGCACTCAAATTTGACACGCGACGCATGACTAATGAACTCCACTAGAACTAAAATAAAAAACTAAAACTCTTCTCTTCACATTATCGTGATGTGGTTAACTTTCTCTGAACGGTGGGTCATTTTGAAACATAAATTTTGTGGAGTAGTTTGCTAGATGTGGGGGATGGCTGAATGTGGCCATGACAATTTAGGTGATAGAGACTAGAATCTCTATTGATTCTTGAAGTTAATATTGCGTTTTGATTTTATTTCAATTGATGAAAAGAAATGTGTGGCTGAATGTCTTTAGATAATCTTTCTTCTGGACCAAATGGAACTGAACCGTCCTTGGATAAGCAATATATTTTCGTATATGGCTCGTTGAAGCGGAATATTTCAAACCCTATGGGCGCTATGATGCGAGCGCATGCTAATTATCAGGCGGAAGCAATTATTGCTGGGCGGATTTATGATTTAGGGCCTTATCCAGGTTTGGTTTTAGAGGATTGTGGCACGGCTGTTTATGGTGAGCTTTATGAAATTGTTCGCCCGAATGCATTGCTTTCTCTTCTTGACGCTTATGAAGGGTGTTCTGAAGAAGATCAGCAGCCACATGAATTTTCAAGGGTGTTAGCGACTGTTAGAGATAATGAGGGACAAGATTATCGGGCCTGGGTTTATGTATATCAGGGTGCTGTAGACCCACAATGGGTGCTGACTTCGGGCTACTATCAACCTTCGAGCGGTGTTGCTTAATCGTTTTCTTTGTAATTGTTCCGTTTGTTTTATTACATGCGCTGTGAACGAACTTTAAAAAGGCACCTATTCCTATCTTAAATTTATAAGTTTGCTGCTTGACAATTTATTTGTGAGTGTCATTTGTGTTTTTTCATCTGAAATTAGCACTCATTCGTTGCTCTTCTCGGGTTTGCAAACTAAACTCTTAAAAAAAACATAAGGGTACAAATTATGTCACATCAAATTGGCACACCTGCCAATTCTAATATTCCAAAATGGGTTTATCAATTTGGAGGCGGCAGTGCTGATGGGCGTGCTGTTGACCGTAATTTGCTTGGTGGTAAAGGGGCGAATTTGGCCGAGATGGCCAGTATTGGTTTGCCTGTTCCACCTGGGTTTACGATTACAACTGATGTGTGCAGTGTTTTTTATAAAAACGATAAAACACTACCTGAAGATTTAAAGCGCCAAACTCAGGCTGCCTTGGATCATGTTGGTGAACTTGTTGGCTCCGTATATGGCAGCAAAGAAACACCTTTGTTGGTTTCTGTTCGTTCTGGCGCGCGTGTTTCTATGCCTGGCATGATGGATACTGTTCTTAATTTAGGCCTGAATGATGAGACAGTTGAAGGGCTAGCTGCAAGGTCTGGTGATCGCCGATTTGCGTATGATAGCTATCGCCGTTTTATTCAGATGTATGCTTCTGTTGTGATGGAAGTGGAACATGGCTTATTTGAAGATATTTTGGAAAATTTCAAGAATCTCAATGGCTTTTCAACGGATACTGAGTTAGATGCAGATGATTGGCTCGATATTATTGAGCAATATAAAGCCTGTGTTGTTGAGGAGAATGGACAGCCTTTCCCAAGTGATGTGCATGAGCAATTATGGGGGGCGATTAGTGCTGTATTTCTTTCCTGGCATTCACGCCGTGCTGATACCTATCGCATGCTTCATGATATTTCTCATGAATGGGGAACTGCTGTAAATGTGCAGGCAATGGTCTTTGGTAATATGGGTGAAAATAGTGCAACCGGTGTTGCTTTTACTCGTAATCCAGCAACTGGTGAGAATGAGCTTTATGGTGAGTTTCTTGTGAATGCTCAAGGTGAGGATGTTGTGGCTGGTATCCGAACACCGCAGCCGTTGACAAAAGCTGCCAAAGAAAAATCAGGTGATGATAGCCCATCTCTTGAAGAGGTTATGCCAAAAGCTTTTGCCGAATTTGTTGGCATTACCGAGCAATTGGAAACTCACTACCGCGATTGTCAGGATATTGAGTTCACCATTCAAGATGGTAAATTGTGGATGCTGCAAACTCGCTCTGGTAAGAGGACAACGGGGGCGGCTGTTCGCATGGCTGTTGAGATGGCAGAGGAAGGCTTGATTAACCAAGAAGAGGCTGTGTTGCGCATTGAGCCAAAGGCTCTTGATCAATTATTGCATCCGACACTCGATCCGGATGTTGAGCGCCGTGTTTTAACTAAGGGCTTGCCAGCGTCACCTGGTGCGGCCGTTGGGATGATTGTTTTTGATGCTGATGAGGCTGAGACACAGGCCGGGCTCGGTAAATCCGTTTTATTAGTGCGAGTTGAAACTAGTCCGGAAGATATTCACGGCATGCATGCTGCTTGTGGTATTTTAACGGCTCGCGGTGGCATGACTAGTCACGCTGCTGTTGTTGCTCGTGGTATGGGGCGTCCGTGTGTTTCTGGGGCTGGGGCGCTTAAAATTGATATGGAAACCCGCAAGATGCGTATTGGATCTGTGACGCTGTCTGAAGGGGATATGCTTACGATTGATGGTTCTACTGGTGAGGTTTTGCAAGGTGAGCATCCTATGCGCCAGGCTGAATTAACTGGTGATTTTGGTACGTTAATGGGGTGGGCTGATGGTATTCGCCGCCTAAAAGTGCGTGCAAATGCAGAAACGGCTCGGGAAACTGAACATGCTTTGAAATTTGGTGCTGAAGGAATTGGCCTTTGCCGCACAGAGCATATGTTCTTTGAAACCAGCCGTATCATGGCAATGCGGGAAATGATTTTGGCGCGTGACGAAGAGGGCCGCCGAGCTGCACTTGATAAATTGCTTCCTATGCAACGATCTGATTTTTCTGAATTATTTTCTCTTATGCCGGCACTGCCGATCACAATTCGTTTGCTTGATCCGCCTTTGCATGAATTCTTACCGCATGACAGGGAAGAAATTGAAACCCTGGCTGATCATCTCGGACTTGAAGCAGATGATATTAAAGTTCGGGTTGATGAGCTTAAAGAATTTAACCCTATGCTTGGTCATAGAGGGTGCCGCCTGGCGATTAGTTATCCTGAAATTACTGAAATGCAGGCTCGAGCTATTTTTGAAGCAGCTCTTGATAAGTCTAAATCGGGTGAACCTGTTCATCCGGAAATAATGATCCCGTTGATTGCGACAGTGGCTGAATTTGAAATATTGAAGGATGTCATAGATAAAATGGCTCAAAAGGTTTTTGATGAGAGAGGTGCGTCACTTTCTTATGATGTTGGCACGATGATCGAATTACCGCGAGCTGCTTTACAAGCAGGTGAAATTGCCAAGTCAGCTGAATTCTTTTCATTTGGCACGAATGATTTGACACAAACGACTTTTGGGCTCAGCCGTGATGATGCGACAACTATCCTGAACGATTATACTAGAAACGGGGTTATTGATGTTGATCCGTTTGTTAGTATTGACACAGATGGTGTTGGTGCATTGGTTGATATGGCTGTTCAAAGTGGTCGTGAAACTCGGGACGGTATGAAAATGGGCATTTGCGGTGAACATGGCGGCGATCCTAGTTCAATTCAGTTTTTTGAAAAAGTTGGATTAGATTATATTTCCTGCTCTCCTTTTCGGGTGCCGGTTGCGCGGTTAGCTGCTGCACAAGCATATATATTGGGACAAAAGCAATCTTCATAATGTTTGGACTTACTGGTTTGACGGTCTTTAATCTGTCTGACCGGTGTGGTGAGGAATTTAGATGATTGATGGGATCAAATCTGTTCGGGACGGGGGGAAGCGAGCCCTTTCTGAAGCGTTGGCTTTGACTGAACATTCTTTTAGTAGCGAAACGACAATTAACTTGCTCGATGAAGCATATGACAATGCAACTGCGCATGTTGTAGGTTTTACCGGTCCGCCTGGTGTCGGTAAATCGACTTTAATTAATGGATTAATTAAAGAGTGGCGTGGTCGCAATAAAACTGTTGGGGTGATTGCTATTGACCCTTCTTCTCATAAAACTGGTGGTGCGTTGCTGGGGGACCGGACGCGGATGATTACTGACCCTGAAGATCAGGGAATTTTTGTTCGCTCGCTTGCTAGTCGCGGTCAACTGGGCGGCGTTGCTCAACTTACCTTTCCAGCTTTGGTTTTAATGCGTGCCTTGTTTGATATTGTTATTATTGAAACTGTGGGCGTTGGCCAATCTGAGGCAGATATAACGTCACATGCTGATAGTGTTATTTTGTGTGTTCAGCCTGGTTCAGGGGATAGTTTGCAATTTATGAAATCTGGTATTATGGAAATTCCTGATATTGCTGTTATCACCAAGGCTGACATGGGGGCGCAGGCGCGTAGAGCTGAAGCTGACCTCAAAGGGGCGCTTTCTATCACTAATTATGAGCCAGAGGCTCATGAAACAGTGGTTTTGAGTGTTTCTGCTGTAAAGGAAGACGGTTTGTCGGGTCTTATTGATGCCATAGACGGTCATTATCAGACTTTGATAGAGAATAAGTCTATTGAAGAGGCAAGACAGTCTCAGGCTATTAAATGGCTGAAAGATAGAATTTTGAATGAATATGGTGCAAAAGGTCTATCTTTGGTTGAAAAAAAACTTTCTACAGGAATTGAAAGGCCGTTTAAAAAGCAACACTTTGTGTTAAATGGTCTCACTACTTCATTTAAGGGGTGAATTTTTCTCAGATTTGTGGTTCTTATCGCTGCGTTTGCTAATTTTGAGGTTGTTTACCTCTTAATCAGTGAGATTTGTCAATTAGGGTTGGCTGCATTATTCACAGGTCATCTAATTGAAAACATTATTAAATCCATGTTTATGCTGCGTTGCGGCAAAAAATTACTTGATATGCTGCGTTGCAGCGTGTATTAACGGTGCTTAAAGCTCTGGAAAACCAAGCCCAAGATTTTTGGTAATTGGCGAATCAATGGCTTAATAGCAGATACATAATTTAACCAAAATTAACGTTTGTTAATTGTTTAAAGGCAATTTTAACATTCATGTGTTTTCATTTGGGAAACTGGTTTAAATTTTGTTTCATAATTTAAAAGGTTAGTAGGTTTAGGGTATGTCCCGGATTATTTTGTCACCACTTCACTATTTAGCGATTGCTGCGTTAGCAGTACCTATGCTTGGGCTAGGGTATATTGCGGGTAATGGTGATGTGCTAGCTGTTTATCGCTTAAATCTTGAAATGTCATTGTCTGGCACTGGTGCTGATTATGATGGTAAGATTCCTGATGCGACACAGCCGATTTTGCCGATCATTGCTGAGGCAAATGATTTATTTGATATTAGAGGCAAGGGCCCACGGGCTGATCTGCTTTATAAACAACGTGTTGCTAATAACGGTAATTATGAAGAACGCCGTCGTTTGGCTTTACAATCCATCGAGAATACGGGGATTGTGCAATCTGACAAAGCAAGTAACACTTATAATTCTAGCAACGTTCAAAAAGTGAATAGAGCTGCAAAAGTTAACCGACACAGTGTTACTGGTGTCGCTGTTGCTGATCCTGTTGGGAAAGCTGTTGGTCCTGATCCTATTGGTGTGCGTCCAACTGAAAAAGTAACTGCTGGATTGCCGATTATCAGCCAGAAGCGTGTGGCAGGGGTCTTTAATTTACCTCGTGATACTCACTTTGGAACTGGTCGTAAAGATAATGCCCGTTTTAATTCAAGACTTGAAACAGGTGAACGTCCGAATAATACGGGCCTTGAAGTGAAGCATGTTGCTTCTATTGGTGCGGGTGCTCGTAAATTCTTTGGTGGTTTAACGGAGCATGAATTCCGTAAACGTGAAAAGCGTTGCCTTGCAACTGCTATTTATTTTGAAGCTCGCAGTGAACCGATTAAAGGTCAGCTGGCTGTTGCACAGGTTATTATGAACCGGGTACGCAGTAGCTATTATGCTGATACTGTTTGCGGTGTGGTTTATGAGGGTGCTCATAGACGCAATAGCTGTCAGTTCTCTTTCGCTTGTGATGGTTTAGCTGATAAGGCGAAGGATAAGAAGCGCTGGGTAATTGCCACTAAGCTTGCTACGCGGGTTACGGATGGCAAAGTTTGGCTAAAAGATATTGGTTATGCCAGTCATTACCATGCGACTTATGTGAAGCCAAAATGGCGCCATTCAATGAAATTTATCAAGAAAATTGGTGCTCATATCTTCTATCGAGCTAAATATTTTGCTCGTCCGACAGAAGTGGCTGCCATTCAATAAGCAAGCTAAGCTTGTTTTTAAAAAAATTTAATAATGCCCTGAAGTTTATTTCTTTAGGGCATTTTTTTGTGTTCTAAATAGCGTGAGGTGTTGTGGTAGAGAAAGTTTGTTTAGAGTTTAGTCTTTACCTGAGAAGAAATGATCGTCATCTTCACTATCTTCACCGAACATTTTTTTGAGAGGCTTTTTTCTTACAGGGAGACAGCTCAAAAACAAGACTGCTGGTGGAAATAAAAAAGAGGTTAAAACCCAAAAATTATGATCTCTCTTTTTTCTTTTGGCCAGATAAAGCGCTAGAATTGGAGTTAGAATCCAAATGATAAGTGCGATAGTTAGATATTCACCTGCTTGCATAATTTTACTCTTTTAGTGCTCCTTCAGTTTCCCACCAGAAACCGTTGCAATAAGTGTTCGTTCCGTTGTGTTTATTTTTTACTTCAGATGCCCACTATGCATTCGTACAAGCTACCGCTGCATTTAGTGCTTTTTCATTAAGTTGCGCCGTTATTTTTAAAAAATACTTATGTTTCTTACTTACTAGGCTGTTATGTCTATATCAAGACCGAGGTCTAAACAGGTTGCCGAATGGGTTAGGGCGCCAACCGAGATTATATTCACTCCTGTTTCTGCAATCTCTTTTACGGTATCGAGGTTTACGCCACCTGAGGCTTCGATTGTAAACTTTCCATCAATTAGCTGTACCGCTTCTTTTAATAAAGATGGGTTCATATTATCCAAGAGAACAACATCTATTTTATGAGATAAGCATTCTTTTAGTTGGTCGATTGTATCGACTTCAACCTCGATTTTTACCATATGGCCGTTGGCTTCTTTTACTTTTTCAATGGCGTTATTGATGCCGCCTGCAAAGGCGATGTGGTTGTCTTTAATGAGGATGGCATCATCTAGTCTAAAACGATGATTTTCGCCACCTCCAGCTCTCACTGCATATTTCTCAGCAAACCTTAAGCCGGGTGTTGTCTTGCGCGTATCTACGATTTTAGCTTTTGTGTGGCTGATCTTTTTTACATATTGATTGGTGAGGCTTGCAATTCCGGTTAAATGACCGAGAAAGTTGAGGGCGACACGCTCGCCGGTTAATAAGGTTTTTACTGGTGCTTTGATTGTAGCAATGACATCTTTTGGAGTTAACGTATCACCATCCTGCTTTTTCCACTTTAACTCAGAGTTTGGGTTTAACTCTAGGAATGTTGCTTCAACAAATTGGCTGCCTGCTAGGATACCATGTTCTCTTGCACGCAAGGTAGCTGTTCCGATATGCTCATCATTGAAAATACTATTGGTTGTTATATCTCCAGCCAGGCCGAGATCTTCTAGTAAAGCATAGTGAATTGCTTTTTCAACTAAGAGGTTTGGTGCGGGGCTCAATGATTTATTGGTTTGTACCATTTCCATGATCTCTTTTATCTTTGGTTGCGATTGTCTTTGCTTAGATTAGGACTTGTTGAATTTGTTCTCTACATCTACAAGCTTAAGGTAAGTTCGTTTGGCTGGTTCAATTTTTTTAGTTTTGTCTGTTCTGTAGTGACTGCCACGACTTTCAAGGCGATTGATTGCTCCTGTGAGAATGAACTTAGCCGTGAGGCACATGTTTTTTGTTTTTTCACTCTCTTGAAGTTCAGGTTCTAATTCTTCTAAAATTCTTTTTGCCTCTGAGAGGCCTTTTTGATCTCGCTCGACGCCGACATTTTGGAACATCATGTCTCTTAAGGTTTTGATCGATTTGTTTAGTTTTTTATCCAGCTTTGGAGAGATCGTTTGTTCATTATTTATGGTGATAGACGTTGTTTTTTGAGGGCAGCGGCCAGCTTGATTGTGAATGTCTTCAGCGATGCGATTCCCAAAGACGACGGCCTCAAGCAATGAATTTGAAGCAAGACGATTACCTCCATGTAATCCGGTTGAGGCGACTTCTCCGCAAGCCCAGAGACCATCTATGGTACTGCGTCCATTGGCGTCGGTAACAATTCCACCCATTTGGAAATGGGCAGCTGGTGCTATTGGGATGGGTTCCTTTAGGGGATCTATACCGGCTTCTTTGCATTTTTGTATCACTGTTGGGAAATGATCTTTCATTGCAGCCCCAATAGTATTGACGCAATCAAGATATGCTCCACGTCCAGATTTTAATTCTCTGTCGACGGCTCTTGCGACGATATCTCTTGGTGCCAGCTCAGCACTTTCATGAATATCGATCATAAAGCGCTCACCTTTTTTATTGACGAGGTGAGCTCCTTCACCTCGTAAGGCTTCAGTTGCAAGCGGGGCTGGGTCCAGATCTGCATCTATCGCTGTAGGGTGGAACTGAATGAATTCAGGATCGCTAATCACAGCACCGGCTCTTGCCGCCATAGCAATTCCTTCGCCGCGTGCCATGTAAGGGTTTGTTGTTTTTGAAAAGAGAAATCCGCATCCACCTGTTGCCAATATTACATTTTTTCCTTCTAAAAGGGTGCCTTCACCTGTGCCTTTAGCTGCTGACGGCCAGAGATATACACCCTTTATTGAATTTCCTTGTTTGGCGAGTTTATGAACTTCGACTTGTTCCATTATACGGATTGATGGGGTGTTATGGACGGTTTCGATGAGAGCGGCCATAATGGCTGCGCCAGCACGGTCACCCTCTACCCTTACAATTCTTCTTGTTGAATGAGCGGCTTCTTTTGATAATTGGAGTTTACCCTCTAAATCTTTGTCGAATGGTACTCCAAATTGCAAAAGGTCTTCAATGCGACCGTTTGCTTCTTTTGTGACAAGGTGGGCTATGTTTTTGTCAACAAGGCCAGCACCGACATTAATAGTATCTTCAGCATGTGTCTCAGGTTTGTCACCTTCACCGATTGCTGCTGCTATGCCGCCTTGTGCCCAATGGCTTGATGTCCCTCGGCCGAGGCTTTTGGCAGCGATAATGGTTACGGGTAAGGGGGCTAGTTTTAGTGCGGTGAATAAGCCAGCAAGACCAGCACCTACAATGATTACTTCGTGTTGAAGATTGTAGGTGCTGGTCGCTGCTTGATTGGTTTTCTTTGTTGTTTTCTTACGGCTTTTTTCGCCCATGATGGATTTAAGCCGTGACGTTAATCATGCGTTCTACAGAGAGACGGGCTTTCTCGGCTACTTCTGGATCGATTGTCACTTCTTCTTTCATCTCTAGTAGAGCTTCATAGACATTTTCCAATGTGATGCGTTTCATGTGCGGACAGAAATTACATGGACGAATAAATTCGACGTCAGGAGTTTCTACTGCAACATTGTCGCTCATTGAACATTCTGTCACCATCATGACTTTTGCTGGGCGGTTATCTTTTACCCATTTGATCATGCCAGATGTTGAGCCTGTGAAATCAGCTGCATCAATAACTTCTGGCGGACATTCAGGATGTGCAATGATTTTAATGCCAGGGTTTGCATCACGATATTCATTTAGCTCAGCTGCTGTAAAGCGCTCATGAACTTCACAATGACCTTTCCAGGCAATAATTTCTTTTGATGTTTGCGTGGCGACATATTTTGCCAAATATTCATCAGGAACCATCAAGATTTTATCTGACTCAAACGATTCAACGATTTGAACAGCATTTGACGATGTGCAGCAAATGTCACATTCAGCTTTTACAGCTGCTGACGTGTTGACATAGGTGACAATTGGAACGCCTGGGTAGGCTTCTCTTAAAGCTCTGACATCTTCTGGTGTGATTGAGTCGGCAAGCGAACAACCAGCTTCCATGCTTGAGATCAGAACCTTTTTGCTTGGGTTCATCAATTTTGATGTTTCGGCCATAAAATGTACACCGCATTGTAGAATGACATCAGCATCAACATTGCTGGCTTCGACAGCTAGTTGTAGACTGTCGCCCATAAAATCAGAAATACAATGGAATATCTCAGGCGTCATATAGTTATGCGCTAAGATGACGGCATTCTTTTCTTTTTTAAGATCATTGATGGCTTTAATCAATGGCGCCATGTGTGGCCATTCCACAGGTGGCACAACAGATTTCACCTTTTCATATAAAGGCGCCATTTCCTTTGCGATCTCTGGTGTGTATTCCAAAGATTTGGATTTCTCGCTTTTTAGTGTGCCTGCAGGTTGCCCACTAGTAACCGGCGCGTTTAGTGCGCTTTCAGTTTTCTCACCAGCAACTGCACTATTTGATTTTGTGATTGTTTGTTCAATTACCGCCATAACGAACCTCTTTTCTATCACTTTTAGAAAAAACACTATCAGGTTGGTTTTACCAACATCGATGATGTTTTTGGAGATGGTCAATCCATCTCTAGATCAAGTGATTTACCTGCCTTATGCTCATTATGAGTATAAGTATATTGTTAAAATATCCGGCTTTGAGCCGGTTTTTTCAAAAGCTATTTTTACTTTATAAGTTAAAGAATTTAACTTTGTCAATATTAGGGAAGGGAAGTTTAAAGGTACCCACCCATGTCCTTGATACATATATAGGTTAAACCTTATTAATTTCAAGGTATTGGACTTAAAAAAGTAGAAAAAGTCAAAAAACATCCCCCCTTTCCTAGCAGGGGCATTGTCCTCAGATTGGGGGAAACAAAGTTGGAAAGAGGGGATGTAGCTGGTTATAGCTTAAAATGTCTAATGTATTTTTGCGCTTCCAGGAACTAATGTTTCTTTTGACGCTGTGGTGAACCTTCCTTTTTCAGCCTGCCATTTGATAATCCAGTTTGCGTCTTGTCTTTCATCTTTAATCTGACTTAAAGAGAGGCCGATTTTATCATCTTGAAGGTTTTCTTCTTCTGCTTCCGTCCACACGGTCCATTTTGATTTTGTGTGGTTTGGTCCATCAATTTTATGGTTACAAATCAGTAGGCACGGAATTTTCTTGGATTGAGATGCAAAAGATAACCTTTGTGCGGAGATATTGTTTAACAACGTAAAATGAGCAACAAGAGCTACTGCATCTACTGTGTGTAATGTTTCTTCCATTGCCCATAACAGGTCGTCTGTATGTTTGGCTGTAATAACAATCAAGTTCTCTTTTGAAAGGCCAAGTTTTGTAATTTCTCTACTTGATAGCCACTTGATTAGATTTGATTGATCTTCGGTTAAAAAACAGAAAATAGGTTTTGTTTGTGTAGAGCTAAGTTCACGAGCTGCCAATGTTAATGCGGTTTTGAAAGCTAGGTCCTGATCTCTAAAGTGTTTTGGATTAAATTCATGGATGCCGTCTTTTGACAGAGTTCCTTCTGGGAGAGATAAGTCGATTTGTGGTGTTCCGAAATTTAACTCAGTTGTTTTTTGTTGCGATCGGACAGGTAATTGAATGGATGATGTGGTGGCAATTGGTAATTCTAGTGACTTCAGGGTATTCGTAAATTCTGTAGTAGAAGAACTTATTGAAACTCCTGTTGGGATCGTTATGTGATTTGCCAGAGGAGCGGAAGTTTCATCTAGCATTGAGAGTACTGTGTTTGGTGCTAGTTGGTGGGATAGAATTTCAGCTTCTTTTCTCATGACTTTCGACTCCTAAGTTCTCTTAATGTTCTTATTTTTTACGCTGAAAATGAGAACAAGTAAAGAACAAATGAGAACAAATGTTCTCATTTCAGTGCGTTTGAGATTTAAGTGTCTGATAAGATTCAAAATTTTTTTATAAAAAAAACCTCACTAATTTGGTTAGCAAGGTTTTTTTGTAATTTTTAATGTAACAAAACTGATTTTTTACATGATTCTTATTACATGGCTCTTTGGCCAAGACCCATTTTCTTAGCAAGACGTGAACGTGCTGCTGCATAATTGGGGGCAACCATAGGGTAATCGTGTGGTAGGCTCCACTTTTCGCGATATTCTTCTGGTGAAAGATTGTAATGGGTTCTCAAGTGGCGCTTCAATGATTTGAATTTTTTGCCATCTTCAAGGCAGACAAGGAAATCTGGTGTGATAGATTTTTTCACTGGTACTGCTGGTTTCAAATCTTCAAGAGTGCTTCCTGGGCTAACGCGAGCAGCTTTGCTTAGCGCATCAAATACGTCAGCAATCAAGGAAGGAACATCTGTTGCAACAACTGAGTTGTTGCTGACATATGCAGCGACAATATCGGCTGTTAGTTCTACGACTGCAACATTATTGTTTTCTTGATCCATTGTTTGGTAACTCCTTTATATAGCCAATTATATTTTTGGCTTTGGTCGCCCTTGAATTGAGGGACAATAAATTATCTTTTTAAGTAATAAAAAAAATTAAAATTTCAATATCAGTATTTTTTAGTATTTTTTAAATATATTAAATATATCCGATTGGTTTTATATTATATATTACCAAATTGTATTGTTAATATCTATTTTATAATGCTTGTTTTTATATTAATATGAATAACTCTTTGCAAGCCTGACTTTTTAGTTTTTTAAAGATTTAATGAAAATAATTTTTTCATACAACTTTGTAATCTCTAATAAGACTCTAATTCGTTAATATTTGTATTTATAGTGGCTTAGTCAACTGATTTTTATAAATATAATATTGTTCGACTTATTTTAGTTAATAAGCAAATGATTAGCATGCTTCTTATCTTCATCAAATAAATTGATTGTTACTATTTGTCACAATGGCAAGACTTAATATGTTTACAGAGCTTGCACCTGATTTTTTAAGGGCGATGGCAGCCGAATTTATAGTGGCTCCCGTTGTGATTACATCATCTATTACAAGTATTGATTTGCCTTCTAATTTATTTCTTTTAGTTTCTTCGATGACGAATGCATTTTTGAGATTTTGGTATCTCTCTTTTGATGTGAGGCCGACTTGAGAGCGAGTTTTTTTTTGCCTTCGTAGTATAGAGCATTCGTATGGAATTTGAGTTTTTTCACTTAACCGTTTTGCGAGTAAGGCTGATTGATTAAACCTTCTTTCCCATAAACGTGATTTATATAGTGGAATGGGTACGATTAGATCACTTTGCTGGATCAGTTCTTTCCCTGCAAAACTCATCCAAGTAACAAAAAGGTTTAGGAATTCATGGCGATCATTGTATTTTAATTTATGAATTAGTTCTTTCATTGTTCCTTCATAAGCCGCCACACCTCTTGCTTTATCATAATGAGGTGGTTTCTTTAACGCTGTGGCTGAGATGGTGCCAGGCTCTAAATCAAAAGGAAATGGTGTACCTTTCACTTCACATAAAGGGGCGATTAAGAAATCTATATTTTTCCAGCAATCAGGGCAGACCTTATGAGGAACTTCTAGTGAGGCTAAGCAGTTTAGACATACTGGGGGGAAGAGATAATCGATAAATGATTTATTTGCTTGGCTGGTAAGTTCGCTTATTTTTTTTTGAACCAATTCTTGGTTTCTTTTAGAGCTTAACAATCTTAAATACACAGACACAATGATTGACCAGTTCTTAATTTACTAGAGCATTCTTCTTTTTACTGAATTCATGAGATATGCCCTATCTTTTTATTTTGGCGTGTCATTTTTTATTGGCACTTCAGTTGCCCACTAGCACTCACGCTTTCACAAGATCTGTACTCACTTTTTGTGCGACACACGCTAGAATTAACAGCATTACAATGATGATTATAATGTTAGCTTTTTAAAATAGAAATATAAAGTCTTTAAATCTTTGGTTTTTTAAGCATCGACTGAAGCTACAAGGGCAGCTGTTCTTATTTTGGCTGTTGGGTGGATTTCATTTTGGCTTAGCACGACGGTTTGTGGGCGGAAGCGCTCGACAATTGAGCGAACAAAGGGTCTGGCTGCTGGGCTTGTTAGAAGTACAGCGTAATCACCGTTTGCTGATGCTTCTTCGAAAGCGGCTGCAACGTTGCGGATAAAGTCTTGCAGTTTACTTGGTGCCATTGCGAGTTGGCGATCATCTCCATCACCGATTATGGTTTCAGCAAATTCTTGTTCCCATTGTGGATGAAGAGAAACGATGGCTAGAGTTCCATCGTGATTGGTATGTGATGATGAAATTTGTCGTGCTAGGCGAGATCTCACATGTTCTGTAATGGCTTGCCCATTTGATGTGAATGCTGTTGCTTCTGCAATCCCTTCAAGGATAGCTGGTAGATCTCGAATAGATACGCGCTCTTTCAGTAGGTTTTGTAAGATACGTTGAATACCAGTGATATTGATTTGAGCTGGTACAATATCTTCCATCAAACGTTTCTGATTTGCGTCCAGGTTATCAAGCAGGCCATTCACCTCTGTATAAGAAAGCAGGTCGGCCATATTATTTTTCAATACTTCAGTTAGATGTGTTGATATCACTGTGACAGGATCAACCACTGTATAACCTTTGATTTGAGCATCATCGCGGTTTTCTTGAGTAATCCACTTGGCAGGAAGGCCAAATGTTGGCTCAATTGTATTGATGCCAGAAATCTGGATATCACGGCCGGCTGGATCCATGACCAAATATTGACCAGGATAAATTTCTCCGTCGCCAGAGGCGACCTCTTTTACTTTGATAATATAATTATTAGGCCCTAGATGTACATCATCAAGGATACGTACAGATGGCATAACAAAGCCCATGTCAGCCGCCAATTGTCTGCGAAGGGCTTTGATTTGTTCTGTTAGTTTGTCACCGTCTGCTGCACCATCCTTGATCATAGGTATGAGAGAATAGCCAAGCTCCAGGCGTAAACTATCAATTTTTAGGACGTTTGCTATGGGTTCTTCAGCTGGTGGAGCTGCAGCCTCCATTTGTTGAACAGCAGCCATTCGGGCGACTTCTTCTTTCTTTTTCTTCAACGCCCCACTGGATTGCCAGGCCAGGACCCCTGCGCCAGCCGCTAATGTGAGAAAGGGTAGTAGAGGTATGCCTGGCAGAGTTGACATAAAGAACATGACACCAGAAGACATGGCTAAAGCTTTAGGATAGCCTGAAAGCTGCTCTGAAAGAGCGACGTTTGCTGCGCCATCTACACCAGCCTTAGAGACAAGAAGACCTGCAGCTGTTGATACAATCAAGGCTGGCACTTGACTGACAAGGCCATCACCAATGGTGAGTAGTGTATATGTTTGCGCGGCATCGCCGAATGATAGTCCATTTTGACCAACGCCAATGATAATGCCGCCAACAATGTTAATCACGGTGATAAGTAAGCCAGCTACTGCATCACCTCTTACGAATTTAGATGCACCGTCCATCGCACCAAAGAAAGAGCTTTCACTTTCTAAGCGCTGACGTCGCTCTTTTGCTTGATTTTCGTCGATGAGGCCTGCTGAAAGGTCTGCGTCAATTGCCATTTGTTTACCTGGCATGGCATCCAATGTGAAGCGAGCTGCAACTTCGGCGATGCGGCCAGAACCTTTGGTGATCACGATAAAGTTCACAAGGACTAGAATAGAAAAGACAATAATACCGATAATAAAATTGCCTTGCATGACAAAATTACCAAAGGCTTCAATCACATGACCGGCTGCATCTGTCCCTTCATGGCCATGGCTTAGGATTAAGCGTGTGGAGGCAAGGTTTAACGCCAACCGCATCATAGTGGCAATCAGCAGAATTGTTGGGAATGAGGAAAACTCTAGAGGTGTATGAATAAAAAGAGCTGTCATCAAGATGAGGACTGAAAATGTAATTGAAATAGCTAGTGCCATATCCAACATAAAAGAAGGCATAGGTAAAATGAGCATTACCAAAATAGCAATGATTCCAAGGGCCAGGCCGATGTCGCCATGCCCCTTCATTCTGCTCATTACCGTTGTTTCGCTCATAGCTTATTTATGCTTTCTCTCTTTAGTGGCGCTTCAGATTGCCCACTATGCAACCGCGCTATTTAGTGGCGCTTTAGCTTGCCCACTAGCAACCGCGCTATTTTCTCTCACGGCTATTCCGCTGCGAAGCAGCTGGCCCTCCGATGGGCGGTGCTTTTTTGACGATCAGCTAATCCGTACTCGCTAGGCTCCGTTCGGGCTGATCTTGTGCACCGGACGCCATTTTTATCTGTGCTTCAGGTTGCCCACAAGCAACCGCACTGGCGTCATGTCCTTCTTCCCGAAACGAGCTGAACTCCTTCTTCAGGTGGAAAGCTCATTACTTATTTTTTATTGTGGACTAAGTACTTGTTAAACTTAACTCGTGCTTACGTTGCGATGGTGCGGGTTTCGTTGGGTTGAGGGATTTCAAGCCCTTCATCCCCATATTGTTTGAGTTTGTTTCGTAGCGTTCGAATAGAGATCCCTAGAATATTCGCTGCGTGTGTTCTGTTGCCGATACAATGGTCCAGTGTATTCAAGATTAAATCTCGCTCAACCTCTGCGACAGTCATTCCCACAAGATTTTGTTGAACGGCTTCCGCTGTTGCTGCTGCGGCAGCTGCTGGTTCATTTGCTAGATTTGTTAGTGCTTCTGGTGGACGAATGACATCTGGATTGATTTCTGAGCCGTTTGATAAGAGTACGGCACGGTGGATTGTGTTTTCTAGCTCCCGGACATTGCCTTGCCATTCGTTTTGAAGAAGCGCGTTTAAAGCGTCTTCGCTTAATGTTTTGCTCTCAAAGCCATTTGCTTGTGTATATTTCTCAACGAAATGTGAGGCAAGAGCGATGACGTCTTCTTTTCTATCGCGCAACGGTGGAATTGTTAGGTTAACAACATTAAGCCGATAGAGAAGGTCTTCTCTAAATGTGCCTTCTTGAACAGCCTCTGCCAGGTTGCGGTTTGATGTTGCTATGATGCGAATATCAACCGGGACTGGTTTGTTTCCACCAACACGATCAATTATTCTTTCTTGCAGAGCGCGTAATAGTTTTGCTTGTAGGCGCACGTCCATTTCTGAAATTTCATCCAAGAGTAGAGTGCCACCATTGGCTTCTTCAAATTTACCAATCCGTCTGTGCAGGGCGCCGGTGAACGCGCCTTTTTCATGACCGAAAAGTTCAGATTCTAGTAGGTTTTCTGGAATGGCTGCACAATTCACGGAAATAAAGATTTTATTTGCTCTTGCAGATTGCTCGTGTACGTGGCGAGCCATAACTTCTTTGCCTGTTCCAGATTCGCCCGTGATCAGGATGCTGGCTTCAGAATTAGCTACCTGATCAGCCATAGCTATGACTTTTGTCATAATCGGGTCTCTATAGATCATTGCTTTTTGATCTCTAGAAACAGCGGTTAGAATTGCTGCGATTAGCTCAGGGTCTGGTGGGAGAGGGATGTATTCCTTGGCACCGGCTTGTATGGCTTCTACGGCTGCTCTTGTGTTTTCACCGCTGCCACAAGCAACAACAGAAATATGGATATGCTCAGTTTCTAAGCGTTCAACCAGTTCTCTTATGTCAAAGCTGTCCTCAATCATAATGAGGTCAGCGCCTTGGCCATTTCGAAGTTCATTGAGGGCTGTCTCAATGGTTTGGGCATGAGTGACTTTTGCACCACTTTGCATCGCAATTTTGGTGGCGGTACTAAGGTTACCGCTGAGACTTCCTATGATTGTTAGACGCATGTTGTTGCTCCTTTAAGGGGCCGGTTTGTTTTTAATTTAATCTTTTTTATTTGAGATAATTTCGGTCATAGTGACGCCGAGTTTTTCGTCAACAAGCACAACTTCTCCGCGGGCGACCAGGCGGTTGTTTACGTAAAGGTCAATGGCCTCACCGACTTTTCTGTCTAGCTCAATGACGTCACCTTCGTCCAGATCCAGTAGGTCTGATATTTCTAAATTTGTGCGACCTAGGACGGCGGAAATTTTAACAGGTACGTCATAAACGGCCTGCAAGTCTTCGACTTGTTTAGGGCCTGTGCTGACTTCTGTATTTTCGTCACTATCTGAGGCATTTTCAGAGAAATCTGTTAGCTCAAGATCATCTTTTTTTTCTTGATCTTCACTCATGATGAGTTCTCACTTTTGTTTAATGGTTCAATTGGTGCTGTTGCGGGTTGTTCAGTTGATAGGGCACTGATGGTTTGCCCGCTGATTGCCATTTCTTTTGATGCGAAAAAGTTATTCAATGCTGATTTGATTGAATTCATGATTTCATCAACATTTTGAGAAATGCCCCCATCCTTCCAGGTGATTGCAACGTCACATTCTTTTAAATTTGCGTCTTCAATTATTTCTAATTCACCTGTATATCCGCTTTCACTCATCCAGGCTTTGCTAGCTTCTTTTGTGTTTTGAGCGAGGTTTGGAGTTATTCTGGCTGTTAATTGAGGTACGCCGCGTACAATTTCAAATGCTTCTTTGAAGAAATTTTCAATTAACGGCATTGGCTCTTTGCGAATGAGGTCTCCGGCGAGAGTGGTGCCAGCGGCTATCCCAAATTCGATTGCTTTCGCCTCTAGTTTTTTAAGTTCTTCATTGTAATTCTCTTGTATTTTTTGTTCTTGATTGGCTATTTTTTCAAGAGCATCTTTTGTTTGGCTCTCGATAGTTGCCAATGCCTCTTTTTCACCTGTAAGTCGTCCTTCAGCAAAGGCTTCAGCTTTTGCTTTTTCTATTTTTTCTTCAAAGCGTGCTTTGAGCTCGACTAAGGGATCAATAACCTCTTTAGTGTTATCGAATGAATTGTCGAACATGAATTTTTGTGGTGCTGGCATTTGTTCGCTTTTCATCTAAATAAACTCTTCTGCATCATCACCTTTGGTGATCACAATATCACCAGAAGCTTCAAGATCTTTTGCTTTACTGATCATTTTTGCCTGGGCTTCATCTACATCGCTTAAGCGAACAGGTCCCATATTTTCTAAATCATCAACCAGCATTTCAGCGGCTCTCTTGGACATGTTTTCAAGGAAGAAACCTTTGATTTTTTCTGATGTGCCTTTCATAGCAAGAGCTAAGACATCTTTTTCAACTTCACGCAGTAAGGCTTGTATGCTTGAAGAGTTGAGGCCCCCTAAATCATCAAATGTGAACATTAGGTTTTTAATGCGTTCAGCGGCGTCACGGTCAACTTCTTCCAATTTACCCATGAAGAGAGCTTCTGTTTGGCGATCGAAGTTATTGAAGATATCTGCCATTGTTTCATGAGCATCTGTTTGGTTTGTACTTGAAAGATTGGAGATAAATTCTTTACGTAGAGTTTGTTCGATTTTTTCAAGGATTTCTTTTTGAACGGCTTCCATAGCAAGCATGCGTTGGATGACTTCCATTGAAAATTCGTCAGGTAAAAGACCAAGAACTCTGGCTGCGTGTTCAGACGAAATCTTGGATAAAATCACTGCAATGGTTTGTGGGTATTCATTTTTCAAATAGTTGGCGAGAATGTGAGCTTGTACGTTTGAGAGCTTTTCCCACATATTGCGGCCAGCTGGACCACGGATGCCTTCCATAATCAAATTTACCCGATCTTCAGGTAGGATTTGTTTCAAAAGACTTTCCGTTGATTCAAAGTTGCCCATAACAGCGCCGGATATTGACATATCTGAAATAAAGCGGGCCAAGATTTCTTCAACCTGGTCTGTTGTGACTTTACCAAGTTTTGACATTGCAATTGAAATTTCGGCGATCTCATCGTCTTCAAGGGCTTCCCATATAGGTTCGCCATAATCTTTACCTAATGCTAGAAGAAGAATAGCAGCGCGTTCTTCACCGTTAAGTGTATCTGAGGCCAGACCGGAGGCTTGTGCAGCTATCGGGAGGGCAGAATTTGTTTCAGGCATAGTCATTGTTTCGGCCATATCTTTCTCCTTTACGCAGCTTTTTCTTCATCAACCCAATTCCGAATAACGCTCGTTGCTTCTTTGGGGTTGTTTTGAACCAGTGTTCCTATTTGTCTGATCGCTTCAGCCTGGATTTCTCCATTTACTTTTGCGTCCTGAATGGTTTGTGCTGTTTTGTTTTCGTTAAGCTGGTCTTCGACTTGCTCTAATGTGTTGAGTTTTTCTGGGTCTAACTCAACTGGGTTGTCATCGGCTCTTTGTGCTTCACCTAGATGTTCGACGAGATCGATTACTACATCGTTCTTTTCAGGTTCCAACACTCTTTTTACTAATGGGCGGATGACAAATAGGATGAAAAACAGAGAAATAAGTAATGTTATAAAGAGTTCTGCAATGTAGAAATAATCTGCTTTGGTAAAGTCAAACATTGAAGCTTCAGTTGCTTCATCAAGTTTGAGATTTTCGTTCTTTGCAAATTTTAAATTGGTTACATTGATCAAGTCACCGCGCTGTTTGTCAAAACCGATGGCAGAACGAACTAAATCTGTGATTTCTTCAAGTTCAGCTTTATCGCGGGGGGCATAGGTTGATTTTCCGTCAGCGGCTTTTGTGTAGACACCATCAACCAGCACTGCAACAGACAGCCTTTTTATGCGGCCACCTTCAATGATTTCTGTTTGGTTTGTCTTTGAAATTTCATAATTGATGACTTCCTGGTTTTTTGCTTGATCTTCTTTGGCATTGCCTTTGTTGCCATTGTCGGCGTTACTATCTGGAAGTTCATTACCTACTGTAACGGACTTATCTCCGGTTGGCTGTGATGAGGAGGAGGTTTCTTCTCTTGTATTAGAGGAACGTACAACTTTACCATCGGGGTCATATATTTCGGATGACTTGGTGACGCGGTTATAGTCCATTTCAGCGTTTACGCGAATACGGACATGGCCATCTCCTACGATCCGGCCAACAATTTCTTCTAATTCTCTCGTTAATCGTAATTCATAGCTTTGTGTGCGCTGTGCAACTTCTTGTGCCATTGGGCCTTGATCTTGATTGAGACCTGAGGCGAGGAGACGTCCTGTTTCATCAACGATTGACACTTGAGCTGGGCTTAAATTTTCAACGGCTGAGGCGACGAGGTGCTGAATGGCTCTGATTTGACCGCGGTCTAGTTCACCTCTTGATTTGATAATAATAGAGGCGGAAGCTTTGGCTTTATCTCTTGCAAAGAGCTTTCTTTTGGGGAGCACCAAATGAACGCGTGCTTGTTGGACTTGATTAAGCGCCTTAATTGTTCTTGATAATTCCCCTTCGATGGCTCTTAGGTGATTAATGTTTTGAACAAAGTTAGTTGCACCGAGTGTATTGCTTTTGTCGAAAATTTCGTATCCAACGGTGCCGCCTGCTGGTAAACCTTCTTCTGCCATGGTCAGTCGCAATTTTAAAACCTGGTCTTTAGGGACCAGGATCACAGCCCCATCGCCTTTAATTTCATGAGGGACATTTAACCCCTCCAGCTTTTTGACAATTTCGATTGAATCTTTGAATTCAAGGTCAGAATAAAGAACTGTTAAGTGTGGTTGATTAAACCGTGTCATTAAAAATATAAAAAAGCCAATCATACCAACAGCAACGGTTGCCATTGCTGCTACTCTTGCGATCCCTAACGACTGTAAAAAACTAACGATGTTATTATTGTTATTAATTTCAATGTTACCAATAGATACATTATCACTCATCAGACTGGCTTGCTCCACACATTAATAATGGTTGTACGACGCAGGGCTCCGCACGTTTGAACGCAATAAACTATGTAACATGATTCCCTCTAGGCAATTTTTACCCACTAATAGTTAAACAGAGTTTAAAGTTTTGAAATTTATCGGCAAAATTTGCCTATAAATTATAATATTTTGACTAAAGTTCAGGGGGGGAAGCGTTTTTGTGGTTCAAAACGACAAAAAACGCTGCACCTGGTTGGTGCAGCGTTTGTTTTTGAAACAGAAAAAATCTGTGAATTGTTCTGAAACTAGAGCGTGTCGTTTTTAAATGAATTAATATGACACACTCTCTCTTTTATTTAAGTGTGTCATTTTTTGCTTCAGATGCTCACGAAACATCCGCCGATCCTAAAATCGGTAACCACTTTTAAGTGACACACTATTTGTATCAGAAAGAGATATTAATTAAGCACCGCGGTAGTCTTGAACGCGTGTTGCTCTAAGGCCAGCCAAACCGTGACGATCAATTGACTTTTGCCAACTTAAAAATTCTTCAACGGTTAGTTTGTAACGTTCGCACGCTTCTTCTAGGCTTAAGAGGCCGCCGCGAACAGCTGCTACAACTTCTGCTTTACGTCTGATAACCCAACGTTTTGTGTTTTTGGGGGGTAAGTCCGCAACTGTTAAAGGGCTCCCGTCGGGGCCGATGACAAAGCGGGCTCGTGGTCTAAATCCATGATCGGTCATTTTACTCTACTCTACTATACTCTGACCCAATTAATACTATGTACTTCAATGAGTACCATAACCCAGCCGGGTTAAAATCACGCTAAGTTATATGATGAACATAACTGCAAGTGATGTGCCATTTTACTGCATGGCATTGGTAAATTGTTAATGCTTAACCTTTGATCCTTAATTTGCTCAAGCCGAACTGGGGTTATTTGCAAATAAGTTTCGAAATACGTCTTTACTCGGACAAAATTCCTTAATCTGTCCTTAGTTTATTAATGTGCTTTAGATTAGTTAACACTAAATTAGTTAACAGTTCCCTGCCTGATGGCGCTGACTTTTTCGATTTTTACTTTTTCGTCGCCAATTAACAGATAGAGAGTGTCGCCGCTCATATCGACGCCTGTTACAGTGCCTTCGCGGCTGGCGACATTGGTATCAATGGTAACGCCTTCAGAATTTCTTGCTGAGATTGAGAGGGTATAATTACCTTTAGGTGCAATAGAGCCCGTGTCTGTTTTGCCATTCCATGTGTATTCTGAGCTTCCTGAGGTAATTGCTTTTTGCTCTGAGAAGACCACATTGCCGTTTGCATCACTAATTGTGAAAGTCGCTTTATCTGATGAATTGGCAGCTTCAATTGGCCAAGTGGCAGAATTGTTTGTTAGTTCTTGTGAGACTTCAGATAATTCAACGGATTTTCCTATGTAAGAGACTGAATTGGTGACGGCCGTTGCTGCTTGTAGTTTTAAGAGGTTTTCAAGATTTTCATTTGATTTAATTGTTTGCTCTACTTCACTGAACTGGACCAGTTGCTGGGTGAATTCGTTGGCATCGAGTGGCTCTAACGGATTTTGATTTTGTAATTGGGTTGTTAAAAGCGTTAAAAACGTATCAAAACTGGTCGCGATTGTTGATTGCGAACTTGTTGCTGCGCCGATGTCTGTTAGGGCGGATAATGGATTGATTGAAGGCATTGTTCATAACTCTCTAGTTTTGATTTGTTCACTTACTTATTTTTAAAAGTTCAAATTTATTTAAACACTCATATCGAGGCCGCTTGTTGTTGATAATTGGCGATAAATTGTTTCTGGTTCAATTTGCGTCGCAGGTGCTTCATTTTCTAATTGGCTGTTATTTGAAAATTGCTCATTTTGCTCTTGAGATGAGCTGCCTTGACTTTCTTGGTCTTGCAACGAGAAGGTTAGGCCTTCGCTTTCAATATCGACACCAGCATCACTGAGGGCTTTTTCAAGTTGACGTGCATCTTTTGAAAGCATGTCTAAAGTTTCTGGGCGTTCAACGATCAGGTGTGTTGTAACTTGTCCATCTTTTGTGAATTCCAGTCGAACATCAACACGGCCTAGCTCTGGTGGATTGAGCCGAATTTCGAATTGCTGGGCGCCGTTTTGAGCTTTGGCTGCAATTTGAATTGCGACAGATTGGGTTGGGCTGGTATATCCAGCTGCTCTTAAGTGTGTTGCAGGGCTTGATTGTTTTACATCAGCATTTGTTCCGATGGCCGCGGATGTGTCGCCAGCTTTATCACTTGAAATCAATTGCGTAATTTCAGGGCCTGATGTTTTGATATTTTGCCCTTTAGCAAATTGATCAGTTAATTGAGTTGATGCCAGAATAGGGGCATTATTGGTTTGAGCCTGATTGTTTTGACTAAATGTCCCTTCCTTAGGGGCGAATAGATCTGATTTTGCCTTGTTGAAGGGGGCTGGGTTTTCTGAAGATTGTCCTTTTTGACCTTCGCCGTTTCCGCCGCCTTGTCCATCATTGTCCTGTCCTAGTGTGCTTTCTAGGTGAGGGGGTGTTTTTGCGTTTGTTGTATCAATCGGCTGGCCTGTTTTGGCAGTTGGTGTCTGACTGTCTTGTTGGTTTGCCAGGGCTGTCGAATTTGCGGCTAAGCCTTTTTCATCTGCGTTTGTTTTGTTTAGTGTGGTTTCTGAGGCAGCATCTAAGATGGCAGGGTTTTCAATTGATGTATTTTCTTCTGTGTTTGCCGCATCTACTAATGTTTGCAGTTCTTCACTGTTTTGTAGTGTTTCAGTTGTTTCTATCGTTATTTGATTAGCAGTTTCGGAACTATCTGAGGTTGTTTCAGTGTTGATGGCGTCTTCACTGGCACTGAGGTTGTTTGTTTCGCCGTTTTGCGATGTTTCATCAGTAAAAGTCAGTTCTTCACTATTAAACTGTTCTGTGCTCTCAACTGTTTGTTGGGGTTTAGCTGATTGTTTTTTTTCATTTGCTTCATCAGCGCGTTGTTCTTCTAGACGCTTGTCGGCCTGTTGTTTCTTTTCGACATGTTTATTATCAAGGTGAGCTTCTTGTCTTGAAGTGTTTCTTTGTCTTTCGTCGTTGATTTTGCCCGTGCTGAGTTCATTCTGGCGGCGTTCAGGCCGATCAATAGGGGCGGAGTTTTTGTCGACATTATCTAACTTTTGATCGAGATGTTTTGAAAAGACATCAGCAGAATGGCTTTGTTTTGACGGTAACTCTTGCGTTTTGGCCAATTTTTTTGATTGTGAAATTGAGGCTAAAGCATTTGAAGTTGTAATTTTCTCTGCTGTCATTTTTAGTTCCATCTTTTGACTTTGGCCATTTTATAAACGGGACCATCTTTGGCATAGGAGTGCCTCAAATTTAGAGGTGGTGCCGCTTGCCGCGTATAATTCTCTATAGGATAAGCAGATTTTAGGCCAAATGCTTTGGGTGGGAAAAGTTCAATAAAAACAATGATTTTTTAGTTTTGCGAGGTTTTTTAATAAGAGTTTTTCTTCACTAACTCGGCATTTATTGCCGAGGAGTGGGCGTTATTTGCCGTGTTCTTAGTTGTATGTCACGGCGTTAAGACTTATCTTTAAGTCTAACACTTTTATCACAGTATATTTTTATGCTTATGGTATAATAGATGTAATATATTGAAAGAGCACCATAAACTGATCACATTCTTTAGGCTCACTGTTATTGAGTTTTTTGATTGATCGCTTTTTTAAGATAAAGAAGTTGGGCTTTTTCTTAACGCCTGTCGCTTTTACTCTTAAGTTGTGGTATGGAGGGGGTTTGATGAAATTGAGCACTAAGAAAATAAGTAACTTATACAGTTGCATCTAGCATTTTGCTAGCTTGCAAATGAGAGTAAGTATTTGTCTTACAAGAATTTTTATTCCGTGGGCACTTGTTACATTTCACTTGTTAAGTTGGTACCTTGTTATATTTAGCGCAAATAGTTAAATTTAGTAGCATGACAAATTCGAGCACAAAAAAACCAAAACTAAATAGTCTGGGACTTGAAGGTGAGCCTTCAAGCTGCAGGATTGTCGTTGCCATGTCTGGCGGCGTGGATAGTTCTGTGGTTGCAGCACTTTTAAAAGCTGAGGGTTATGATGTTGTAGGAATAACGTTACAACTTTATGACCATGGCGAAGCTGTGGGACGAAAAGGGGCGTGTTGTGCCGGACAAGATATTCATGATGCCCGCCGCGTTGCCGAAAAAATAGGTATTCCGCACTATGTTTTAGATTATGAGGCCCGTTTTGCCGATAGCGTGATGGATGATTTTGCCAACAGTTATCTTTCTGGTGAAACCCCAGTGCCCTGCATTATGTGCAATCAAAAAATTAAATTTAAAGATATGCTTGATACAGCTCGTGATCTGGGCGCTGATGCGATGGCAACTGGCCATTATATTTCTAGCAGACTTGGTGATGATGGCTGGGAATTGGTGCGCGCGAAAGATCATGACCGTGATCAAAGCTATTTCTTATTTACCACCACAAAAGATCAATTAGACTTTTTGCGCTTCCCGCTTGGTGATTTGCATAAATCTGAAGTGCGTGACATTGCCAATGAGTATGGTCTTTCTGTTGCTGAGAAAGCTGACAGCCAGGATATTTGTTTTGTACCAACAGGCAAATATTCGCAAGTTATCGAAAAGTTACGACCTGGTGCTGCTGAGCCCGGTGATATTGTTCATGTTGATGGCCGGGTTCTTGGCCGCCATGAAGGCATAATTAATTATACAGTTGGACAAAGACGTGGTATCGGGGTTGCCCTTGGTGACCCGATTTATGTTGTTGAGCTTGATGCCGTCAATAAAAAAGTGATTGTGGGGCCACGTGATTGTCTCAGTACTAAAATTGTTGAGCTGAGAGATGTGAATTGGCTTGGAAGCCAAGCTATTGAAGAAATAGGTGAAGAAGGTATCCCTGTTTATGCACGGGTGCGCTCGACCCAACCGCCTCAAGCGGCGACGTTACTTTGTCGTGATGGTCGTTTTTTGGTGGAGTTACATACTGGTGAAGATGGGGTTTCACCAGGGCAGGCTTGTGTTCTTTATGAAGATGGACAGGGCCGCTCTCGTATTCTTGGCGGTGGCTGGATTAAAAAGGCCATAGCTGCAAGTGATATTGATATTAATGATGATGCTTCTGCGTTTGCAAAAAAACAAACTGAAGTTTCAATGAACTAGTTAAGGGTGGCATTTTATACATTTGGTACGAAGTGCCAGCCTTAATCTGAGTGGTGGTTTTGCTAAGCGGCAGAGTTCCACTTTAACTCTCTTGCTGAACTGTCTTGTTAAAGTTTGGCGAATTAGGGCGCACTTTGAGCACTGTTTAAAGTGTTGAGATTTAGGAGACTTTTATAAGTGGATGCAGTAAAAAAAGCAGTTATGGATCGTGGAGCTGTGATTACAGCCTATCGTCGTTGGGCCCCTGTTTATGATCAAACATTTGGGACTGTTGCAGCTGCTGGTCGGCGTCATGCTGTTGATATTATGAACAAGCGTGATGGTTCTGTTTTGGAAGTTGGTGTTGGTACCGGGCTTTCTTTGCCTCGTTATGCAGATCACTTAAGTGTCACAGGTGTTGATTTGTCGCCTGAAATGCTCAAAAAAGCAGAAAACAGAATTGTTAAAAATAAACTGCAAAACATTGATGGCTTGCATGAGATGGATGCGCGTAACCTGGATTTTGATGATGACAAGTTCGATACCGTTGTTGCGATGTATGTGATGACTGTTGTGCCTGAGCCTGAAGTTGTTATGGAAGAGCTTGAGCGCGTTTGTGCACCTGGCGGTCAGGTTATTTTGGTTAATCACTTTAGTCAGGATCATGGCACACGCGGATGGCTTGAACGCCGGATGGCGCCTTTTGCTTCAACTCTTGGCTGGCGTCCGATTTTCCCTGTTGATCGGGTTATGGGATGTGAGAACCTTGAATTGATTGAGCGTCGCTCACTTCGCCCGTTAGGGCTATTCACTATGCTGCGCTTTACAAAGGCTGCGGCACCCAAAATTGCTAAAGGTCGCTCTCGGGCAATGGTTAGTGATAGTTACGTTAGTGAAGCTGTTGTTTCTCAATAAATAGATAAAAAGGAAAAGGAGCGAATTTTTTTCCTTTTCCTTTATTTTTTCGACTTGACGAAGCTTGGATTAGTTTCTACAAGCTTTTGTTCCAGCATTTAAAATTCATACCATTGTGGCGGGGTAGCTCAGCTGGTTAGAGCAGCGGAATCATAATCCGCGTGTCGGGGGTTCAAGTCCCTCTCCCGCTACCACCACACTAGTGTGGTTTTGTTATGATTGGTTGCTCAATTTTAAGTCTATTTCACCTTTTGCCCTAAAAATTGGATGCGTTCTTTTAGGTTTAGAATGTTATCTCTGTAAGGTATGTGTTTAGTGTAAGCCATATCTTTGAAGACTTTAGGCAGTCTTTTCATATCCTCTATTTGCCAGACAAGCACAACTTTTGCTGTGTTTGATTTGTCTCCCATTTTTTGAACGGAAAATATTTGTTTATTTGAAGCTCCGTATTTAGAGATTACGGGAGCTACTCGTTTTATGTACTCACGAACATCTTCAATAGTTTTCCCAGGCTGTAAGTCAATCACTTCTACCATATGTTTTGGTTTTGTTTCGGCATATACGGGTAGAGTTTGAAAAATGGAAGAGAGTAAGAAGATCACAGACAATACTGATAGCATAAGTGTTTGTATTTTCATTTTAAGAATACCTATTGGAAAAAGTGTCAAAATTTCAATCTTTTTTGGAAAGTGCCCAACCGAGTTCTGCTAGTGGTAACGCTATTTTTAAGTTATTTGAATGTAGGCTGGTGAGTAGTTCCTAGATTGATGATATATTTTATACATTATTGTATAAAATACTGAGTGTCAAATTTTTATACAGGCCTGTCTAAAAATTACGGATAGATTTATTTACCTAGGTTGGGGTGTTAAGAACAATGAAAAAACATTTTTGCATGAAATTGAAAGTTGGTTGAGGTGGGGTTATTGATTAACTTTCATCGGATCAATTGATTGCTATTGTTTTCCTTTTTGTGGTAGCTGGTGGCTAGCTTAAGGGAGAGATTATGGCTCATTTTTTTACTCCAACTGCCTCAGATACGCCGCGGGAATATGTGGCTAATTTGGATATTGTGCGTTTTCTAGCTTCTCTTTGGGTTGTTATGACCCATTATGGTTTTATCGGCCCCTCTTGGGGGAAGACGGGGTATCAGCCACCTGAGGGGATTTTTGCTCTCTTTTTAAAGATGGGTTATTTAGGCGTTCCGATCTTTTTTGTTCTCTCTGGTTTTGTGATTGCACATGTAAGCTCTAACATTCATTTCTTTAAGTTTGCTTTGAACCGGGTCTTGCGTTTGATGCCTGGGTTCTGGATTTGCCTCATTCTTAGTTTTTTACTTCTCACCTTTTTAGGAACGTCTGATCCGCTTTCTGTTCCGCAATTTATAGCGAACTTTACCCTTGCGCCACAGGTGTTTGGTTTTGAATTTGTGGATGGGGTTTATTGGACTTTGTTTTATGAATTTATATTTTATGGCTTTGCGACTGTTTTGATTGCACTTGGGGTCTTTCATAAACGCATGCTGTTGATTTGTGCCATTTGGTTAGGGATTAGCTTTGTCAATAATTTATTTATTGAACATGTAATTTTTGAGCGGGTGTTTATTTCTTATTTTGCGGGTGCTTTTGTTGGCGGCATGGTGCTTTGGCATGGTTGGAAAAAAGGCTGGGCGTTTTATCATATGGCTTTGTTGCTTGCGAGTGCACTTTCGTTAGCTTTGGGCGTACAAAAATTAGATACACAGGATTTCTTGCCAAATTTTCAGGGAACGATGGGGTATTTGCCTGCATTTGGTTATGCGGTCTTTACTATTGGGGTGGTGTATTTGGCGTTGCTTGCTCCGCAGATTAAACGCTTTAGCGGGATTGCTCTTTTGCTTGGAGGAATTTCGTATCCGCTTTATTTGTTTCACCAGGAAGTTGGCTATGCCTTGATGAGGAACTTTGTAGTTGCTGATCATGTGTTTTTGTCAGTAGTTGTGATTATGACTTTGGTGGTTATTTTTTGTGGTTTGCTGCATTTGTTTTTAGAAAAGCCAGCACGCAAGTTTTTTGCGAAACTAGTTGATGGCGTGCGAGAGAAATATTCTCTTTCCTTTATTTAGATGTTTCTATTTCAGGCTGACTTTGTTTGGTTGATGGGGGAGCGTGGAAAGTTGAGTGATGATTTGTCTCTCTTAAAATCATTTCTTCTTTCCACGCTTTATTATTTACAGAGCGTCAGTATATTCCCCTCGCGCTGGGTAATTGTTTTTAATGGCAAAATCTACTGCACCGATTAATTCAGAAAAATGTGGACGTGAGAATGGCATGGTTTGTACCGCGCTATAATACAGTGTTTGATCTGGATTGATGATGAACAGTCCTGGTTCTGAAAATAGAGTTGGCTCTTCTATGCCGATAGAGGTTTTTCCTCTTGAGCGGGAAATGTACAATCCCCAATCGCGAGCTTTTTGTAAGTCAAGTCCATAACCGAAGCGAAGGTTTTGGTTGCCAATTTTTTCTGACATGGTTTCTGCTCGCTCTATTCCATCAGAGCTGACTGCGATTGTGGTGACACCGCGTTCGGCGAAGGCGGGTGTTTCTTTATCCAATTCTTTTAGATAGTTTGCGCAAATTGGGCAGTGAAGACCACGATAAAAACAGAGGACTAACCCTCTCTCGCTTTGCTCTTTTGATAGATCAAATGTTTCGCCAGTTAGGGTTGGGAGTGTCAGTTCAGGTGTTTTCTCTCTTGGAATGAGCATGTATGCCTCCTGCTTTGTATTGGATTTTTTCATTTCATAAATTAGTTGCTAATGATTGCTATCAGAATTAATGTAATATTAATTCCTTTAATTCCGACAGAAAGTCTGGTTATGGCGCATCTTGATCGTTTGTCGAGTTTGATCTCTCATTTTGATATTCATGCTTGTCCGCATGTGGCACTTGAAGAAAGTAACTTCTTTCTACTTGGGGGGGTGTCTTCTGATGGGGAGGCTGGTCTGGACGATATTGGAAGTTCTAATCAGGCCGTTAGGTTGGTTCTGTTTTTAAAAAAGAGCGAAAAAGGCGTTTCTTATATTTCTGAACTTGGCGGCAGTAAGGCGCGGATTTTAGTTCATGGAGGAATGGATATTGGGGGGAATGAGAACCCCCTTTTTTATGCCTTGCCGGATTTTATAGATGTGGATTTACAAAAGCATCAGAGCATAAACGGGGTTGCCAACTTAATTGCGCAGGAGATGGGGCGTGAGCGATGTGGTGGCCGGTTTGCGCTTGACCGTCTAAGTGAATTACTGGTTGTGCATTTGCTGCGCTATACGATTGAGCATGAGGGAGCTGAGGCTGGTTTGTTTGCTGGATTGGCTCACCCGAAACTTAGCTCAGTTTTGGTTGCGATGCATGATAACCCGGGGAAGCAATGGCAAGTTGAAGATTTTAGTTTGTTGGCTGGAATGTCTCGCTCACATTTTATTGCTGAGTTTCAAACCGTGGTTGGGCAAACACCAATTGCTTATTTAAAACAATGGCGCATGGTGCTTGCTCGGAATTCTCTTTTGAAGGGTGAGCGGGTGAATTCTGTTGCTCGTAAATTTGGTTATCGGTCTGCTGATGCGTTTTGTCGTGCATTTATGCAAATTTATGGAATGGCCCCCTCAAAGGTAAAGGGGCCTTTTGTCTGTTAGTTTTTTAATGTTCAACATAGCTAAATTCTAAAATGGATTATTAGGTCCGATAGGTACGATGCCTGTTGGGTTTAATGCTTTGATTGAATAATAGCCTTGTTTTATATGATCGATGTTCACTGTGTTTTGAATGGCGGGGATGTCATATACACGTTTTGTGTAAGCTGACAGATTTGGGTAATCCCAAATGTGGTTTAGGTTTGCTTTGAATAAACCATAATAAGCTAGGTCGAACCGGATGAGTGTCATGAAAAGGTGGAGGTCACTTAGAGTGAGCTCATTGCCGAAGAGAAACGGTGAATTGGTATTTAAGCGGATTTCAAGCTTCTCTAGTGATTGAAATAAAGTTTTACAAGCTTCTTCGTAAGCAATTTGAGTTGTTGCGAACCCAGTTTTATAGACACCGTTATTGATGCGGGGGTAGAGCCATTCATTTAATTCATCAATCTCTTCTTTGAGGTGGTCTGGGTATAAATTGATTTTGGCTTTCTCATTGTTTTCTTCTTCAAGCAATTCATTAAAACCTTCATTGAGTATTTTAATGATTTCTGACGATTCATTATTGACGATTGTTTGGCTTTGCTTGTCCCAAAGAACAGGAACTGTTGCTCTTCCTGAATATTGTGGATCGGCTTTTGAATAAACCTCATGCATGTAGGTGGCGTTTAAAATTTTATCTAGCCCTGTTGCTCCTGGATAAGTCCCAAATTTCCAGCCCTCAGTTGTTAGTTGAGGTTCTACGACACTTGTTGAGATGGTGTCTTCTAGTCCTTTTAATGAGCGCATAGCTAAAGTTCTACAGGCCCAAGGGCAGATATAGGCAACGAATAAATGATAGCGATTTTTTTCGGCTTTGTATTTTGGGGAACCAATTTTTTCTCTAAAGGAAGAGGGTTTTCTAATGAACCCACCTTTTTTATCTACTCCCTGTACAGGGTGAAACTCTTTAGTCCATTTGCCATCAACTAACATTTTTCGTTGCCTTTCTATGATGCTTAATTTGCTAGAATAGCTTCCGTTTCGATATCAATTTTTACGTTATCTTCGATAGCGGGAAGACCGAATTTGATACCAAACTCTGACCGTTTGATTGTTGTGGTTGCAGAGAAGCCAGCGGTTTTTTGTTTTGTAGCTGGACTTGGTCCAATTTTATTTAATTTTGCGGTTAGGATGACAGGTTTGGTTATACCGTTCAGGGTTAAGGCGCCGTGTATGTTTGCTTGATCGACTGACTTCATGACTATTTTTGTCGATTTAAATTTGGCGATTTTGTATTTTTTAACATTGAAGAAATCTGGACTAGAGAGATGGGCATCAAATTTTTTCTCTCCTGTATTTATCGTTGCTAGATTGATGGTGACTTCAATTTTAGATTTGGAGAGATCTTTTTCATCGAGAATTAGTATCCCTTCTGTGTTTGTGAATTTTCCTGAAGGAAATGAGAAGCCAAAATGACCGGCTTTCCAGATGATGTTGGTGTGTCTTGGGTCTAACTTATATTTATCTGCTGCTTGTGCGAGGTTTGTTGTAGCGCCTACAATTATTATCGCTGTTATGAGACTTAGAAATTGTTTCACTTTTAGCGTCCTTTTTTGAAATGATTAATTATTGCCTTTATTGTTGATGAATTAATTTGTAGTGTAAATTTGTTATTTTGCAGCTTTTGTGTGCATAATTGCACATTCTTGTTTGACGTTATTTCTAGAGGATTTGGAATGAACTGGGATGATTACCGTGTGTTTTTAGCTTTGGCAGAAGCTGGCTCTTTGTTGAAGGCGGGACAGGAATTGCAAGTTTCTCATACGACTGTGCTCCGGCGTTTAAATTCTCTGGAGGAGCGATTGGAAGTGCGTTTGTTTGAACGCCATAAAACAGGTTATGTTTTAACAGCAAGTGGTGAGAAAATTTTGAACTCAGCCCTGTACCTCAAAGATGAGATAGATCTGGTCGAGCGCCAAGTCGTGGGACAAGATGTTCGCTTAAGTGGTGAAATAAAAATTTCAACGACTGATACTATTGGGTTTTTCTGGCTTCCTCCCTTTATAAAAAAGTTCAAGAAGCTCTATCCTGATATTACTTTGAATGTTGAGGTTGATAATCGGCATCGAAATTTATCGAAACGAGAGGCTGATATTGTGCTTCCTTCAATGAACCGACAACCTGATTATATGGTTGGGCGTGAACTTGCTCCCATTCACATTAGGCTCTATGCGCACCGCTCTTATTTGTCTGATAAAGAGGAAAAAAAGATAAAATCGGATAAGAGTTTTAAAAATTTTGATTTTATTCTTTTAAATGAAAACTTGTCTCAACTCCCGATGAACCAATATATTTTAAGCCGAATGGAGGGTAGATCTGTTGCTGCGACTGCGAGCAGTTTTAGTGGACTTTACTATCTTTGTCTTGAAGGCTTAGGTGTTGCTGCTCTTCCGTTTTATGTAGGAGATCAAGCGCCAGAACTCCAAGTGGTTGGTGAAATTCCTTTTTCTGTTCACTCAAATTCTATATGGATTTTAACCCATCCCGATCTTATTCGATCAGCGCGAATTTTGGCCTTTATGGAATTTATGAGGGAACAGAAAAAACTCAGGCCCTAATATGGTTTCATTTGTTTTGCTGATTTTACCAGGCCATTTTCAATTGCGTATTTAGTGAGACCTGCTGTTGATGAGATGTTTAATTTTCGTTTTATGTTTCTGCGGTGGGTTTCCACTGTGCGCACACTAATGTCAAGATGGCGGGCTATGTGTTTGTTACTATTACCTTCCGTTAACAAGAGGAGAATTGTTTGCTCTCTTGTTGTTAAGGGGCCGCTTGTTGTGTCATCTTCATGGGCCATTAGAATTTCTGAAATGCCTGAACTAAAGTAAGTGCCTCCGCGATAGACGGCTTCAATTGCAGTGACGATTTCTTTGGAGGAGACATCTTTGAGCACATACCCTCTGGCACCATTTCTAAGCGCGCTACTGATATATTCGCGGTTATCATGCATGCTTAAAATGAGGACCTTGATCTCTTTGTTATTCTCCTGGAAAATTTCTGTTGCGTCTAAGCCGTTAAGCTCTGGCATGTTAATATCCATGAGGACAATATCTGGCGAGAGAGTTCTTGCTTTTTCTAAGGCTTCTTTACCGGTTTTAGCTTGCGCGACGACTTCAATATGAGGGTATAGATCAAGGCATGATTGGATGCCATCCATCACAAGCGGGTGATCATCTGCAATTAGAACGCGAATTTTTAAATTATCTTCCATCTTAAATTCATTCCCCTAATTAGACCGTACTGTGTTTTGTGTTTTGTGTTTAAGTCTTATTTGTTTGCGCTTCTGTTGCCCACTCGCAACCGCGCTTTTTGTTTGCGCTTTAGTTGCACTTTTTCTGTGATTTAGATGCCTACTGAGCATCTGCAACGCAACTGCGCCTTTTTATGCGCTGAGGCTTGTTTTTGCATTTGTTTGTAATAATTTTTTCGGCATTTTTGCTCTTATGGTTGTTCCTCTGTTTGAGGATAAGATTTTTAATTCTCCATTATGATGCTCTATTCTTTCTTGCATATTGCGAAGGCCAATACCGGTTAAAGGATTGCTTTTTGTTGTTGCAAAATCATTTGCAAAGCCACTACCGTCATCTGTTATTGAAAGCGTTACTTCGCCTTTCGGGGCGGAGAGTTTAATTTTTACATGTTTGGCTTGAGCGTGGCGCTCTATGTTTGTGAGGGCTTCTTGTGCAATCCGGTAAAGTGTTGTTTTTACTTCTTTGGGGAGCAGGTTGTTAAATGCCACTGTGTTTATGGTTAGTTTCATACCGTTGCGTTCTGCGAATTCTTCAGCCAGGCTTTTTAACGCAGGAGAGAGACCTAGGTCATCTAACGATCTTGGACGTAAATCTCTTGATATTCGTCTGACTTCTTTGATGGCTGTGTGTAGGGCTTCATTGCTTTTTTCTAGTGAGCTTTGCACTGTTGGGTCTTTGTTTAATAGCTTTGTTAAAGAGAGCTCTTGGGCGAACTTAACGGAGACGAGGGTTTGACTGATGCTGTCATGAAGCTCTCTTGCAACTCTGCCTCGTTCTTCTTCTTGAGTTTCAACGATGCGTTGGGTGAGTTGTTTTAGTTTTTCATCAGCCAATCTGCGTTCATGTAGATTGATCAGGACGCCGGTTATAAAGACTAGGACCAGCGAGACCAAGGTGATGATGAGGATGATCACTGTTGTTTGGCTTATTCTTTGTGAGACTTCATCTTCAATGGCTTTGACTTGCTGGTTGACATTGTCAATATAAAGCCCTGTTCCAAGCATCCACTTCCATTTATCAAGTGGAATTGCGTAACTAATTTTTTCTGCAACTTCACCTGTCGAAGGTTTTTCCCAATAATAATTGTGATAACCACCGCCTTGTTTTGCTTTAAGGATCAAATTTTGGATGACTTTGTTACCCTTACTATCTGTGAGGTGCCACCAATTGTTCCCAACGCGGTGAGGTTGTTTGGGATGAACAATATTTATTCCGTTGTAGTCATAAACAAAGAAATAGCCGTCTGTTCCGTAGGTTAGGTCATCTAAGATGTTTCTAACTTGTGATTGAGCGAAGGCGTCATTTGTATCGGCGGTTTCATAAATATGACGAATGGATGTTTGAGCCAAGCGTAGGTAATTGAGTAATTCTGATTTTTTTGCGTCGAGCATATTTTTTCTAAAGAATGTAACTTCTTCTTTAGAGAGAGTTTGGGCTTGATAAGAGACCAGAAGCGTAATAGCTGAAACGGCCAAAATCAGTGGAACCGTTGCTAATAAAAGAATTTTTTGTCTTAAATTCATAATGTTACTTGACGACTTCTCTTAATCGTTAAAGACTATCTGGATGCTGAACAACATATCATTCCCCACCCCTTATATCTCTAGGTATTAATTGGTACTTGAACTACCCAGTTAATGTTACTCGTGCAAATTATAGTTATTTTTCTACCTGATGATACGAATTATGTTCTATCATATGTATTGATAATACTAGGACCTCAGTCTTTAGTATAGTTTTTTTGATAAAATTCTATTTTAAGGATTAAGAAAAAATTTTGATAAGATGAAAAATAATTCGCAGTTAAATTTAATATCTGGGGAGATAAAACATGAAACGTCGTGACTTTATTAAAAAGGCAGGCACTGGTCTCGCAGCTGGTGCTGTTGGCCTTAGTGCAGCTGGAACTCTATCAACACCTGCATTGGCCAAAGGGAAGCGCAAATGGATTTGTGTTTCAGCGTTTGGTAAAGCTGGTTTGCTAGGCCAAGCCCTTGCTGAATTCGCAAAATATGTAGATACGGCTTCTGATGGTCGTTTGAAAATTAAGGTTTACCATGCAGGTGAACTTGTGAAACCATTTGAAGCTATGGATGCTGTTCAAGCTGGTACAGCTCAAATGGGCTATGGTGCTTCTTATTATTGGGCAGGTAAATCTGATTCAATTTCTTTTGTTTCTGCGATGCCTTACGGCCTTACTGCACAAGAGCAAAATGCTTGGTGCTATTATGGTGGCGGTATCGAAATGGCTGACAAGGCTGCTTATAATCCGCTTGGTTTAAAATTTCTTCCACTTGGTAATACTGGCAACCAAATGGGTGGTTGGTATAAAAAAGATATCAACACTGTTGCAGACCTTAAGGGTTTGAAATTCCGTATGCCTGGACTTGGCGGCGAAATTTTGAAAACCTTTGGCGTGAATGTTGTTTTGCTTCCTGGTTCTGAAGTGCTACCAGCTTTAACATCTGGTGCGATTGACGGAACAGAGTGGATTGGCCCAGCACCTGACTTGGGTAAAGGTCTTTATAAGATTGTAAATAACTATTATTACCCTGGTTGGCATGAGCCAGCGACAATTTTAGATAGTTTCTTTGACTTGAAAGAATGGGAAGCATTAGAACCAGATCTTAAAGAGATTGTTACGCGCGGTGCTGCTGCAACTAACGTATGGATTCTTTCTAAATTCCAGGCGATTAATAATACAGCGCTTCAGAAATTGACAAAAGAGCACAAAGTGAACTTGCGTCAATATAGTGATGAGCTTGTGAATGCCATTGGTGAACGGGCAACGACAGTATTACCTGAAGTGGCAAGCCGTTCTGCTGATGCGAAAGCATTATTTAATCACATCATTAAATTCCGCGGCACGATGACCGATTGGTCAGCTTATTCTGAGGGTGCTTTCTTGAAAGCACGTTTGGCTGCTAAATTTAAACCTATTTAATTTCCTTCAGCTCTATGTGAACACTTATGTGACCTTGGAAGCTGAAAATTTATTTTAAGCAGAGGGGGTTCCCTCTGCTTCTTTTGCCATTAATAATATAATAAGAGTGGTGAAAGCGGCTTCCATTTTTTCTTTCATATTTGAGTTGTTGGATATTTATGAATTTATGGGAATGCTATGTTTTTACTCAAAAAACTTGCTGACATAATCGACCAGATCAATAGTTTTGTTGGTAAAGCTGTTTCCTGGTTGGTTGTGATTATGGTGTTGAACGTTTTTCTTGTCGTTGTTCTGCGCTATGTGTTTTCTATTGGCTGGGTCTGGATGCAGGAATTGTATGTCTGGACACACGCAACTATTTTTATGCTTGGCGCTGGTTATACCCTTCTTCATGAAGGGCAGGTGCGAATTGATTTAATTTATCGAACGGCAAGTGCTCGCTATAAGGCGCTTGTGAATATTTTTGGTAGTCTTTTTTTAGCGCTTCCTTTGATGTTTCTTCTTTTTTCTCGAAGTGTACCAATGGTTGAGCGCTCTTTTCAAAGTTTGGAAAAATCAGCTGAAGCTGGCGGTTTACCTGCCCTTTATGTTTTGAAAGCTGTGATCCCTCTGTTCTGTATTTTATTTGGATTGCAATTTATTTCTTTGATTATTCGTAGTTTAGAGGCGCTCTTTAACCCTTCAAACACTTCACCTTCTTCTCAAGAACAACAAGAACAAAGTAGTTAAGGACCCGTCATGACACCAGAATATCTTGCTCTTATTATGTTTCTCGTCACGATTGTGGCGTTGTTGCTTGGGTTCCCTGTTGCTTTAACGCTTGGTGGCTCGGCTTTGTTATTTGCTTTTATCGGTGAATATCTTGATTTATTTAATACTGGTTTGCTTTCAGTCTACCCCTTGAGAATTTTAGGGGTGATGAAGGCGGAGACACTTGTGGCTGTTCCCCTCTTTATCTTTATGGGGGTGATGCTTGATCGCTCGAATTTGGCGGGTGATCTGCTTGACGCTATGGGCCGAATGTTTGGTAAAATGAAGGGCGGCCTTGGTGCGTCCGTATTGATTGTTGGGACCTTGCTTGCTGCGTCTACCGGTATTGTTGGTGCGACTGTTGTGACAATGGGCTTGATGAGTTATCCGGTGATGATGCGGGCTGGTTATGACCCGAAACTTGCTGCTGGTCTTATTTGCTCCTCTGGTACGCTTGGTCAAATTATCCCGCCTTCAATTGTTTTGGTGTTGTTGGCTGATATTCTTCAAGGTGCTAATGAGCAGGCTTCTGAAATGAAAGGTGTTTTGGTTCCGGAACCTGTGACAGCGATTGACTTGTTTGCTGGCGCGCTTTTCCCTGGGTTATTGCTTGTTAGTCTTTATATGGCTTGGTTGGTTTATCAGGCTTTGACGAACCCTAGTAGTTGTCCTTCTATGCAGGCTGAGGATGGAAGTGACAAGGTTAAGTTATCTGAAATTATTCGAGTTATTATCCCTCCGCTTCTTTTAATTGTTGTTGTGCTTGGCTCTATTTTAACTGGGATTGCAACGCCGACTGAAAGTGCTGCTGTAGGTGCTGTTGGTGCTACTTTGTTGGCTATTCAGGCCGGTAAGTTTGATCTCTCTGTGTTAAAGGGTGTGAGCCGTGAGACGACGAAAATTAGCTCGATGGTCTTTATCATTCTTGTTGGTGCGTCGATGTTCTCACTTGTGTTTAGAGGCCTTGGCGGGGATGAAGTTGTTGAGGAATTTTTGCATAATCTACCGGGCGGCGCGTTTACCGCAATGTTGCTGGTGATGGTTGTAATATTCTTCCTTGGGTTCTTTCTTGATTATATTGAAATTATCTTTGTGGTTGTGCCGATTGTTGCACCAACGCTTATTGCTCTTGGATATAGCCCTTTATGGCTTGGCATTATGATTGGTGTGAATTTGCAAACAAGCTTTTTAACACCGCCATTTGGTTTTGCACTTTTCTATTTGCGAGGGGTGGCGCCAGATGAGGTTAAGACGTCGACCATTTACGCAGGTGTTGTTCCGTTTATCTTCTTGCAAGTTTTGGCCCTTGCGATCTTTTGGACGTTCCCAGAAATTGTAACATGGTTACCGAGTGTTCTTTTCGACTAAAACTTGAGTGATACAATTTTTGAATTGGTTGCTTTCTTTATCTCTCTTTTTAGTGCCCCTTCAGTTGCCCACCAGCAACCGGGGATGGCTCTAATCTAAAGCAACCGTATGATGGAGCAGGCTTATATTGTAAGTCTTGCTCCATTACTTTTTATAATGAGAGTTTTTTGTAGCTTGAGTTTTTCAACAAGGATTTTGATTTGTTTTGGTGGGCTAGCAAATAGGGCAGTTGATGCTGCGTCTGCTTTAGTTGCTGTTTCTGCTAGCACGTAGATTTCGCGCCATGCTGGCTGGTTAGAACCTGTTCTTGGATCTAACATATGATGAAGACCTTTGGGGTCATTAAATTGATAGCCGCCGTGACTTGAAGCGGCGAGCGCGTTATTTTTTAGGTTCCAAATTTCAGGGGCTGTTTCATTGGCATCTGTTTTTCCTAGCTGGATATTCCAACCATGCTCAGTGTTCTGCTGAGGGTGTTTTGATCCAGAACCAACATATTCACCAAAATTAACAAGTGTATTTTCAAACCCATTTGCTTTGAGAATTTCAACGGCTTTATCGGTTATGTAACCTTGGGCGATACCATTGAGAGTGATGGCCATCTGTGGAACTTTAAAAGCGATATGATTGTTGGCAATTTCAATGTTTTTCCAATTGATTAAATTTATTGCTTCTTTAACTGAGGGCTGGGGAATACTGTCTTCTGAACGGTTTACATTGTTCAAATTTTTATATGCCATGAATAATGGCTGAATGGTTGGGTCAAAGGCGCCGTCTGATAGCTTGGAATATTTAACGGCCTCAGTGATGAGTTCTTTAAATTCTTTTGGTGGGGATTTGTAGATGCCGTTTATATTGAGTTGATTGATAAGTGAATTTTTCTGATAAAGGCTGAAATAGCTCTCTAACCTTTTTACTTCCAAGAGCATTTTTTTGATTGTTGTTTTTGCATGGGTTTCATTTTCTGTGGTCAATAGGATAGAGGCATCGCTTCCAAGGACTATACCTTGCCAACTGACTTGTTTAAGCCTTTTTCCCGTTGCAGGGCCGTTTGCTTTCGTTTGGGCTGCATACAGAGCTGATGGAGCTAGTAGTGCTGAACCGATGATTTGTAAGGAGCGACGCCGGGTTATATGTGATCGGCTTGGCTGTGTTAGTTTTTGGTGACCTTTTGCAAACTGGTTCATGAATTTTCTCCACTTACCTTTGACGTGTTTTTGCTATCTAAAATTAATGGGACGCATGTTTTCTTATCATCATGAATTGAAACGCAATCCAAACATTGGAAACATTCACTATAGTCTATTTTGCCAGATGGTTTAATCGATTGGTAATTGCACCGCACATTACAAAGCTGGCAGGGGGAGCCGCATTCTTTGCGGCGCGGTATCCAATTAACAGTTCTTAGTATACCGCCTAGTGAGAGGAATGCACCTAGAGGGCAGGCATAACGGCAAAAAGCTTTGAAGACGAACATGGATAGGACAAGCCAGAAAGCTGCGTAGAGCATGAACGGCCATGTTCGCCAGAAGTAAAGGGTGATGGCTGTTTTAAAGGGCTCTACTTCTGCGATGATTTCAGCGTAACTTGGTGCGAAAAAGGAAGTAATTATGATGGCGAACAAAATGACGTATTTAATGTATTTTAGTTGGTCATCTAGTTTTTGTTTTATTCTTATGGGTTTCACCTTCAGGAATTGCCCTAGTTTTGAACTGAATTCCTGTAGTACACCATAGGGGCAAAGCCAGCCACAAAATGTACCGCGTCCCCAAACAAAAAAGCTAAAAATAACGGCGATCCAAAGCACCGTTGAGAGAGGGTCATAGAGCAGGAATGAAAAACCTGGAGATGCTTTGAATGTTTTGATTAAAGCAATAACAGTGACGATTGATAGTTGGGCTTGGCCGTACCAGCCAATGAAAAGAAGCGTAAAGGCTAATATAACTGGGCGGAGGATTTTTAGGTTTGCAGGAATTGCGAGCCAACTTTGTCGCCAGAAAAGTAATGCATAGAGGCCGATTAGGAATGAGAGTAAGACTACCAGGTTTGTGCTTTGAGCCCGCCAAGATGAAGCCCAGGGACTTTCCGTTTCTGAGCGGATGTCAGCTTCAGGGAAATCAAAAAAACGTTGTGGGAGTTTATAGGTTACGATTAAGTCTTTCTCGATGACTTTTGGTTGGAAGAACCCTTTTTTGCGCTCTACACCCAAATGTAATTGCCAGGGGGAGGCTGGATCAAAACCAAAGCGGCGATCAAGTGCGAAAATATAGGCTTGGCTTTCTGACGTGAGCTGAAGCGCTTTAGTGAGGCCGTTTGCAGCGTTTAATTTAACATCTATGTAGGTGTCTCGCATGTTTATGGCGAGGTCGTTTTGTTTGATGGTTATTTTTTCAGGTACTGAGGCTGGTGTAAAATCTTCTTTTAAAAGCTGATGTCTGCCATTGGCGATGATTAGTACCGGGACTTTTGTTTTGCCTAGATGTTTGAAGGTTTCTTTAAAGGTCTCTTTTGAAAGTAAGTTTTTTGCGATTGTTGGAACACTTAAATCTGCCAGGATGACTTCGCTGAATAGTTCCTCAGGGGTGCTAGCAGCTATCTCGTCCGCATCGGAGACGTCAGTCTTTTCAAATATTTTTTGAACGTCTTTATTTGAAAATTTATGAATTTTGACAAGGTTTTGGCTCAATAGATCTTTGATGGTTTTCTTTTCGAAATAGTTTGCTTTAGCAATGGCGGCAGGTTTTGTATTTAAGCCTTTTAATTTCTTTCGAGCAATTTGCAACGAGGCGGCTAAAATTGTTTCGTTCATGATGCGCACCGAGGCTGTCGCCATGGCGACACCATCAATCTGGTTCTTGGCCCGCTCAGCTTTTTGGGTGCTTAGTTGAACTTTGATGTTTTGAGCAACCGAGAGACCTGGATATTGATTAATAAATTTATCAAGGGGCAGACTGCCATGTCCATTGACGAAAACGGGTTCATTGTGCTCAAGGACTTTTACATCGATAAAATTACCCTCAAAATCCATTTGAACTAGCAAATTTATTGGCGCTCCGGAAAAGCCTGGAATTTTTATGAGGTCTATGGTTTGAAAAACGTAACCGGTTTGTTTATCTGCCGAATTTAATAAGGCATATACTGGCAAGTTAGGGTCTTTTTCACCGAGTGAAAAGGGAGGGATGATTAGCTTTTTTAATTGATCTTCTGAAAATTTTGCAAAACTAGGTTTTATAAAAAACAGTGAGATGATCAATAGTGATACTAAACTAAAAAGAAAATTTGATTTCCTTTTTTTTTGCATATTTCTCCCCATTTGAAACTTTATGTTTCGTTTGTTTTTTTTACTAAACTTACCATGCGGATGAGGAGATGGGCTTTTTATAATTGTAAGAATTTTGTGAGAAGCTTGTTGTTTGTTGGCATAAAGGTGAAAGTTTTTATCAGATTTGTAAATTAATTTAACAGCCCGACCCCCTTATAGGGATCGGGTATTATTTAAATAGCGGCAGTTTCATCTTCGCTTAAGGCTCCTGGTTTGCTCAAGCTAACGGCTGTCAGAACAGCAGCGGCGTTTGCCCAATAGTACCAAGCATCAAGGCCTGAGAAATTAAAGATAAACGGCACAAAAATAAAAGTTATGCCAACAAGGAAATCTACAAGAACATGAGCCCAATATGGAATGATCCGAATGAGCCCCAGTTTGTGATCTGTAAATAGGGTTAGAATGAAAGCTGCAATGCCGGTTACGACGCTTACCCAAATTGCTAAATTGTTTGTGCTTCCAAGGCCTAATATAAAAGGCATTGCCATTAAGCTTATTGCTACTGGATAGTCGAGATAGGCATGAATTGTTTTTGTAATGAAACGGATAGACATGTGATCTTTTCCTTTCTTTTTTAAAAATTGGTCATACCCCTTTGCTGTTTCTTTAGCGAAATGAATTGGTTGTCTGTTGAACCAGCAAAGGGATGTAAACATGGGCTTGGCTTAAATTAAGAGGGGGTATTTAAGCCTTGGCTTGTGAACTTACTTGTTCTTTAGGTCGGGCCAGTTTGCTTCAGCTTTTTTCACTGCACCATCAACGTCTTTGTTAAACGCGCTTGCGATTTTTTTATCGAGGTTGAGGTAAAGTTTGCCTTTGTGGATTTTGAAGAAACGTGGGTCACCATCGAATTTTGCATTGACGGAAACGCCGTAAGCACAAAATCCGCCGTAAGCAGGGGCGTATTTTGCGGGGTTGGATTTAAAGGTTTGTAAGTTCTCTTTTGAAGAAAAACGGTATGTTGCTTTTTTATAAACGGTTGCATACCCAGCTTCACCTTGAACAGGTTTGTTTTGCTTAAAGTAAGCAACTGGGTCATAGCCATGAATTGCAAGACCTGGGGCTGGTTTGCCATCAACTAAAACACCGCCTGGTGCGACGTTTACTTCTTTGCCAGCAAGGGCTGGGCTTGCAATTGCTGAAATAAGTCCAGCGATCGTTACGATAGATAGTAGTAATTTTCTCAACATGTGTAACTCCTTTTGATTGAGATTTTGCTCAATTGATAATCAAGAGAGATGAGACAACACATATCGTTTTGGGATGAATGGGCAATAGCATGAGCTATCTTAGGGTTTTTGGGATAAGTTACTGGGACGATCTGCAAGAAATTTAGTTTTTTTGATCGTGGCTAGATTTCTTTTTGGCGAAATTCTGAGGGGGGTGTTCCGAATTTTTGAGCAAAGGCTCTTGTGAATGCCGAGGCAGATTGGTAGCCAACCTGGTTGGCTATATCTTGGATATTAGCATTGGGCTGTGAGAGAAGTGGTAAGGCTTGCTGGAGCCGCCAGTTGGTTAAATATCCCATTGGACCATCTCCCAACAGATTTGAAAAACGTTCTGCGAAGCGACTGCGAGACATGCCTACTTCTGAAGCAAGGGTTTCTACTGTCCAGGCATGATTGGTTTGTTGGTGAATGAGCTCCAGGGAATGAGAGATGTTTTTATCTGTCATTGCTTCGAGGATGCGTGATAGTTTTGGGTTTTTGTTGATACTGGCGCGAACGGCTTCGATGAAGAAAACTTCAGATAGGCGAGAAATGGCGGCCGATGCGCCGAGACTATGAGCAAAGACCCGGCGTACTACGAGGCGTAAGGTTTCATCCAGGATGGGGTTTTCAGCACGGTCTGCTGGGGTCATGGTGATAAATTCTGGTAAGGAGCGCAATAAAGGGTGATCTGCTCCTTTGGTGAAACCGAAATGTCCGCAGACCATTTGTGTGGCCGCGCTTGGGTTTCGTTCTCCTAAAACAAATGTGCCGTTTCCGTCATAACCGGATTTTTCGATGATTGTTTCTAAGGGGGCTGGGATACGACCTTGTTGATCCGAGAGGACGTGTTGTTGTCCTCGAGGAATGAGGATTAAGTCACCTGGGCCAATTTCTGTTGTGGTACCTGATGCTAGCTCGATATGGCATCTGCCTTGAACTACAAGGTGAAAGCGAGCAGCCTCTTCGTATTTGGGAACAGTGATGGCCCAGGGCGGAGAATAATCCGTTCTGAAATAGAGAGTGGCACGTAATCGAATGGTTTCGAAAATGTCACTTAAAATATCGATCATACATATCGTCCCTTTAAATAGGACGATATGTATACTCTATTTTAGCTAACCTTTACAAATTATTGTGCAGTTTCTGCGAGCAAATTTTTGTGATGTCCGGGGTATAGTTTTCCTAAAAAGCGGTAAAAAGGTGAGTTTGTAGAAAGCTGCTAGCGGAAACGTCCCAATTTTTGTAACACTTCAATTTTATAGCCGTCTGGGTCTTCGATGAAGAAGAATTTAGCAAGAGCTTTTTCTTCATGCTTGAAGTTGACGATATCTTTTGGAGATAACCCAAGAGAAGATAGTCTTTGATGTTCGCTCTCTAAATCATCAACAACAAACGCTAAGTGACCATATGCGGTGCCATGCTCATAAGGAGTTGTTTGGGATTTGTTAATTGTGAGCTCTAACTCAAAGCTTTGTTCTTCATTGCTCATATAGACAAGGGTGAAGTCATCAAAATCTAGTCTCTCTGCAATGGTTAAATTAAATGCAGATTGATAGAAATTAACGGAAGTCTCTTCGCTCAGAACTCTGATCATCGTATGGATCATTTTTGCAGGCATGAGGTTTCCTTTCAATTATATTGGCTCGTTCTTAGATGAAGCATATTGGTTTTTAGGTATGTTGCCACCGATTTTCGGGTGGGTGTAGACTATTGGACGATGGTGCAAACTGGGATTGGTTCTGAGAATTATAATATTTGTTTCATTTTGGTGCGATCATTGTGAGGCAAAATGAGAAGTTTTAGGGTTTGTATTTTTTATTATGAAGCGCAACCTCCTTTAAGTATTTGATTTTTAATGAAAAATAGCTCCTTTAGATGTTTTTTTCTATTGGCATTTGGTTTGCTATATAGTTTAACAAAATCTGAATACCCTTTAGAGTTTTTTATATATTGCCTCTGAACACGACAATATGTGAATAAGGAATGTCTGAACAACTTATCTGAGTTTTTGTATATCTGAACACTTACATGACTGAACACATGTAAGACTAAATAATAAATCGCTGCTTTCACCCCTGATGAAAGTGGCGGTTTTTGTTTTAGAAGATTATTTTATGGAAGTTGTAGAGGTTAATTGTCCATAGATGATATGCCAGGACAAGGTGGCGTTGTGTGTTTCTTCTAATTTTTTCATAGCCAGTTTTAATTGTGGGGATGAGAGAGGGGTGTAGCCGGGTTTTGGGCTGTGGGCGCCTGTTAGTTTTAGGCCTTTTAAAAAATCTTTTGCACTGCCGTAAGACACAGAAATTGTTTCATTTTCTATTATCCCTGGTAGTTCAGGTGGGATTCTCAATCCATTGCCGAACTGAAGAGAGTTTAATGTTTCTCTCCATTCTTTAAAACATTTTGTACCAATGGTAGAGAAATGGAATGTACCTGTTTGTTTGAGAGCTGATTGTATTGATTTAAGTGAATTTAAAATATCAATGAACCAGTGAATGGCCATACTTGATATGATTAAATCATACTTCTCTTGACCGATGTTTTTTTCTGGATTGAGAATTTTAAATTTGAATTGACTTTTTTTATCTGGGAATTGGGCATGTAATTTTTGCTTTGCCGTTTCTAGCATGCTTTTGGAAATGTCTGTGAATGTGAAGTTAGCTGCTGGATATTTTTTTACAATTTCAACTGAAAGCAAGCCAGTGCCGCAGCCAATTTCCAAAATGTCTTTTGGTGAGATTGAATTAATCTGACTGTTTAGGGTTAATGCGACCTGGTTTTGAATTTCAGCGTAATTATCATAAGTTTTTGCTGATTTTCCAAAGCGGCGCTTGATACCGATTTCGTCGTTCAAAACGTATATCTCTCTTAACTTCTTACTTTTTTAGAAACATTTATTCTAGAGCATAAACCTTTCAAATAGTATTGATTGTATGCCTAGCTATTTGTTTGGGTGTATATTTTTTCCAATCTTCGCCGTGCTCCGGTTGGATTTTATTTTAGTGTGTTATGCTAAAGTTGTAGGGATATACCAACTCTCGGCCGGTGAAGTAAAGGGGAAAGGGCATGAAAAAGCGTTTTTCTCTTAATTCAGATTAACAGGCTGGCTTTGAGTTTACTTTACTCTTTACCTTGTTTGGGGTTTAATGATTTATTAACCATGTTTTTGGTGCTGCTTTCATATGCATAAAGGGGTTGTATGGGTATGTTTTTGCGTTTGTTGTCTTCTCTTTTACTGAGTCTTAAGAGTTTATTCCTTTGTTCAGTTTTGATTGTTCTTCATCCTTTTTTGACGTCTCCTGTAGTCAATGCTGCGAGCCTAAGCTTCTCTTATGATGAAGTGAATGAGCTTGTTGGTGATGCTCTGCAAGGTTTAGAGATTCGCTTAAATAATTTGGGGCGGTTTAATGGTCGTAATCACCATCGTAAAAACAGTTCTTATGTTCGTTTTAAGGGAAAGTCTATTTCGTCCTTTAGTGTTGAACCTTACAATGTTTACAAGCTGTTTGGTCGGACACATAGTTATTATGTGACTGACATCAAATCCTCGGTCATTGATGTAACCGCTCAAGATAGAAGTTTTTATCTCTCTCTAGATTTTGAACTTGATGGGGCAGAGCTTGAGGGGCGCTGTGTAACCAAGGTTGCCCGCAAGAAATATAAAGAGTGCAACAGCTTCTTGCCAAATGTGAATTTTACACAAGCGAAAGTTTTAGCCCGGTTGCGGCCAATAGCTCACAAAGGAAGTATGTCGTTTTATATTAGTAGTGCCAAAATTGTTGGTGATATAAATATTGAATATTGTAACAGTTGGTTTTTAGGTTTCTTCTGCACAGAGTTTGTTCAAATCCCTGATAAAACTGAAAAACTTAAAAAGCAGATTGCTAGCAAATTAAAAGTCTTTGTTAATTCGCAGCGGATGAGAGATCAGATCGCGACTAATATACGTGAGAAAGTGCTTGGTAATCTGGCGACAGTGAGTTCAATTAAACTTACCGATGATGAGATTATTGTAAAAGGCCGCTTGAAACGCCGCCGCCGTTAACTCTAGAGTTTTTTATTTCTAGGGTTCTTTCGCTTTTAGATAGATAAGCATTTGAATGTTCAAGTTGTTTTATTTTTTATTTACAAAACATTCACTTTTTTTATTTTAACAAAATAAAAACCCCATCCAAATTTTGGACGGGGTTTTATCAATTCTCATAAGACGATTTTCTAAATTAGATTAGAAACTTATTCGCCGGCCATTTCTGACATGTGGTGATGGCTGTTTTGTCCTGGTACTTCCAATTTTGGAGCAGAACCAATTGGATCATCAGCGCGGCGAGATTTACCCTCAAAGAATGCACCTTGCTCAATAGCTAGTGATTGATGAGTTACATCGCCGTTAACTTGTGAGCTGGCTTGTAGTGTTACACGAACACCGTGGATTGAACCTGTTACCTGGCCGCGTACGACAACATCTTCAGCAACAACAACGCCGTTAATCTCAGCTTTTTCACCAATGATTAAAGATGAGCAGTGTAGATCGCCTTGAATTGAACCATCAACCTGGACTTCACCTTTTGAAATCACGTTACCGGTGATTGTCAGATCTGCTCCGATAATTGATGGAACCATCTTATTTGAACCCTTTAGCATTGTTTTTGTACCTAAAGGATTTTGCGGCATGGCGCCTGCGGGTGGCAAGGCTGGTTGTTGTCCCATTATGGGTTTCGGGGCAGGCACATTCATCCCATCATTCTCCGGTCTTTTTGTGAACATTGGCTTATGACCTCCAAACGCTCATGTTCTTACCCTATATTATATAACTGTTTGACGAATTAACGAAAAATAATCATAGCGATAATTTGTGCGATAAATCGTAGTAGCTTTTTATGGCGACTTTACAGTTAGCAATATCAAACGCAAATTATTGGGTATGCGTTGGTTATCAACCAATATGTAATAGGATTTTTATAAAATCCACATAATAATGATTGTTGTGATGAGTTTTCAAAGTTTCTTTCGATTTTTAAGTTAATTTAACTCTATAATCTTCCAGAACTTAGAGAACTTACTCTTTAAGGAGACATATTATCCCATTAAAGAGACACATTATACTCTTTTAAAATACACATAATCCCAAAAATTCAAACATCTTCAACCGCTTGAGTTTCATAATCATAATAGTTGTTTTAACTATGACAGTTTAACTCAAATTCTCGGGTTTAGTTCAACGTTTGCTTTAGTCACTCTATGCTCCATCTTAAGCATGTTTGTATGTTGAGCGTCAAGAATGTCTGAAGAGAGTGGCGATAATTTTGTTATGGTTGAGGCGGTTTTGGTGGCTGTGTATCATTTTTATGATGGATTTTGAGATATGTTTTTATTGTTTTCCTGTGTAATTAGATAATGCACATTTTGCGCTTACTGCTGTAACTTATTGCTTTTAAATGAATTATTTATCTAGCTCTTCTAGAATTTCTTTGATGTGTTTTGCTACTTTTACTTTTCTCCAAATGGCCTGAACAGTGCCAGTGCTATCCACAAGAAATGTTGATCGCTCCACCCCCATGAAGGTGCGGCCATACATTTTTTTCTCTTTCCAGACCCCATATGATTCTATTGCTTGTTTTTCTTCATCGGCCAAAAGAATGAGGTTGAGATTGTGTTTTTTAGTAAATTTTTCATGTGAAGCGCTACTATCTGGTGAAATTCCAATAATGACGGTTTCTCGTTTGGCAAATTCTTCAGAATATTCTGTAAATGAAATGGCTTGTTTGGTGCAACCTGGTGTTAGGTCTTTGGGGTAGAAGTAGACTATAACATTTTTGCCTTTGAAGTCTTTAAGTGAGATTGTATTTCCATCTTTGTTTGGCAGTTTAAAATTGGGTGCCTTGTTTCCGATATCCAGCATTTGCCTATCCTAATTTTATTTAAGAGACCATTCATAACCGAGAAGCTTTTTTGAATCTTAGGTCATGGTTTGGTCTTGATTGTTTGTTAGTGTTTCTACCTTATTGGGTGCACTGTAATTTGTTTAGCAGTTTTAAGTATTTTTTCACGACGAAATTTAAATAGTTTTTCAATTGAGGCAGTCTTGGTTTGGCTTGTTTTTTTATTGATGTTTATTAAGGGTATTAAAATTTTAAACTGGGTTGTTTTTTCATTTTTTACAGCTCATTTCATAGATTTAATACTTCTTAAGTTGTGGAGAATAGATTTCTTCAGTTTGTAAATTTAATGTCTTGTTTGGATGTAAAATTACTATAAAGTTTTAAATTTTGACGCTATCTATTCTGGGATTTTAAGCCCCTAAAAAGTTTGGCATGATTAGAGTTATTAGATATTTATGAACGATGAAAATCATAATAATCCACCCTCTTGGGTTCGCAAAATTCATTCACAAGCGGATCATTCTCAGGCGGGGCACTCCCAAACTGATGATGGACAGCGGGTAGGTTCTGTTGACCAGCAGGCTTCTCACTCTCAACAGAGCTATCATTCAAATGATAAAATACCGCAACGAGGGCAGTTGCAAGAGGGTAGCCCTCAAGGATTTCAAAACGAACATAATTCTTCCTTTGCCTCAAACTCTGCTCAACAAGATGGTGCAAGTGGTGAACAGGCTGTGAATGTTAATGGTACCGGCGCTTCTTCATTTAAGTCAATCTGTTGTAAAATCGGTGGGACTTTTCATCGTTGGATTTCAATGATTGGGCATTGCGCTTTGGTTTGTGGTGATGCTTGTGCTGATAAATTATCTAACAAAAAGAAATCAGGTTCACGCAGGCTTATAGGTTTTACTTTTGGTTTTTTCTTTTTCACAGCACTTTTGATTTCTGCCTCTTATTATGCACTGGGGTTCCGATCTTTACCGGTTAATTTTTTAAAATCGTCCATTGAGACATCTTTGTCTGACGCTTTTTCCGGAGGGACTATTCGTATTGATGAAGCGCTTTTGCAAAGAGATGTGCAAAATGGAGGCTTTTTTGTTCGCCTGGTGAATTTAAACCTTCGTGATACATCTGGAAATAAGATTGCTGCTACACCGGAAATTGGTGTTGGTTTGAAATTTTTCCCGTTGCTCATAGGTCAGGTTGAGCCGAGTAGTATTAATATTCTTTCTCCAGAGGTTCATTTTGTACGTAATGAACAACGTGAATGGACATTTTGGCGTGGCAAAGCTCGGAATGAACCCCTTAATTCTGATGTTTCTTCTGAGAGTAATGGTCAAGAACGTGAAGGATTAGATTCACTAAACCCTGATGGTATGCCGGTTGATTTTGCACGTATAGGCGATCTGGCAAAAGAGGGACTTGCTAAAGCACATAAGGAATTGCGTCTAACCTTACCACTTTCTCATATTGGTGTTCGGAATGCTTCTGTTGTTCTTCATGAAGGAAAAGAAGATAAAGGTGATGTTTGGACTGTTCCGACATTTTCACTGCAATATGATCCGAAGGGCGATAAAAAAATTATTGGTAATGGGGTGATTGAGCATGTGAGTTCTCCTGGTGCTGCGCTTTGGGTTTCTTTCACTCATCAAGAAGGTGAGCAGTATGTTGATTTAAAAACTCGGTTGCAAAATGTTATACCTTCTGAACTTTCCTCACTTGTTCCTATCTTGGAATCTTTACGAGCAGTTCAGCTTGGTGTTTCAGGGGATATGACGGCACGTATTGATCTGAATGAAGGTCTAACATCGGGTAATTTAAAAGTTGCTTTATCTGATGGTTATATTGGTGTTTTGGGAGATGATGGACCACGGTTTGCTATTACACGCGGCGCTTTCGTTTTTGATATGGAGCCTGGGGCAAAACACATTGTTTTGAGGCAAGGTGAATTGTTTTATCCAAATGGTAATATCTCTCTTAAAGGTGATGTCTGGCGTGACAATCAAAAAAATGAATTCCCAGATTGGCGTTTCCAACTTTATTCAACATCGGGCGAAATTGTTTCTGATTATTCTGATGTAAATGGGAGCGCGATTGATGAGTTTAATTTTTCGGGGCGTTTGTTTGGCTCTCGTGCGCCGGTTGTGATTGATGAGTTTCGTGCAAAAATTGGTCAGGGACAAATCATTTTAGCCCATGATGGATCTCTTGGGTACCCGGCTGTGCTTCGTGGTCGGGTGAGCAATGTAACGACTAATTTGCTCAAATCTATTTGGCCTGAAGGGTTTAATCAGGAAAGCAGAGATTGGGTTTTTAAAAATGTTAAGGGTGGGTTGATTACAAATGCTCGCTTGGCTTTGCAAGCACCAGACTTTGGAAAACGTGCTCTTCTTGCTGGTGAGGCAAAATCTGATGTTTCTTTACCATCTATGGATTTAGAAGTTCAGGATTTGACCTTTACGGTTTTTGATGACCCGATGGTAATTCAGACGAACGGAGCTAGCTTGCAAATCAAAGGAAAACGTCTTGTTGCTTTTATGAAGCGTGGACGTTCTTCATTGGGAAAAGGGCGCTTAATTGAATTTAATGATGGCAAATTAACGATCCCAGATTATGAGCCTACAGGGCCGGATGGCGTTATTGAATTTAAGTTAAAAACGAATACACAGTTTATGGACGAGCTCTTAAAACGTGAACCTTTTTTACAAAAACGTACGCTCAGCGATCATGCGAAATATTTAGATGGAGAGTTAACTGGGACGTTAAAAGTTAACTTGCCGCTTACAGAAGATGTTGACCCGAAAGATGTTGTTGTAAATGGGCAGATGAAACTTGCTTCTCTTAAAGCTCAGTTTGGTAAGTTTAAGCTTAGTAATGGATTGGTGAAATTTACTCTTGGTAAAAACTATATTGAGGCCAAGGGAGATGTTTTGATTAATGGTGTTGCTTCTAAGCTAGAGTGGGACCGCAAGTTTCAAGGGAGAGACGCTCACGCGGATCAATTAAAAATCACTGGAACTTATGATGATGCTGATAGGAACCAGCTAGGCCTTCCTGTGAATAGTTTTATAGCTGGTGCGGTTCCGGTTGAGATGCTTATTAAAGAGAAAACTCATGATGACTTTGATATTCATGTTTTGGCTGATTTAAGTAAGGCGTCTCTTCATGCTAAACATTTGGGATGGAAGAAAGATGCTGGTGTTCCTGCGACTTTAAACCTTGATATAGTTTCTAATAAAATTGGGGGGACGTCTCTTCGGGATGTGAAACTTGATGGGAGGGATCTGACTGTTCGTGGCCAAGTTGAAATGGATAAATCTCACCAGGTTACTTCATTTTCTTTCCCGAATATATCTTACAAAGTTCTCTCAAATATTCATGTGACGGGCGTTTTGAGTGATAGGAAAATTTGGAAAATCACTGCTGGTGGTAAAACATTTGATGGACGTGGTCTTTTAAAATCTTTGTTACGAACAGGTTCCGTTGGGGCTGGTCAGAAGAGGAATGAACTTTCTAAAGGTATCGATTTGAAAGCCAAATTTGGTACGGTTTTGGGCTGGAAACAATCCAAGCTTAGTCGTTTTAAAATTGATATGAGCCGACGCGGTGACCTTCTGACAAATTTTGTTATTAAGGGGACACTCTTAAATGGTGGAAGTTTAACGGGCAATTTGGTTAGTCAGAAAAATACTGATCCTGTTATTCGGCTGCGTAGTAGTGATACGGGGGAGGCGCTTCGGTTTGTTGGTTTCTATCCGAATATGCTTGGTGGTCAAGGACAACTCAGGGTTCGCTATAATGTTGGGAAGCGTCAACTGGCGGCGCAAACGGGTGAGTTGATTATCACTAGATTTTCAATTGCTTCTGACCCTGTTGTTAAAGAAGTGCTGTCGAATATTTCCAAGGGGAAAAGTGGGCAAGCTTCTAGTGGGCAGGACGTTGTTAAATTTACTCGATTGGTGGCACCATTTTCTATTGGTCAGGGACAATTTATTTTGCATGATAGTCAGGTTAAGGGAGAGTTGCTTGGTGCCACGATGCGGGGGAGTATTGACTTTGATAAAGAACGTTTGCGTTTAGGGGGAACTTACATCCCACTCTATGGTTTGAACGCTGCTGTTGGTGCGGTTCCAGTATTGGGTGATATTCTTGTTGGTCGCCGCGGTGAGGGCATGCTTGGTATTACTTTTGGTATTTATGGTAGTACGAAAAATCCGCAGGTTTTAGTTAACCCGATGTCTCTTGTTGCACCTGGTGTGTTTCGTCAAATTTTCGAGTTTGAGCAGGGGGGGCAGAACATTAAGGTGCGTCCAAATAAGAAAACGGGCAATAGAGGTAAATTAGATTCAAGTGCCTCTTCTGTAATTAGACGTAAAAAAAAGAGAGAGGATTTGAATAAACTCTCTCCAGAAACGAGTGCGTCTTCAGTGAGACGGCGCAGTGAGAAAAACTGATCTTAAAACATTGAATTAGAATTTTTGTTTATTGTTCTGAACGCCTCAAATTTATATTTTAAGTTTTCTGCTCTCTTTGTTTATGTATTGTCACTATTCTTTCGGCAATTTCAATCATGGTATCTCCCTTAATATCTGTTTTTTGATATAGAGGGTTATAGGCGGTTTGGCTTCTGTTTAAGTAAGCGGCTTTCATGCCTGCTGATAAAGCGCCGTGTGTATCCCAATCGTGGCAAGCGATGAGACGTAAATTTTCTATTGGTTCTGCTAATTTCACCGCTGCAAAGCGATAAACTTTTTCGTGTGGTTTGAAACTCCCTGTGCTTTCAACAGAGATGATCTCATCGAAGTAGGTGTCTAATCCAGAATTTTTGATTTGGTTTTGAATTAATTTTGAAGACGAATTACTGAAAGCAACCGTTTTGAAACCGTTTTCTTTTAAAATTTGAAGAGCAGGTATTACGTCTTTGTGGGCTTGCAGAGTTGCCATTTTTTCTAAAGTTTGGTTAATGAATTTTTCGCCATCTTCTTTGGCTAAGTTCCCGCGAATTTCACGTCTTTCTATAACAGGTTGTTTATTTTGAGTTTGAACTATTTTTGCCAAAGAAATTTTTGCCAGCTGGGCAAATGTTGTTTCAATGTCGGTTAGGGCTGCTATCGTTGAGCTATGCAGTAAGGTTGAAAACCAATGTTCTACAGTGATTTCCCCTTTAAACTGTGTGTTAAAAAGGGCGCGCAGTCCCTCGAGGTCAAGAACAGTTTCATTAATGTCAAATAAGATGGTTTTAATTGGACTATTCCTTTTACTGTTATTTTAGTTTGGTTAGAATTTAATCCCTATTCGTACCTAATTTAGCAGCCACCTAGCTTTTGGGATAGTGGGCTTTTGTGAAAGGGTTTAAATTGCTCACTCTTAAGAAGATAGTGTTAGTAAGATGTGACGTTTTTTACCAAAGGACAGTTTAGCACTTCCTCCTTCATTAAAATCGTCTTGTGTGATTTTAAATTTATCATCACTGATTTTTTCATCATTTAACTTAATAGCATTGCCTTTAATGTGGCGTCTTGCTTCTCCATTTGATCCGGCGAGGCCTGCTTTTGTTATGGCATTTAAAATAGGGAGGCCTTCTTGGATATCTTCTGATGTGATTTTAATTTGAGGTAAGTCTTCGCTCAATTGTCCTTTTTCAAATGTTGTTTTTGCTGTTTCCGCTGCTTTTTGTGCTTCTTCTTCACCGTGGAGCATTTTTGTTGCTTCGAAGGCCAGAATTTTTTTGGCTTCGTTAATTTCAGCGCCCTCTAAACTTTCCAATTTTTCAATTTCTTCTAGTGGTAGGATCGTGAAGAGTTTTAAAAACCGTCCGACATCTGCGTCTTCAGTGTTGCGCCAATATTGCCAATAATCATATGGAGAGAGCATGTCGGCATTTAGCCAGACGGCACCGTCGGCTGTTTTGCCCATTTTAGCTCCACTTGAGGTGGTGAGTAATGGAGCCGTTAGGCCATATAATTCAGCTCCATGTAGCCGGCGGCCTAAATCAATGCCATTGACGATATTTCCCCATTGGTCGGAGCCGCCCATTTGTAGAATGCAGTTTTCTTTTTTGTAAAGTTCTGCAAAATCATAGGCTTGGAAAATCATGTAGTTAAATTCTAGGAATGACAAAGGCTGTTCGCGCTCTAGGCGTTGTTTGACACTGTCAAAGCTGAGCATTCTATTGATGGAAAAATGACGTCCGACATCTCTTAGGAAGTTGACATAATTTATGTCCATCAGCCAGTTGGCATTATCTGTCATGATGGCGTTATTTTTTTCCTCACCAAAGGTAAGGAATTGATCAAACACTTGGCGAATGCCAGTTTTGTTTTCTTCTATGATGTCTAGTGTGAGAAGTTGACGAGCTGCGTCTTTGCCTGATGGATCGCCAATTTGCGTGGTGCCCCCTCCCATTAATACAACGGGTTTTGAACCTGTTTGTTGCAACCAGTAGAGCATCATGATGGGAAGTAAGCTGCCAACATGCAGGCTTTTCGCTGTGCAATCGAAGCCGATATAAGCTGTTATTGGGCCTTCTGACAATTTTTTATCAAGGGCCGTTTCATCGGAGCACTGGTGTATAAAGCCGCGGCTTGATAGAATGTTTAAGAAATCTGATTGGTATTTTGACATGAGGCTTTTGGCTTTGCATTTATGTTTGAGTTTTTTTGTGTCGACTAAATTGGGGCCAGGCACTTGTAAGTTGCCCCTTGTAAATTTGCTTATAAGTTGATTGGGAAATTATCACACCTTTGTCAATGGGGTAAGACCTGAAAAATTTGGGGGTAAGATATGAAAATTTGGAAGGGTAAGACATGAAATTAGTTTCAAAAGTTGCAATTGGTTTGATGAGTGGGACATCTTGTGATGGGGTTGATGCAGCTTTAATAGAGACTGATGGTGAGCGCATTTTTTCAAAGGGCCCTTATTGTTTTGTGCCTTACGAGATATCTGAACAAGATATGCTCAAAAGTGCTATGCGAAAAGTGGCGTCTGTTTGCGACCATGACCAACGGCTGGAGATTGCCTCTTCTGTTGAAGGTTTGGTCAGGGAGAAGCATCGCTTTGCTGTTGAAGAATTACTTAAAAAGGCCGGAAGAAGGGCTGATCAGATCGATGTTGTTGGGTTTCATGGGCAAACGCTGTTTCACGAGCCTGATGCGAGTTTTACCCTTCAAGTTGGTGATGGTGAGAAGCTTTCTACAGAGCTTGAAATTCCCGTCGTTTATGATTTTCGCTCAAAAGATATGGAGTATGGCGGTCAAGGTGCCCCGATGGTGCCTGTGTATCATCATGCGTTAGTTCATTCTTTGGTTAGTGAGGGGAAGTTGAGTTTGCCTGTTGCTGTTGTGAATATTGGCGGTGTTGCCAATGTAACTTATGTTGGTGGTGCTGGTAATGAAACTGGTTTAATTGCTAATAACCGGCAATGCCTTCCGGATATGCTTGCTTTTGATACTGGTCCGGGTAATGCATTGGTAAATGATTGGGTTGAGGCTCATACAGGGGAGTTGATGGATGAGGGAGGGCGTTATGCTGCCTCTGGGATAGCCGATGATAAGATTATTCGGACGTTTTTAAATGAGGCGTATTTTAAATCTCTTCCTCCTAAATCCCTTGATAGGGACCAATTTAAAGTTCCCAATTTAGAGCATTTATCTTTAGAAGATGGTGCGGCTACATTGACTGAAATAACAGCTCAAACAATTGCTATGTCTAAAGCATTTATGGATGCCACGCCAAAGCATTGGATTATTGTTGGTGGCGGGGCTTATAATAAAGAGCTTATGCGTCGTCTATCTTGCGCTGTGGCACGGGATTTGACTGTTTCAGAAAATTTAGGGTGGCAGAGTGAAGCTATGGAAGCCGAGGCTTTTGGATTTTTAGCTGTACGGCATCTTAGTGATCTTCCATTTAGCTATCCACGTACAACGGGCGTTTCAAAACCTGTTTCGGGTGGCGTACTCTCTGGGGAAACAGGCCTGATTTAGGCTAAGTTTTATCAATGATAAAATAGGATCTTTTTTAAGTCTAAATCACTTAGGATGTAATATTTTTTGTCGTCTTCTATTTTATCGAGTAGGGTTTCAAGCATTTTTTTTGTTACTTTTGGTTTTTTCTTGACCGTGCTTAGGGCCTCCAGCTCTCTAAAGAGATCAGCGTAGAGATTTTGAATGAAGGCTGGTAATTCTTCTTGAGGAATTTCATTGTTTTTGACAAATGCCTCCACAATTTTTGCTGTAATTTGCAAGATTGAATTTTCAAAATCTGATTTCATTTTGGACCCTTTTATAAATCGCTAGATTTTTAAGGACTTAAAGTTTGTCTTTTTTGCTTGGCGAAGGTATCAGGAAAGTTTAATTTTAAAAATACATACTAAATATTGAGTGTTAAATATTGCCAGTAATTCATGACAATGTTATTTGAGCTGAATATTTTAATGGAATTATTTGATTTCTAGGTATTTCTTTGGTTGTTTTGTTGCTTTTAAACAGGGGTTTGCTCCCTCTTTTTGATAAAACGCAACAACATAATACCTCTGCGCAATTTGTCCTTGCACAGTACAATAGTTGTTTTTAATAATCAATAATAAAATTTAAAAATAAAATTTGACGGGTTGGTTTTTAAAGATTTCTGACAATTTTTTCTACGACGCCATATATTTTGACGTTAATCCCATCAACGAATATAACTTTATTGGAGATCGTTGGGTCGTTTGTGGCGGTAATACAAGCTGTGACTGAGCCTGAAGGGACGTAAAGCCTGAATATTGTTTTTGCTGTGAAATTCTCTTCGTCTCGAAGTGAGAGGCAGACAATATCATTTTCTTTTGGCAGTCTGTTGTGGTTAATGTAGACGATATCTCCATGTTTTATATGGAGGTTTTCCAGGCCATTTCCTTCAATAACATGAAAGTTTTCAGCACCTTCAGAGGTGCTGCTTTCAATGTTGCCTATGAGTTTTTTTAACCGTTCATATTCTTCCTCACCAACATCTGAAGGGCTTAAAGGATGGCTTCCTTCTTCTTTAAAGCCTGTTTCAGGTGGTTGACCATCATAGCCATAACCCGATAAATCATGGGCTTCGGCCAATGTTTTCATAATGCGGTCACTAGGAGGGGTGATGCTATCTGGTGTTTTTAGAAATTTTGTTAGTGTTGCTGGAGCAACGCCAGCTTTTTCAGCGAAAGGGGATGCTTTTAACCCTGTTTCAAGGAGGGCATGTTTTAGCCATTGTAACTTTTCCTGGCGTTCATCCACTGTCTTTGCTTCCCTGCTTATTATTGTTTTGACTTAAGTTGTGGGAGTTTTTGCTGCGTCAAGGCTATAGTTTTGTACTACTGCTTGATGTGATGCGCAACCATCAAGGGGGCGGTTTTGTTTTTTAGTCTTTGCTTTTGTTCTCGAGGTTTTGTTTTAAGCTAAGGCTGCTTTCAAAACTAAAGCAGCCTTAGAGTTATTCAATTAAACGATCTTAAGTTTGCTTAATCATCTTTTTCAATTAGCATTTTAGGTGTTACGCCTAATCTTAGATCCAGATAATTATCAATGCTTTCCATTAAATTATCCATTTTACCTTCAAAGAAGTGGTTGGCGTCTTCCAAAACATCGTGAGTGATAACGATGCCTTTTTGAGTTTTGAGACGGCTGACCAAATCTGTCACAGATTGGGCCGGAGCCACTCTGTCTGCGGCGCCATTTACAATGAGGCCAGAAGAAGGGCACGGTGCCAGGAAGCTGAAATCATAAAGATTGGCTGGCGGCGCTACTGAAATAAACCCGTCAATTTCAGGTCGTCTCATAAGAAGTTGCATTGAAATCCATGCACCGAAAGAGGCACCGGCAATCCAGCAAGTGCGTGCATCTGGGTTTTGTGTTTGTAGCCAATCCAAACAACTTGCTGCATCTGATAATTCGCCTGGCCCGTTATCAAAGACACCTTGACTGCGCCCAACCGATCGAAAATTGAAACGTAGGACGGAAAATCCACGCTCTACATATGTGTAATATAGGTTATAAACAATTTGATTGTTCATTGTTCCGCCAAACTGCGGATGAGGGTGTAAAAGGATGGCGATAGGTGAATCGCTGGCTTTATTATGGTGGTAGCGGGCTTCTAGGCGCCCTGCTGGGCCGTTTATAATAACTTCAGGCATATCTTAGCTTGATTTCGTCCTGTTTGATACTTCGTACCATCTGTTCCTAGCAAGTTCGGGCGATAAAGCCAAAGAAAATATTATGGCGCATAAAAAAATATGCCTAAATCTCTTAATAGAATACTTGACTTCCAGGGTCGGGAATTATATTTCTAGTTTAGAATGATTTCAAATTAGGCTGTTTTGAATTTTTTTTCCAGCTTTTTTTATTTTGCTCCCCCTTAAAACTTACGTTGTGGGGAATAAACCAGAGAACAGGATCGAAGTCCACATATGCAATTAAGTTCTAAAGGTCGCTATGCTGTGATGGCTATGGCTGATTTGGCAGATGAAGCTGCGCGGCTTGATCCGGCTCAATCATTAAAACCTCGGGCTATTTCGCAGGTATCTGAACGTCAGGCCATTTCACAAGCATTTTTAGAACAGATCTTTATGAAATTGCGCCGCGCTGGGTTGGTGACTAGTAGCCGGGGGCCTGGTGGTGGTTATATGTTAGCGCGTGATTCAGCTGAAATTTCCATTTTAGAAATTATGGAAGCTGTTGAAGAACCTGTGCAGATGACGCGCTGTTCATTAAATGATGTGGGGGGCTGTGTTGCTGGGCAGCGTTGTTTAACCCATGGGCTTTGGCAAGATTTGGGCTTGCACATAAAAGATTTTTTAAAGAAAACCAGTTTGGCTGATGTGGTTTTGTCTGCTTCTGAGTTTGTTGAAACTATAAAAATCTTTGAAGCTACAGCTGAGGATGAATTGCCTTCATTAAATAAAACTCCTTTAAAAGAGGAGCAGTTGTGATGGATCGCGTTTATCTGGATTATAATGCTTCGGCACCGTTACTCGAACCAGCTAAAAAAGCAATGATTGAGGCTTTTAATGTTTTTGGGAATGGATCCAGCGTGCATAATCAAGGGCGTGATGTGCATGGACGTATTGAAGCTTCACGTGAGGCCATTGCAAATATGGTGGGTGCTCGCGCGCAAGATGTTATTTTTACTTCAGGGGGAACTGAGGCGAATAATTTGGCGTTAACGCCGAGTTTGTTTCCAAAAAATTTACAGCCGCAAGCCCGGCTTTATGTTTCTGCGATTGAGCATCCTTCTGTTTTGAACGGTATGCGGTTTGATAAAGATAAGATTACTGTGATCCCGGTGACCAGGGATGGCATCATTGATGTTGAATGGCTTCGTGCTGAGTTGCTTAGTACTGAAGAGGCTGTCGATGAGACCAATAAAAATGAGCCAAATAAAAAAGAAATAAAGCCTCTTTTGGTTTCTGTTATGGCGGCAAATAATGAAACCGGCATCGTTCAGCCGATTGCCGAGATTGCTGAGATTGTTCATGAAGCTGGTGGATTGCTTCATTCTGATTGTGTTCAGGTGCTTGGCAAAATGCCTTTATTGCTCCCTATGACGAATGCTGATTTGATTTCTGTTTCGGCTCATAAAATTGGTGGTCCGCAGGGGGTTGGAGCGCTTATCTTGAAAGATGCTTCTATTGTTTTAAGGGATCCTCTTGTAACTGGTGGTGGTCAGGAACTTAAGCGACGTGGTGGCACTGAGAATATGGCCGGCATTGTGGGTTTTGGAGCTGCTGCTGCTGCGGTAAGTGAAAGTTTTGCTGCGGACCAGGCGCGAATTAGAGATTTACGCGATCAATTAGAGACTGGTTTGCTGGAAATTTCACCCGATGCAGTTGTTTTTGGGAAAGGTGTGTCTCGCTTGGGAAATGTTTGTTGTTTTGCTGTACCTGGGTTTTCAGCGGAGACGCAAGTTATTCAATTGGATTTGATGAATGTATCTGTGAGCTCAGGCTCGGCTTGTTCTTCAGGCAAGGTTGATCATTCGCATGTTTTAAAAGCAATGGCTGTTAAAGAAAATATTAGTTTTGCAGCGCTTCGAATTTCTCTTGGTTGGGGAAGTGGTGCTGATGATGTGGAACGTTTTTTAGAGGCGTGGGAGGGTATTTATACTCGTGCCAAGAAGAGAGGGCATGCCGCATAACAAGAATATAGTTTTTTTGAATTTAGATTTTAAATATAATTTATAAGACGGCCTATTGGAGGCGATAATGGCAGCAGTAAAAGAAACAATCGATCACGTTAAAGAGCTCGATTTAGACAAGTACAAATATGGCTTCACCACTGATATTGAAACAGTGAAAGCGCCAAAAGGTTTGAATGAAGATATTGTAAAATTCATCTCAGCCAAAAAAGATGAGCCTGAGTGGATGCTTGAGTGGCGTCTTGATGCTTATGAGCGCTGGTTGACAATGAAGGAGCCAGAATGGGCGAAGGTTGAGTATGAAAAACCTAACTTTCAAGACCTTTATTATTATGCCGCACCTAAGTCTACTGAAGGGCCTAAAAGCCTTGATGAGGTTGATCCAGAATTATTAGCGACCTATGAAAAACTTGGTATTCCTTTGAAAGAGCAGGCTGTGCTTGCTGGTGTTGAGGGTGCGAAAGTTGCCATGGATGTGGTGTTTGACAGTGTTTCTGTTGTGACCACATTTAAGGAAGAACTGGCGAAAGCTGGTGTGATTTTTTGCTCGATTTCTGAAGCGATTAAAGAGCACCCTGAATTGGTGAAAAAGTATCTTGGCACTGTTGTGCCGAAGTCGGATAATTTTTATGCCACTTTGAACTCCGCTGTTTTCTCTGATGGTAGCTTTGTTTACATTCCACCAGGGGTGCGTTGCCCGATGGAACTCTCTACTTACTTCCGGATTAATGAAGAGAACACTGGTCAATTTGAGCGCACGCTTATCATTGCGGATAAGGGCTCTTATGTAAGCTATCTTGAAGGTTGTACAGCGCCGATGCGCGATGAGAACCAGCTACACGCAGCTGTTGTTGAGCTTATTGCTTTGGATGATGCTGAGATCAAATACTCGACCGTTCAGAACTGGTACCCTGGTGACAAAGATGGCAAGGGCGGGGTTTATAACTTTGTGACCAAGCGCGGTGATTGCCGTGGGGATAATTCTAAAATTTCCTGGACACAAGTTGAGACTGGGTCTGCGATCACCTGGAAATATCCAAGCTGTATTTTGCGCGGCGATAATTCTCAAGGTGAGTTTTATTCAATTGCGATCTCTAATGGGATGCAGCAAGTGGATAGTGGTACCAAGATGATCCATTTGGGCAAGAACACATCCAGCCGGATTATCTCGAAGGGTATTTCTGCGGGTAAGTCTTCGAACACTTATCGTGGATTGGTTTCTGCGCACAAGAAAGCCTCAGGGGCGCGAAACTTTACGCAGTGCGATAGTTTGCTAATTGGTGATCAATGTTCGGCTCACACTGTGCCTTATATTGAAGCGAAGAACTCTTCGGCAACTTTTGAACATGAAGCGACCACGTCTAAAATTTCTGATGACCAGATGTTTTATGCGCAAGCGCGCGGGCTAAACGAAGAAGAAGCCGTGGCACTTATCGTGAACGGATTTGCACGAGAAGTAATTCAAAAATTACCGATGGAATTCATGGCTGAAACCCAGAGACTGATTGGCATTAGCCTAGAGGGTTCTGTTGGTTAGAGCTGATTAGCGTTTCATTAAAGATAGATTATTAATCCAGCTTAGCTGGAAAAAACAGATAAATAGACGGACATAGATTTATGTTAGAGATTAAAAATTTACATGTAGAAGTTGAAGGTCAACCTATTCTAAATGGTATTGATCTGGTTATTCCTGATGGTGAAGTGCATGCGATTATGGGGCCAAATGGCTCTGGTAAATCGACGCTTTCATATGTGATTGCGGGTAAGGATGAGTATGACATCACCGAGGGTGATATTCTTTATAATGGTGAAAGCATTTTAGAGATGGACCCAGCTGAGCGGGTTGCTGCTGGATTGTTTCTTGCGTTTCAATATCCGATTGAAATTCCTGGTGTTGCGACCATGACATTTTTGCGCACAGCTATTAATGCGGTTCGTAAAGAGCGGGAACAAGAGGAACTGTCTATTCCTGACATGATGAAACTTATTCAAGCTAAAGCGAAAGATTTGGGCGTGAAACCTGAAATGCTGAAGCGCGGGCTTAATGTTGGCTTTTCTGGCGGCGAGAAGAAGCGCATGGAAATTTTGCAAATGGCGTTGCTTGACCCCGGCATGTGCATTCTTGATGAGACAGATAGTGGTTTGGATATTGATGCGCTTCGTATCGTATCTGAAGGTGTGAATGCGCTTCGCTCAGAGACACGCTCTATGCTTGTTATCACTCACTATCAACGCCTGTTGAACTATATCGTACCGGATAAAGTGCATGTGATGTCTGATGGCAAGATTGCACGTACGGGCGGTAAAGAATTGGCTCTTGAACTTGAAGATGCTGGTTATGCTGAATATGACGAAGAATTGGCTTAATTAGCGTTTTACCTGGAGAGTGTTAAATGGAACTTGTTAGAACAGAGGCTGAAAATGGCCTGATCTCTTTAAGCCAAGATGCCCCGCTGGAAGGCCCGTCTTGGTTGAAAGATTTACAAGATAAAGCGCGTGCTGAATTTCAAGCGCTGGGCTTGCCTAATCGGCGGGTTGAAGAATGGAAATATACTGACCTTAAAGCGGCTATGAAAGTGGCGTTTCAGCCTGTTGATCAGGGTGACATTACGCAAGCTCAGATTAATGAGCTGCTTGGATCTGATTTGGCTGAGCTTTCTACGCAGCCTCTTGTGTTTGTTGATGGGCAACTTAATGAAGGTCTCTCGGACCTTTCAGTTGGTGAGGGTGTCGAGATACTCTCATTAAAAGCTGCATTAGCAGATGATGTAAGCTGGGTGAAGCCAATTGGAACTGTGCAACAAAAAGAACGTGATGCTGTGCAGGCTTTGAACCTTGTGCTTATGCAAGGCGGTGCTGCTATTAAAATTGCTGAGCGCCAAGACGTGAGCAAACCAATTCATTTGATTTTTGTCTCTACAGCTTCAAGTGAGAGCTCTGTTGCTTCGCGGTTGTTTTTTGATATTGGCGCGGGTGCCAATGTTGAGATTATTGAAAGTCATCTTTCTCTTCAGAACCAGGCGTCGCAAACCAACCTGGTGACAGAAGTTTTGGTTGGTGACTGGGCGAAAGTGCGCCACGTTAAATTTAACAATGACCATGTCGAGAGTGTTCACCTCTCGAATGTGATTGGTAAGCTTGGTAAGGAATCTGACTACGGCTTGTTTCAAGCCACTTTAGATGGTGGACTGACACGCAACCAAGTTGAAATTCGCTATGATGGTGATGAGGCGAAAGCTGATATTTCTGGTGTTGCTTTGCTTAGTGGCAAGTCTCATGCAGACATGACTTTGGTTATGGATCACGCGGCTTTGGCTTGTGAGAGCCGTGAACTTTTTAAAACTGTGCTTGATGATGAAGGCCGGGCTGTATTTCAAGGGAAGGTTGTTGTTCAACCGGGCGCTCAGAAAACCGATGGTGAAATGATGAGCAAGGCGCTCTTGCTATCTGAGTCAGCTGAATTTGATTCAAAGCCTGAGCTTGAAATTTATGCGGATGACGTGCTTTGTGGGCACGGTGCCACAACGGGCCAAATTGATGATGAGTTGTTGTTCTATCTAAAGGCAAGAGGCATTGCAGATGCTGAAGCTAGAGCTTTACTTATTCAGGCCTTTGTTGGTGAAGCACTTGAGTTGATTGAAAATGATACGCTTCGTGATTATGTGATTGACCAAACGTTAGCTTGGTACGAAAAAGCTTAAATAAGTGCTGGGGTTCATTGTTGAGCCCCAGCTTTTTACATTTGATTTTTTTAAAGGTGAACTGATTTGTTGGATACAGCGAAAACAACGTTTGATGTTGAAACCATTAGACAAGATTTTCCGATTTTGTCGAGAGAGGTTTATGGCAAGCCTTTGGTCTATTTAGACAATGGTGCGTCTGCTCAGAAACCGACATCAGTTTTAAAAGCGATTGAGCAAGCTTATTCTGCTGAGTATGCGAATGTTCATCGCGGCCTTCATTATTTAAGCAATACTGCAACTGAGCATTTTGAAGAGGCGCGCCGTAAGGTGCAGACCTTTATAAATGCTGGTTCTGAAAATGAAATCATTTTCACGAAGAATGCCACGGAAGCGATTAACTTGGTGGCGAACTCTCTTGGCCTTGATGAAATAGGAGAGGGCGATGAGATCGTTCTTTCTATCATGGAGCATCATTCTAACATTGTGCCGTGGCATTTTTTACGTGAGCGTAAGGGGGCTCAATTAAAATGGGCGCCTGTTGATGATCAGGGTAATTTCCTGCTTGATGAGTTTGAGGCATTGTTGACGGAACGGACAAAACTCATTGCCATTACTCAAATGTCGAATGTTCTTGGCACTGTTGTGCCGATTAAGGAAATTACCAAACTTGCGCATGAGCGGGGCATTAAAGTTTTGGTTGATGGTAGTCAAGGTGTGGTGCACATGCCCGTTGATGTTGTCGACTTAGGCGCTGATTTCTATGTCTTTACTGGACATAAGCTTTATGGACCTTCTGGTATTGGCGTATTATATGGTAAGATGGAATTGTTGGAGAAAATGTCTCCCTATATGGGCGGCGGTGAGATGATTGACACAGTCTCAACTGAGACAATCACTTATGGTCATCCGCCCCATCGCTTTGAAGCCGGCACGCCGCCAATTGTCCAGGCGATTGGTTTGGGGGCTGCGATTGATTACATTCAATCAATTGGTCGCGATGCGATTAAAGCCCATGAAGATGAGTTAACGGCTTATGCGACTGACCAACTTGAGAGTTTAGATTTTTTACGCGTGATTGGTACTGCTGAGAATAAGGGCGGGATTTTTTCTTTTGAGTTAAATGGTGTTCATGCGCACGATGTGAGCACGCTTATTGATCGCTCTGGGATTGCTGTTCGGGCTGGGACCCATTGTGCTGAGCCATTGTTGGCTCGCTTTGAGGTGACGTCTACTTGCCGTGCATCTTTAGCGCTTTATAATAATAGAGCTGATATAGATGCGCTTGTTGTTGGGCTTAAGAAATGTGCTGAATTTTTTGGATAAGAATTAAATTGCAAGGGAGTTTCTCCTTTCTTAAAGATATGCAATTTTGAGGAATTTTGAATATGAGTGATGAAACATCAAACCATGAACTTGATGAGATGAAGGCGGCCAATCAGGCTTTGAATTCGTCAGAGTCTAGTGATGCAGTCGGTGGAGAGCAGGCGACAAGTGGACATATGGCTGAGGTTGAAGCTGCTGCTTCAAAGGATGAGTTTCCTCCGATCCCTGAAGATGAGATTAAGCGACTTACAAATGATATTATAGCTGCGATTAAGACGGTTTATGACCCAGAGATTCCGGTTGATATTTATGAATTAGGTCTTATCTATAAAGTAGATATTGAGAATGACCGCTCTGTTCATGTGGATATGACGTTGACAACACCCGGTTGCCCAGTTGCGGGTGAGATGCCTGAATGGGTTGTGAATGCTGTTGTTGGTGTTGAGGGCGTTAAAAAGGCCAAGGTTGAACTAACATTTGATCCTCCTTGGGACATGAGCATGATGTCTGAAGAAGCGCGTTTTGCTTTGAACATGTTTTAGGGCTAGCCCTTTTTGTTTTTATCTTCTTCGCATTGGTTTTTAAGAATTTTGGTCAAACTATCTATTGTTATTTTATGGTTTGGGAATAAAGGAATAAAAGATGAGCCGTCCGCTTCCAAAAGTTATGACAGTGACGCAAGCTGCCGCGACACGTGTTCAGGAAATTATTGAGAATTCTGATAAAGCAATTGCTGGCTTGAAGATTGGTGTGAAAAATGGTGGCTGCGCTGGCATGGAGTATACGCTTGATTATGCTGAGAGCATTACAGATGGTTCTGATGTGATTGAAGATCGCGGGATTAAAATTGTCATTGATCCTAAGGCTATTTTATTCCTCCTCGGAACCGAGATGGATTATGAAGTGAGTAAACTCTCTTCTGGATTTGTGTTTAATAACCCTAATCAAACAAGCGCATGTGGATGCGGCGAATCTGTTGCCATCACTCCTGTTTCGGAAGAAATGGCTGAGAAATTTGTGGCGTCTGTTAAGGCTGGGAATTAAGTTTTAAAAAGAAAGTTCAATTTTTTAGGCTATGTTATTGCGCCGCTGCAACTGGGGCTGCTTCACTTAATTCAGTTTGTACGTTGTTTCTTCCTGCATCTTTGGCAGCATAAAGACACTTATCGGCTCGAGCGATAATGCTTTCAATGGTATCTGAATTTGTAAATTGCGCTATGCCGAGAGACATTGTAACTCGGCCGAGTTTTTTACCAGTTGATTTTTTAATCAGCTCTTTATTCATCACAGCTTTGCGAATTTGTTCTGCGACTGTAACTGCGTTATCCAAATTGGTTTGAGGTAGGATGATGGCAAACTCTTCACCGCCATAACGAGCAGCTAGATCTTTACCCTTTACATTGGTTTTTAGAATATTGGCTACTAACCTTAGAACCTGGTCTCCAGTTTGGTGGCCGTGATTATCATTGAAGGCTTTGAAATGATCTATATCTCCAAGAACCAAACATAACGGTTCGCCAGTATCCATAGATGATGTAATTTCTTTTTGTAGTGTGATATCAAATTTCTTACGATTGGCGATCGCTGTTAGAGCATCTGTCATAGATTCTGCTTTGATCGTTTCAATGTCCTTATTAAGGTTCATGATTTGATTTTTTGAGTTTGCAAGATTGCTCTCAAGCTCTTTTGTATTTTGTGCCATTTCAAAGGTGGCTGCTGCCATTGATGAGATCATCATGCGCAGGGAACCTTCGTCTTTAATGTCTTTCAGTTCGCTTGTGAAGATTTCTAAACTTTCACTATAGCTTTCTGTGTTTTGGAGTGAGCTGCCAACCATCTCCATAACTTCGTTTAATTCGACAGCTACTTGTGAGCTGATTTCTTCCATCCGGTCATCAACTTCAGAGGCATTGAAATGTGTTGTATATAGCTCGTCGAGTTGGTCTTGCTTGATGCGTGGTTGTTCAGACAAAAGGGTTTTTATTTGATTGTTTAATTCAGGTTTTAGGCCACTGGCATAATTGTACCATAGCTCATAACCATCCGGAGCGGCTGACGATTGGTTATACTTTATATAACCAAGAGCCTTCTCTCCGATAGAGACGCTTCTTTCGTGCGAATTATTTTTATCTTGATTGTCGGTCACGGGCTTACCTAAATTTCACATCAAATGCTATAAATTTCGATTATTTGTTTTGACCATTATTGTTTTTATAGAGTTAAATTAGTCTAAAATATTATTAGCACAGGCATTAATAATCGTTTAATTTTTAATTTTTAACAGATTCTATCGCTTGTGCAATATCTATCAGAAATTGAATACTCGTCGGTATACTGAGCTTTTTTGCAATCTATTGTTTTTTATAGTTATTTTCTTTTAGCTCTTGTTTTTTGAAACTGACCTTAGCATGAATGCTGGTACATGGTCTCCCATACCTAAAATTGGTTCATTTGTTTTCTTTTTAGGGGGAGGTGGTGTTGAGTTTTTGCTTTCACCAGTTTTGCTATTTTGTTTTGTTGTATTACTTTTTTTCGTAGTAGTTTTTTTGCGATTAATTGGACTTTTTTGCTGATTTTGATCGGTGCTTGTAATTTCCTGATCATTTAAGTTGTTTGTTAAATCTTGTTTAGCTTTTCCATCAATCGAATTTTCTTGAGTTTTATTCTTAGAACTTCTGTTTGATTGTTTGCTATTAGTTGTATTTCTACCTCTGTTTCCTCTTTGCCCACGACCGCGAGATTTAAAATCTTGCTCCGTTGGTTCTTCACCAATCCAAACGGGGGTATCTTTTGAAAGTTCTAAGATGGCATCAAGGTATTTTTTGTCACTTGGTGTAATTAATGATGCAGCATAGCCTTTACGCCCTGCACGTCCTGTTCTGCCGATGCGGTGGATATAATCTTCGGCATGAATAGGAATGTCGAAGTTGAAAACATGACCGACATTTGGAATATCTAAACCTCTGGCGGCAACATCGCTTGCGACAAGAAATGTTATTTCACCGTTTCTGAATTTTTCTAAAGTGATCATTCGCTGGCGTTGATCCATATCGCCATGTAGGGCACCAACACTATATTTGTGTTTTGACATGGATTTGTAGAGGATTTCTACATCACGTTTTCTATTACAAAAGATAATGGCATTTTCAATTTCATGCTCATTAATAGCTTTGCGGAATTCTTCTCGTTTTGCTTTTTCATCACAGTTAAGAAATTGAAAACGCTGAGTAATTGTACTGGCAGTGCTGCTTTGACGTTCTATCTCAACCTTTACAGGAGATTTTAGAAATTCTTGTGTGAATTTTTGAATTTCGGGTGGCATAGTGGCTGAAAAAAACATTGTTTGCCTTTTGGGAGGCAGTAGGCCACATATTTTTTTGATGTCATCAATGAAACCCATATCTAACATGCGATCAGCTTCATCTATTACGAGGATTTCAACACCAGTTAATAGTATTTTACCACGGCTAAAATGATCCATCAGGCGACCGGGCGTTGCAATTAAGACGTCTGCGCCTCTATCGAGTTTTTTGAATTGTTCTTCAAATGAGACGCCACCAATGAGAAGCGCGATTGTTAGTTTATGATTTTTGCCAAGTTGTTCAAAACTTTCTGCTACTTGTGCCGCCAGTTCACGGGTTGGTGCAAGGATTAAGGATCTTGGCATGCGCGCTCGTGCTCGGCCGCGCTCAAGTTTTGTCAGCATGGGAATGGTGAAAGAGGCTGTTTTACCTGTGCCTGTTTGTGCTATGCCCAGCACATCTTTCCCATCAATGGCAGGTGGAATGGCTGCTTTTTGAATTGGGGTTGGGCTATCGTAACCAGCGCTTTCAACGGCTGATAATATATTTTCGCTTAAATTCAGCTCTTTAAATGTCATATGACAATTGATCCTGACCTATTTGGTCCGGTCTCTTTCATTCAGTGCGCTATTATAAATCTTATTAATTCGATTATTTGTAATCGAAGATTATAGCGCGTTGCTCTTTATCTTTTGATTTAATTGATACAGCTAACTTTATTTTCAAAACCAAATGCTTCAATGCAAAGTCTGTGCTCAGAAAACCATTTTTTACAAATTTGTCTGTCTTTAACAGGTTTAAACCCGATTTAACAGTCTTTGAACAGAAAATAGCTCTTTATTCATTGCTTTTTAGCCATGGCTTACTTCTGCTGCAGATATTTTGACGATTTGTATGGCTTTTTTTCAGGTAAATGACAAATTAAATTCGCTTGAATTGGGTGCAAATTGCTAAAATTGCCTGAATTTTTGATAAAATAGAGTATTTGGGAAGCAGTTCAGCTCTCTAGGTGGTTGTGTTTTGTTGTTCCCTTTAAAGGGTAGGATGGGAGAAATTTTGAGTGTTTTTCTATTTAATGCCATAAATTTACGTTAGTTGCAGAATGGCCGCTCGCACAATTTAATCTAATTGTCGTAAAATAAAATGATTCGCATGGAAGGCGCAGGTCTGTTAATGCAGCCATGAGAGATTGAGCTGTCTTTAATAGTTGTCTTCCATTTCCATTCTCAAACCTTCCATTAAATTGTCACTTTGGAGACAAGTGATCGAGGTCTGGGAGACAGACGATTGAGGGGCACCCTAATGGCGCGGGATTTGTTTTCAAGGCTTGGCTCTGTATTAAAAGGGTCTGTTGCAAAAGGCGCGGTTGCTAAATCAACTGGTACGTCTCCTAGTGAATCTGTTGAGCCTTCAGTTAGGGAGCAGGAACAACCTGTTGTATCGGGGGCCGAAGAACAACCTGATTTATTGGATGAGGTTGGAAAAAGTACACAGCATAAGAGTGGGCAAAATAATAGTGAGCCTTTAAAAAATTTAGATTTGAAGAAAGTAGAGTTAGTGACTGCTAAAACTGAAAAGAATACACAAAAAAAGAAAGCTTCACCTAAAGCTGCTTCAAAAAAAGATAAAGCTGTAGCTGCTAATCGGGGGGAAGCTGATTATACCGCAGCTGATATTGAAGTTCTTGAAGGGCTTGAGCCGGTGCGCCGTCGCCCTGGTATGTATATAGGTGGTACGGATGAAAAAGCTCTGCATCATTTGTTCGCCGAGATCATTGATAACTCTATGGACGAAGCTGTTGCTGGCCATGCGAACTGGATTGAAGTTCGCCTAGAAGCTGATGGCGCTCTGATTGTTTCTGATAATGGCAGGGGTATTCCTGTTGATCCGCATCCTAAGTTTAAAGATAAATCCGCGTTAGAAGTGATTATGACTACGCTCCACGCGGGCGGTAAGTTTGATAGTAAGGTTTATGCGACATCTGGCGGTTTGCACGGTGTTGGTGTGTCTGTTGTGAACGCGCTTTCAGAAATTCTGGAAGTTGAAGTTGCTCGGGGACAGCAACTTTACAAACAGACTTTTTCGCGTGGCCTTGCCCAAGGTGGCTTAGAAAAACTAGGGGCTATTAAAAATCGCCGTGGTACGAAAGTTCGCTTCATTCCTGATGAAGAAATTTTTGGCAAGGGTGCTAAATTCAAGCCAGCAATTCTCTTTAAGATGGCACGTTCGAAAGCTTATTTGTTTGGTGGTGTTGAGATACGCTGGTTTTGTGCACCTGAATTGCTGGGTGAGAAAGATGCCACTCCAAGTGAGGCTGTTTTTCACTTTCCGGGTGGTTTGAAAGATTTTCTCTCAGTGCGTGTTGAAGGTGCAGCGCTTGTTGCTAGCACGCTTTTTGCCGGCAAAATTGAAACTAAAGAAGGGCACGGCTCACTTGAGTGGGCACTTTGCTGGATTGCGAACCGAGATGGGTTTTTAAATTCTTATTGTAACACGGTGCCAACTCAAGAAGGTGGTACGCATGAAAACGGCTTGCGGGCAGCGCTGACAAAAGGGCTCCGTGCGCATGGTGAGCGGGTCGGCAATAAGAAGGCCGCTCAAATTACGGCTGATGACGTGCTTGTTAGCATGGGGGCGATGCTTTCTGTTTTTATTCGCGAACCTGAATTTCAAGGCCAGACAAAAGATAAGCTTGCGACTGTTGAAGCCGCTCGAATTGTTGAAAATGCAATTCGGGATGAGTTTGATCATTGGTTGAGCACTCATACAGCTGAAAGTGCGAAATTGCTTGAGTGGGTTATTGATCGGGCTGAAGAAAGACTTCGCCGCAAGCGCGAAAAAGAAATCAACCGTAAAACCGCAACTCGGAAATTACGCTTGCCTGGTAAACTTGCAGATTGTTCTGCTAATTCACGTGAAGATACTGAAATCTTTATTGTGGAGGGTGATAGTGCGGGGGGGTCTGCCAAGCAGGCGCGTGATCGGAAATTGCAAGCTGTTCTTCCTCTGCGCGGTAAAATCTTGAATGTTGCGAATGCAAGTTCTGCAAAGTTAGCGCAAAACCAATTGCTTTCTGATCTTGTGCAGGCGCTGGGTTGTGGCATGGGGCGTGGTTTTGTTCTTGATGATTTACGCTATGATAAAGTTATCATCATGACGGATGCGGACGTTGATGGGGCGCACATTGCCTCCTTGTTGATTACGTTCTTCTATCGGCAAATGCCCGAACTTGTGCGAACGGGGCATCTTTATTTGGCGATGCCGCCGCTTTATAAAATTGCACAAGGAGCGAAGACGCTTTATGCACGCGATGATGAGCATAAAGATGAATTGCTTGATAAAGAATTTTCTAGCCGCGGTAAGATTGAGATATCTCGATTTAAAGGTCTTGGTGAAATGATGGCCGCTCAATTGAAAGAAACCACGATGAACCGGCAAAGCCGGATTCTATTGAAGGTGGAAATCACTGAAGATGAAGAAATTACGCTGCAAAGTGTTGAAAAATTGATGGGCTCAAAACCTGAAGCTCGCTTTGAATTTATTTCTGAAAATGCAGAATATGCAACTGACTTGGATATCTAGTTGCTTGTAAATGTTTAATAAATGAAAAAAGCCCTGCATTTGTTGTGGGGCTTTTTTTGTATTTTGACAAATGGCTGATGTTAATTGGGATCGGTTTACGGAGTGTTTTTTTAGTTTTAGAGCCAGCGCCGTACTTTGTTTTTAAACACAAGATAATCTTGACCAAATTGTTCTTCAGCTGCTTTTTCCTCGAATGGGATGTACCAAAAATTTGCGGTAAGGAAGAAAATAACTGGTCCGATCAATGTGCTGATGGCATTCAGTAATATGGCTGCACCAATAAGTATTAGCAAAAATCCGAGGTAGATTGGATTACGGCTTAGTTTAAATAAGCCAGATGTGACCAGTTTGTCCGGTTCGTTAAAGGTGTGGATATTTGTTTGGATTTTTTTGAAATTGTAAGCTGTGATGAGGATGAAACTTAGTCCGATAATTATAAGGGGTAAGCTTATGAGTGAGATTGATTTTGCCGCGAATATTGCTTCAATTGGAATAGAATATTCTAGGGTGACCATGATGATGAGGCAAAGCGTGACTAGCACTGGTGGGATAAGCCATCTCATTTAATTCGTCCTGTTTAATTTAATTGTGTTTTCTGAAACAGTTGAATTTATTATACGGTCTGGCGTTGGTTGTTCTGTCGATTTTATGTGACTATTTCACCGGAAAAATATTGCTTTGCTGATTTTGTCTTAGGGGTGTTGATTAGGTCCAGTGCATTCCCTTGTTCGCTTACTTGCCCATCCGTTAAAAACAAAATTTCTTCAGCCAATCTTTTGGCTTGCCCTATGTCATGAGTGATTAAGATAATTTTTGTTCCTTGCTTGTTAGCTGCTTTAATCAAACCTTCAATGACGAGTGTTGCGTTTGGGTCAAGACTGGCGGTTGGTTCATCCAAAAAAAGAATTGCTGGTTTGGTCATGAGGGCGCGGGCCATGGCTAGTTTTTGTTGTTCCCCGCCTGAGAGACGACGGGCAGGGCTGTTTGCTTGTTCCTCTAGTCCGGCTCTTGTTAACGCTTCATCTATCAATTCTGATTGTTTTGTTTTGTTTGTAATTTTTTTGACATGTAAATTATAGCGCAGGTTTTCTATGACAGAACGGCGGAGCAACACTGGTTTTTGAAACACCATGGCTTGGGCGTTTTGAATGAGTTGTTGATTGGTTTCATTATTCCAGCTGATCGTGCCAGATGTTTTATTAATGAGGTTGTGTAGTAGCCTTAGGGTTAAACTTTTGCCTGCTCCATTTGGTCCCATCAAAGCGGTTATTCCGTCAATTTCAATTTTAAAGCTGAGGTTGTTGATGAGTTTTTTTCCGTTTGCCTCGAGTACTAAACTATCCACCTTGAGTGGAAAGAGGTTCAACTTTTGTTTTGTTTCAAGCTTAGGGGGTATCTTAGGCATATGCTTGACGCTCCGCAGTGAGGTTGATGGCGTAAACCAGCCCGTTGACGATGAAAGACAAGATAATAAGTATGATGCCAAGGCCGAGTGCTAAGCTTAAGTTTCCCTTCGATGTTTCAAGAGCGATGGCAGTGGTCATAATCCGTGTAAGGTGATTGATGTTACCGCCGACAATCATTACGGCACCGACTTCGGCCAAGGCTCTACCAAAACCGGCTAGCACGACTGTGGTGAGTTGATAACGTCCATCCCATAGCAATGTTTTGGCCATGGCCAATTTACTGACCCCCAAAGATTGTAATTGTTCGTCATATTCGTTGTACATGACTTCTAAAGTTTGCCGTGTGAGGGCGGCAATGATGGGCGTGATTAAAATTGATTGGGCTATGATCATGGCTGTTGGTGTGTAGAGAAGCCCAAGTATGCCAAGGGGACCTGAATTTGAGAGGAAAATATAAACTATTAATCCGACTACAACTGGGGGGAGGCCCATGAGTGCACTTAAGGTGATGAGGCATATTGTGCGGCCTTTGAACCTATAAACCGCCAGGAGTGCACCAATTGAGAGGCCTATGACACAAGAAATGAAGATTGCAATTAAATTAACCTTGAGAGAAAGAAGAATGATTTCTACCAAGTTCTTATCTGCAGATATTATGAGATGAAAGGCATTTGCGAAAGCTTCTGAGATATCTGTCATATTGCCTGTCTTAATTTTTAGAGTATATCACTTTTTATTGAGTTCAAGGATATGCTCTATCTTTTTGTTTCAGCTTGTCAATTTTATGTTTCAGATGCCCACAAAGCATCCGCAAATTCTTAAAACCGGAATCCACTTTTACGTGCTAAGCGCTCTAGGGTATTTTGCTGGATGGCTTTAAGGCGTATTTCGGCCATAAGCATAAATTGATGACCTAATCCATGCGCAGTTTGGCATATGAGGCTTTTTCAATAAAGGGGAATTCAAGAGATTAATTAATTTAAAGCGATATTTGCTTGGAGATTTTTTGAAGCTTATTGGATTGAGTAAAAAAAAACCAGGTCATTTCTGACCTGGTATATAGGGTGCTTCTTAAATTAAGAAGCTGAATAGAAGGTATTCTGGGGAGGGAAGAAACCTTCAAGATCAACACAGTTAAGAACTGTTTGTTAATCTCTATGCTTAGTAATATGCCCCTTTTCCTCAGTGAGCGCAAGTGAAAATGCTGCAAGGCAGCTATGCATAAAATGCATGGCTTTTTTAGCCCCTTAGGACCCTGAGGTGGGCGAAATGTGGCCTTTTTGGGGATGTGACGACTTCTGCGGCGCGGCATTCTGACGCTTTTTAATATGTTTTTTTATGAGGGTTGTTTTAAAATGCCGCTTTGCAGCATTTGTTTTTGTTAACTTTTTTTATCATGATAGCAATTGTGTTATTTTTGTACTTTAATAATTACGTATTCGTTTACGATCTTTTGGTTCATTTTAATGGAGAGTTATATGTCTATACGTTCGGGGATTAAGTCTGGTGCGCTTGCGCTTTCGTTGCTTGTGGCATCATTTGGTGTTGCTCAAGCTGGTTGTGTTTCTAAATCAGCACAAGCAACTTCATATTCGAAGGCTTCTGCTAAGTGGTTTGCTATGGAAACCATGGTGCAGGCTGTGAGCTGGGGGGTATGGCCAGGCTGGGTTGCCACAGGTGTTGTTGATGGCTACAGCGTGAAGAATGAGAAATACAAATGCACATCTGGCTCTGATGGCGTGACTTGCATTAGCTGGGCTAAGTTCTGCAAGAAATAGAAGGTTTTTTACTAAAGATGTCTTTGGGACGTTTTTAGAATTAATTTGTTAGATTACGAGCTTATAAAGTTATAAATGCAAAAAGGCGTCTCAAACTAATTTGAGGCGCCTTTTTTGATGAGGCTTAGACTTATTCGTTTGTTTTTATATCTTTTGGTTTTTCTTCAATTTTTTCTGGCACAGGTTTTTTGATTTCAGGAGACTTTTTTTCTTGATCTGATTTTTTTGCCTTCGCAGCTTTGCTTTTATAATAAACGGTCGGAACACCCGATTCCATTGAGCGGAATGATTGGATGAATGTTGCGGTCATATTAAAACTTAAGGTCGGTTGCTGCTTGGGTTTAAAAAGATATTCAGTATTGTCTGTATTGATTTTTAGATCAAATTTTAGATTTGATTTTACACCACCGGTTGTTTTGAAAAATGCACCGGCACGATCTGCGAAAAACATTATCACTTCAGATTTACTGGAGCGACCTGACATTGTGAGCGGTGTAAAGATGCGGCTTGTGTCTTTTGGGTTGTTTCCGAAATATAAATTTTCAAAGGTTTTGTTCTCGCCGGTGTCAATATTGGTGACTTTTAGATCGATTGAAAGGATTGTGCCGCGCTTTGCGCCATCATTTGAAATCGTAAGTGGGATTGCTAGGACGTCTCTGAAGTCCTTGCGGTACATATGAACCAGAGCTGGTGCGTAAATTTTTAATTGTGCTTCTTTTAAGACCGTTTCGTAAAAGCTGTAGCCAGAAAAAATTAAAGCAATGGCCGAAACCAGGGTTGTTACAATATTTCCGAAATTACTGAAAAAAGGCTTCTTTTTTTGCATAGCTTTTCCTGACGGAGCATTGTTTGAGGTTTTTTGGTTTGGATTGTTGCTTTCCTCTGAATGTTGTAGAGGCTCTCCATCAATTTGAGCGTGATCGGCCCATTCCATCACACTGTGGAGTAAGTCGTCTAATTTTTCAGTTGGGATATGACCTTTGGGACTACTCATTGTACTACGCTTCCATGCTTTGAGCTTTTACTTTTAATTGTGCCAGTCTCTTAATGGTGAAAGACTGTTTTACAGTTAGTTTGTTGAATTCATTTAGTTATCACTTATAAAACTGCTTTAAATTACATGTCAAAGGATTGTGGCGAAGGTTTGAGAGCTTCTTCTGAAGTGTGATTTTCAGAGCTCACTATTGTACTCTCTTCACGTTAAAGTTTCTTATTTGACGGACTTTTAAGTTTTCTTCGATTGAATTGAAAAGAGACTGGAAATATTGTCTTTGTTTGGTTATATTACCGTTTAAAGCAAACTTATGGAGAATTTTTGAAATGGCTGTGATCTCTCATAGCATCATTTCAGGCGCATTATTTGCAGCCTTTTTAAAGGGAAAATCTTTGATGATTTTTTCTAAAGGCATTCTATTCTCTAAAGCTTTTTTGAGTTTGGTTGTTTTCGCAACAATTACAACTGTTATGCTTTTAGCATCTGAAGGTCTTCTTTTGGGCCTGCTGCTCATTCTTGGTCTCTCTCTTATTAGCCCCTGGGCTCAACAGACATCATAAGCTGTTGCCTTAGGGGAGATGAATTAAGTTAAATCACAAAGAGCTGTGATTTTGAGAAATCCAATTTGAATGAGTGTTGTAAAATCAAGTTATAAAGAGACCTTCATTTTTTCAGTGATATAATTTTCTGAGAAAATATATTTGTGTCGCAATGCTTATTCTTCAAGATTATTTAGGACAAGAATAATGACTGATAACAATCAAGAAACCCGCAGAAATTCACAAGACAAAATTGTGATTTTTGATACGACATTGCGCGATGGTGAGCAAAGCCCCGGAGCGTCTATGACATTAAGCGAAAAGCTTCAAGTTGCTGAAGTGCTTGATGAAATGGGTGTTGATGTGATTGAGGCTGGTTTTCCAATTGCTTCGAATGGCGATTTTGAAGCGGTTATGGAAATTGCTAAAATTGTGAAAAACTCTGTTGTTTGCGGGTTGTCTCGCGCATCCAATAAAGACATTGATCGCGCGGGTGAAGCTTTGGCGCCAGCAAAGCAGTCGCGCATTCATACGTTTATTTCGACCAGCCCACTTCATATGAAATATAAATTGCAGATGGAGCCTGAAGCTGTGCTTGAGGCGGTGACGCAATCTGTGACAAGGGCGCGAAAATATACAGATAATGTTGAATGGTCTGCGGAAGATGCGACACGGACAGATCAGGATTTTTTATGTAGTTGTGTGGAAGCAGCCATCAAGGCAGGTGCTACTACGATTAATATCCCGGATACAGTTGGTTATACTGTGCCAGAGGAATATTTTGAATTGATTAAGATGCTTGTTGATAAAGTACCTGGCGCTGATGACGTGATTTTGTCGACCCACTGTCATAATGATTTGGGTTTGGCTGTTGCGAATTCTTTGGCTGGTGTTCGTGCTGGTGCGCGTCAAATTGAATGTACGATCAATGGTATGGGTGAGCGGGCTGGTAATGCCGCTTTGGAAGAAGTGGTGATGGGAATGGACACACGCTCTGACGTGTTGCCTTTCTGGACTAATGTTGACCCGGTTCATATTACAAAGGCGTCTCGCTTGGTCTCTGCTGTATCCGGGTTTCCTGTTCAATATAACAAAGCGATTGTTGGGCAAAATGCGTTTGCTCATGAATCTGGCATCCACCAGGATGGGATGCTTAAGAATAACCAGACCTATGAAATTATGACACCTGAATCTGTTGGGTTGCGTGCTTCTTCTTTGGTGATGGGCAAGCACTCAGGGCGCCATGCCTTTAAAGAGAAGTTGAAAGATTTAGGGTATGAACTTGGTGACAATGCGTTTCAAGAAGCCTTTCAACGGTTTAAAGATTTAGCAGATAAGAAAAAACAAGTCTTTGATGAGGATTTAATTGCGCTTGTTGATGATGAAGTTTCAAGTGAAAACGCGCCAATTAAACTTGTTTCATTAACGGTTTATGCTGGAACAGGTGGACCGCAAAAAGCAACAGTTACGCTTGATGTTGAAGGTGAGGAAAGTACGCGCGAATCTGGTGGTGATGGTCCGGTTGATGCGATTTTTAACGCCATTCGCGAGATTGTTCCCCATGAAGCACGGTTGCCGCTTTATCAGGTGATGGCTGTGACGGAAGGAACTGATGCGCAAGCTGATGTTATGGTTCGTCTTGAACAGGATGGGTTTACATCCACTGGTCGCAGTGCTGACACGGATACAATGGTGGCATCTGCCAGGGCTTATATAGGCGCGTTGAATGGCATGATTGCGCGACAGGAAAAAGCTGTTGGCTCAAATTTAAGTGCGATCTAGCAACCGCGCTGTTTTCTAAATTAATAAAAAACTAGTTTTAATGAACAGGCGCTCTCAAAGTGGGAGTGCCTGTTTTTATTTTGATATGAATGTTCGGCACACTGGGGCTAGTACGGGCCTTTTTCTTTGGTTCATAAATGACGTTGGGTCAAAGGCGACTAAATGATTGGTGTACAGTTTGAAAAAAAACTGGAATAGGTTGATGTTAGGCAATATTATGAGGCCGTGCATCTTATTCTCGTGCAATAAGCGTTTATCTGTTATTTTGAGGCTGGATCTAGCTGGGAGTGCTGTTTTATGGATCGTTTGGTTGGCAATTTTTTGATGATTTTTGCTGTGGTTATGTTGTTTGCGTTTGTGATTCCAGCGCTTAATTCTCCAGCTAATGCTGATGAAAAGCAATGTCTTACGGAAGCGTTTTCAGCTACTGGTAAAGCCTCTTCGATTGGTGAGCTTGCGAGAGCGAATGCCTTTTTTACCTGGAAAGCGTCAGTGAAAGAAAAGCATGGTGCTGACTATATGGCCTGGTCAGCTGCGACTGAGCGCAAACTTGTTTGTATTGACCTAATGAGCGGAGAAAACAAAGGGAAATGGGAGTGCACCAGAACTGCCAGACCCTGTAAATCTGTTAAACCAGTGGTAGCTACAAAAGGAACTTGTAAGGAAGAGATGACGACAGGTTGGGGGGCACGGCGCGGGTCAGCTGCAAAGGCGCGGATTGAAGCTCAGTCAGGTTGGAAGTTACTTGTTGAAGGGTCATATGGTGCTGAATGGTCTGACTGGAGTTTGGCCAAGGAGACCGCGATTAAATGCGTGAGAAAGACCAAATATCAATTTCAATGTGTTGCATCGGCTAAAGCCTGCCACTCTTAAGTTTTAGTTTCTTTTTTAGTGCTTCTCTTTTTAACGTTCCTTCAGTTTGCTGAACAGCAACCAACGAAAAATTTGGCAATGAAGTGTGCTGATTTGTACACTTTACTCACCTTTGTGCTTTTGTTTATTCTTAGAGTTCAAGATTTATTTGTATTATTCATAATGCCTGTTTGAGTTGTTTTGGAGGGAGCAGCTTGAGTTTTATGGTTTTATGAGACATGCGGCTATTTTGCTGTTGTTTGTGTTTTGTTATCAAAATCAATTCCTTAGAAAATTTTTGTGCGAATAAATCCCTTCCATTAACTATCAACTCATTTGTAATACTGATGCCGAAAGATTGGGTGTGAGTATGCTATAATTTTATTTTATCGAATAAATTGATTTGATGGTCTCATACTAACTTTAAGAGGGCTAACGTTAAGGAGGCGGTGCACTATGGGTTTGGGGATGAAGGTTAATTATCCTGTTCGCGTGGCTGTTGTGGACAAAAACCCGTTGGTTGTGCGTGGTTTGCGCTCCTTGTTTGATGAGGATGGCCGTTTTGATGTTGTTGCCTCTGCCCATGATGGTGCGCGCTTACTTGATGGTTTAGAAATGCTTTCAGTTGATATTGTTATAACCGGTTGGATTATGCCTTATTGCAATGGACGGGAATTATTAGAGGCTTTATCAAAAAGAACTGATAGTCCCAAGGTTGTGGTTTATACCGGTGATATTGGGGATGTTGTGCCACGAGAGGCAATGGAGCTAGGGGCTTATGCTTATTTTTCTAAGGCTGAGCCGCCTGAGCGCTTGCTTTATGTTTTAGATAGTGTTGCGCGTGGATCGATGGTGTTTCCTTTTATGGGCAAGCAACATGACCCTAGTCTTTTGAATTCCCTGACGAATAGAGAAAGTTTAATGCTTGAGAAATTAAGCCTTGGCATGACCAACCAAGAATTGGCTGATGTGATGGCGATTTCTCAAAATACGGTGAAATTTCACCTTCGGAATGTTTATTCAAAATTAAATGTTCGCAATCGTTCTGAAGCGGTTGCTCTTTACTACAATGAAGGGGCCTCTGACCTGGTTAATAACCCCGTTTCTGGTCTGGTGTAGTTTTTTCCCATCTATTTTCTATAATTTTTCAATTTTTATTAAATGAAATGAATGATTTGACTTTTTCTTAGTTAAGTTATTGATTTTGTTTGTTCTCGACGTGCTTATTCTCTCATCAAAAAAAGGTGCAGTTGCTTTGTTTTTTTGCGAAAACTGTTAAAAAAGTGCTAAAACCTACCCATATGGGTAGGCAACCCCTACCTGGAGGCATGTTTTGCACTTTGGTCAAAGATTATAGCTTTAATCCAAAGAGGGCGTCTAAGCCTTTGCAAAGAAAATTAAAAAGAATTTTCAACTTTTAGTTTGTGAATATTCTTTTTTGGAAGAGCTCGGGGAACTACCATGATGACAAGCGCCGGACGCGCCAGACCAGAACTAATTTTCGGTCTGAGGAAAGTTACTGAAGATGCTGCGCGAGCTGCTTTTGATTGGATAGGCCGCGGTGATAAAGAGCGCGGTGATGGTGCCGCGGTCGACGCTATGCGTACCGCCTTGCAGCAAATTGAACTTGAAGGTTTGGTTGTTATTGGTGAAGGGGAAAAAGATGAAGCCCCTCAACTTTATAATGGTGAGATCGTTGGCCAACCTGGTGCTGATTTTAAAGCTGATATTGCTGTTGACCCTGTTGAGGGGACAAGTTATCTGGCTAAAGGTTTGACCAATGCCTTAGCGGTAATTGCGATTGCCCCTCGCGGTAGCATGATGGACCCGGGCCCAGCTTTTTACATGGAAAAATTTGCAGCTCCAGCCGAAGCCAAGGGTGAGATTGATCCTAATTGGTCTGTCGAAGAGAAGATTAAAGTTTTGGCCAAGTGCTTAAAAAAAGATGTGTCTGACATCACTGTTTATGTGCTTGAGAAACCTCGTCATCGTCAAATGATCCAAGAAATCCATGATTCAGGAGCACGTGCATTGCTTTACCCGGCTGGTGATGTTGCTGGTGCGTTATTGGCGGCAATCCCGGAGAGCGGTGTTGATTGTTTGATGGGTACAGGTGGCACGCCTGAAGGAATTATGTCGGCTGTTGCGATTAGAGCTTTGGGCGGTGAGTTTATGGGACGGATTGACCCGCAACTTCAAACGGAAGCTATTGCTGTGAGAGAAGCTCAACTGGATACCTCTAAATGGTACAAAATTGAAGAGCTGGTTTCTTCCGATGATTTATTTTTTTGTGCAACCGGTATCACAACAGGCTTGATGCTGGATGGTGTTGAAAGATTTAATGGTGGGTTTCGAATGCAGACCTTGATGGTCACTGGCGAGACAAATGAGCGTCAGGTTTTGACAACTTATACACCGAATTAATTTTGTGGTCTTTTTGACCTTTCTGGATAGCCGTTAAAACCCTATCTTATTGTTTTAAATGATAAAATTAACTGGAAGCGCAGATTACATCTTGCGAGCTTCCCTGAAACTGGGGACTGAAATGATGCCGAAGATATTGGATCGTCCGATTATATTGGGAGTTGTGGGAGATAGTGCCACGGGTAAGACAACTCTTTCTGCTGGGGTTGCTAAAATTTTGGGCGAAGATCGTTGCACTGTTATTTGTACAGATGACTATCACGCTTTTGATCGTGTTGAGCGTGCGAAAAATGGTATTTCAGCGTTGGACCCTAAAGGCAACTATATCGATATTCTTGGTCAGCATTTGCGTGCACTTCGTCGCGGCGAGCCAATTTTGAAGCCGATCTATAATCATGATGGCGGAACGCTTGATCGTCCTCAATATATAAAGCCTCGTGATTATATTATTATGGAAGGTTTGCTTGGTTATACAACACGTGAAATGCGTGATTGCTATGATGTGAAGATTTATCTCGATCCTGAAGAAGATCTGCGTGTGAAATGGAAAGTTAATCGCGATACGACCAAGCGTGGGTATACAGAAGAGCAAGTGCTTGCTTCTTTGGAAAAGCGCAAAGCTGATAGCCCCGCTTTTATTCGCCCGCAACGGACTTTTGCAGATATTGTTATTCGTTTTCAGACGCCAGAAAAGGGCGGTGATGATGCGCATTTGGATGTGCGCCATATCTTGCGCCCGACATTGCCTCATCCAGACTTTTCACCGCTTTTTGAAAGCGCAAATAATAATGGATTGATGCTTGAACTGGCACGCGATGTTGATGGTAAACCGGTTGATGTGCTTGAAATTGATGGTGCTATTTCAGATGAACATGCCACAAAAATACAGAATTTATTATGGGATTTAATCCCGGAAGCTAGTCATTTGCGAGATCAATTAGGACAAGTTGATGGCTCTTCATCAGTGAGTAATCCCCTTGCATTGACACAGCTTCTGGTGGCTTTCCACATGGTGAAAGCGGCACTTGGTGTGCATGCAATTTAAGTCGAGCACTCCAAAACAGCTCCTTTTGGCTAAATAGTTGAGGTTAAGAGGGATTTTGGGGGGTGCATGAGGCCTCAGGGCATAGTATAGGATGCAAATTATTATCGTCAGAGACGTTTATGTAGATCTTCTGGTCATATAAATCAGACCTGAATTAGCTTTGATACTAGATCGTTTGACGGTGGAATTGAGTTTTTATAAGGAGGCCTTCTCATGGGAGAAGCGGTTGAAATGAATAAAGAGCTAGATATGGCACTGAAAGCCAAAATGGCCAATGCAATCCGCGCTTTATCTATGGATGCAGTACAGAAAGCCAAATCGGGTCACCCTGGCGCGCCAATGGGCTTAGCCGATGTTGCTACGGTTTTATTTGCAGATCATATGAAATTTGATGCTGCCAACCCTGATTGGCATGACCGTGACAGGTTTATCATGTCTGCTGGTCATGGATCTATGTTGGTTTATTCTTTGCTCTATCTGGCAGGATATCCTGGCATTGATATTGAGACGATTAAAAATTTCCGCCAAATTGGTAGCCCTGCAGCTGGTCACCCTGAATATGGGCACTTGCCTGGTATTGAAACAACAACGGGCCCACTTGGCCAAGGTATTACCACAGCTGTTGGTATGGCACTTGCGGAGCGTCTGCAAAATGAGAAATATGGTGATTACATAATTGATCACTATACTTATGTGATTGCTGGTGACGGGTGCCTGATGGAAGGCATTAGCCAAGAAGCTATTTCAATGGCTGGGCATTTAGGCCTTTCTAAACTGATTGTGCTTTGGGATGATAATAACATTTCGATTGATGGCACCTTAGATATGGCTTGCTCTGATGATCAGAGAAAAAGGTTTGAAGCGTCTGGTTGGAACACCATAGCAGTTGATGGTCATGATATGGCGGCTGTTTCAGCTGCGATTGCTGAAGCTAAAACAAGTGACAAGCCAACTCTAATCGCCTGTAAGACAATTATCGGTTTCGGTTCGCCAAACAAACAGGGGACATCTGCAACTCATGGTGCTCCACTTGGAGATGATGAAATTGCGGAAACTCGCAAAAAACTTGGTTGGGACCACCCTCCGTTTGAAGTTCCACAAGATGTTTTAGACGCTTGGCGCGGTGTTGGCCGTAAAGGCGCTGATAAACGCAATGCCTGGCTTTCAGCTTACACAGGTTTAACACCGGCTGGCCAAGCTGAACTTGTTACGCCGATGAGCGAGCCGGTAAAGAAAAGTCTGTCACATGCGGTTGTGACTGCGAAGAAGAAGTTTGTTGAAGGCGGTGCTGCTCTTGCAACCCGTGTTTCTTCTAAGCAAGTTCTTGATGATATTTTACCGGTTATCCCTGGCATGATTGGCGGCTCAGCTGACTTGACCGGATCTAACGGTACAAAGACTGATCAATATAAGCCTGTTAACCGTGGGCAATTTGATGGCAATTATATACACTATGGTGTTCGCGAACATGGCATGGGCGCTGTGATGAATGGCCTCTCCTTGCATGGTGGATTCTTACCTTACTCGGGTACGTTTCTTGTTTTCTCTGACTATGCACGGGGAGCCATTCGACTTTCTGCTCTTATGGAACAGGCTGTTGGTTATGTTATGACGCACGACTCTATTGGCCTTGGTGAAGATGGCCCAACGCACCAGCCTGTTGAGCACCTAGCGTCGCTCAGAGCAATGCCGAACATTAATGTGTTTCGCCCCGCTGATAGTGTTGAGTGTGCTGAGTGTTGGGAAGCGTTTGTGCTGCAAGATAAAACTCCAGCCATTATGTCATTAACTCGTCAAAACCTACCGCTTTTGCGTGATGATGCGACAGACGAAAACAAATCTGCCAAGGGTGGTTATGTTTTGAAAGAAGCTTCTGGCGAGCGTGATGTGACTTTGATTGGCACAGGCTCTGAAGTTTCTATCGCTATGGACGCTGCTAAAATTCTTGAAGCTGATGGCTTGAAGGTTGCGGTTGTTTCCTTGCCTTGTTGGGAATTGTTTGAAGCTCAATCTTCTGATTATCAATGGAATGTTCTTGGTGATGCGCCGCGTGTTGGTGTTGAAGCTGCTGTTGAGCAAGGATGGAGCAAGTGGCTTGGATCTAATGGTCAATTTATTGGCATGAGTGGCTTTGGTGCTTCTGGTCCCTGGAATGAGTTGTATGAACATTTTGGAATTACAGCTGAAAAAGTTGCTGATGCGGCACGCCGCGTAACTGGCAATGCGTAAGGGGGGAGATTAGATTTATGGCTGAAATGGCATTAGATAAATTAAAAACAATCGATGATGCAGATGTTGTTGGAAAACGTGTTCTGGTTCGGGCTGATTTAAATGTACCGATGCAAAATGGTGTGATTTCTGACGCGACACGAATTGAGCGCTTTTTACCGACTGTTCGTGAATTAACAAAACGCGGTGCTCGCGTTGTTATCATGACGCATTTTGGGCGCCCTGGTGGTCAAGTGGACCCCTCCCTATCACTTGCACCAGTTGCTGAGAAAGTTGCTGAGCTTCTTCCTGGTACTAAGGTGAGTTTTGCTCCTGATTGTATTGGTGAAAAGGCTGAAGCAGTTGTTGCTTCTCTTTCAAACGGTGATGTTGCTGTGTTGGAAAACTTGCGGTTCCATAAGGGTGAAACGGATAATGATCCAGCTTTCATTGCGGAATTAGTTGCTTTGGGTGATTTGTATGTGAGTGATGCGTTTTCAACGTCTCACAGAGCACATGCTTCGACTGAAGGTATTGCTCGGCATTTGCCTAGTTTTGCTGGCCCGTTGATGATGCTTGAAGTAAATGCGCTTAAAGCTGCGCTTGAAGCTCCGAAACGCCCTGTGGCAGCTGTTGTTGGGGGTGCGAAAGTTTCGACCAAAATTCAATTGCTGACGAACCTTGTTAACAAAGTTGATATGGTGATTGTTGGCGGCGGTATGGCAAATACATTCTTGTTTGCTCAGGGTGTTCAAGTTGGAAAGTCTCTTTGTGAACCTGACTATATTGATACGGTAGAGGAAATTCTTGGCCGTGCTGCTGAAAGTGGTTGCAAGATTGTTTTGCCGACAGATGTTGTTGTTTCAGCTGAATTTGCTGAAGGGGCTCCAAGCGATGTGGTTGATGTTCATTCTGTACCTGAAGATAAGATGATTTTGGATGCAGGTCCTCAATCGGTTGCAGGATTGGTTGAGAAACTTTCTTCATGCAAAACACTTGTTTGGAATGGCCCTCTTGGTGCCTTTGAAATTTCGCCATTTGGTGAAGGAACGTTTGCTTTGGCACGAGCCGCTGCTCAAGCAACAATTGAAGGTCAGTTAACAACAATTGCTGGTGGTGGTGACACAGTTGCTGCGTTAAATTCAGCAAATGTAACTGATGACTTTACTTATGTCTCTACAGCTGGGGGAGCATTCCTCGAGTGGTTGGAAGGTCGGGCTTTGCCAGGAGTGGTTGCTCTGACGAGAGACCAATAAACGAGACTAAAACTTAAAAATAATTAAGCGCCCATATAGGCGATAATTTTAGACGATAGAAAAAAAGGGAATATGTTTTTTAGGTGAAATGCTGGGTTTTTGAGAGCTGATGATTGCTGATTTTAACTGAGAGCTGTATTCAAACCGGAGTGTTTTAAACACGATTAAAAATATCATTATCTTTACGTTTAAGATTAGAGCCGCATTAAAGAAATAAAAGATTTAGGAGTTAAATTGAAATGGCTAGAATTACATTAAGACAATTACTTGATTATGCCGCCGAGCAAGACTTTGGCGTACCTGCTTTTAACATTAATAACATGGAGCAGGGTCAAGCAATTATGGATGCTGCCCAAAAATGTGATGCCCCAGTGATTATTCAAGCCAGCCGTGGTGCCCGTGGTTACGCGCATGACATTATGCTTGCGAATATGATTGATGCTCTTGATAAAATCTATCCGAATGTTCCGCTTTGTATGCACCAAGACCACGGTAATAATGCTGCGACTTGTTTATCTGCTATTCAACATGGATTTACATCTGTGATGATGGACGGCTCTTTAAAAGAAGATGCATCTACTCCAGCTGATTATGATTATAACGCCGGGATTACAAAAACAGTTTCTGACCTTGCGCACATGGTTGGTGCGTCTGTTGAAGGTGAGCTTGGTTGTCTTGGTTCATTAGAGACAGGTAAAGGCGAAGCTGAAGATGGTCACGGGTTTGAAGGTGAGCTTGATAAAGACCAACTTTTAACAGACCCTGAAGAGGCTGTTCAATTTGTGACCGAGACGAAAGTTGACGCGCTTGCTGTTGCGATTGGTACGTCTCACGGTGCTTACAAATTTACACGTCCGCCTACAGGCGACATTCTTTCAATTGATACAATTGCTGAAATTCACAAGCGCTTGCCGAATACTCACATTGTGATGCATGGCTCATCGTCAGTTCCGCAAGACTTGCAAGATATCATCAATGAGTTTGGTGGTGAGATGCCGCAAACTTATGGTGTGCCAGTCGAAGAAATCGTGAAGGGTATCAAATTTGGTGTTCGTAAAGTGAACATTGATACTGACCTTCGTATGGCAGCAACTGGTGCAATGCGCAAAGTTGCAATGACTAAGAAAACAGAATTTGACCCTCGTAAATTTCTATTGCCAGCTCGTGAAGCTATGCAAAAAGTTTGTGAGGATCGTTTTGAGGCATTTGGTACCTCCGGCCATGCCTCTAAAATTAAAGCAATCCCTATGGCTGATATGGCAAAACGCTACAGCTCGGGTGAGCTTGATCCGGTAACAGCATCTTAAATGATGGTTTGGTCTAGTGACTTTTAAGTTGCTAGACCCCCTTTAAGGGATCCGCCATTTAAAAAGGTGCCAAAACAAGAGATCTTAATGTCACGTTTGTCTTAGGCCTTATTTGGGAGTGAGACAGACTTAAAAACTGAAAGGAAAAGACATGGATAAAGGTGCAAAGACTGTAACCGGTAAGGACCGTTACAAGTCAGGCGTTATGGAATACCGCAAAATGGGGTATTGGGAACCAGATTATGAACCCAAAGATACCGACATTATTGCGATGTTTCGTATTAGCCCGCAAGATGGTGTGGATCCTATTGAAGCTGCTGCTGCCGTTGCTGGCGAAAGTTCAACAGCGACATGGACAGTGGTTTGGACTGACCGTTTGACAGCCTCAGAAAAATACCGCGCGAAAGCATATCGTGTTGACCCTGTTCCAAATTCAGATGATCAATATTTTGCATATATTGCTTATGATCTTGATTTGTTTGAGCCAGGCTCAATTGCTAACTTGACCGCATCAATTATTGGTAACGTATTTGGCTTTAAGCCACTGAAAGCGCTGCGCCTCGAAGACATGCGGTTTCCAGTGGCTTATATCAAAACATTCCAAGGACCATCGACTGGCATCGTGGTTGAACGGGAACGTCTTGATAAGTTTGGTCGACCTTTATTGGGTGCGACAGTAAAACCAAAGCTTGGTCTATCTGGCCGTAACTATGGTCGTGTTGTTTACGAAGCACTTAAAGGTGGTTTGGACTTTACCAAAGATGACGAAAATATCAACTCTCAACCATTTATGCACTGGCGTGACCGTTTCCTTTACTGCATGGAAGCTGTGAATAAGGCTGAAGCTGCAACTGGTGAGATTAAAGGTACTTATCTCAATGTAACCGCTGGTACAATGGAAGAAATGTATAAGCGGGCTGAATTTGCTAAGGAACTTGGCTCCTGCATTATCATGATCGACCTTGTTATTGGTTACACTGCTATTCAGTCTATGTCCAATTGGTGTCGTCAAAATGATATGATCCTTCACTTGCACCGCGCTGGTCACGGTACTTATACCCGCCAGAAAACACATGGTATTTCTTTCCGTGTGATCGCGAAATGGATGCGCCTTGCCGGTGTTGACCATCTTCATGGTGGTACTGTTGTTGGTAAACTTGAGGGTGACCCTGCAATGACACGCGGTTGGTATGACTATATGCGTGAAGAATATTGCCCAATGAATTTAGAAAATGGCGTGTTCTTCGATCAAGACTGGGCATCTATGAATAAAGTTCTGCCTGTTGCTTCTGGTGGTATTCACGCTGGTCAAATGCATCAGTTGATCCAGCACCTTGGTGAAGACGTTGTTCTTCAGTTTGGTGGCGGTACAATTGGTCACCCTGATGGTATTGCTGCTGGTGCGGTTGCTAACCGTGTTGCTCTTGAAGTTATGGTTCAAGCGCGGAACGAAGGACGTGACTACGTTAATGAAGGTCCTGAAATTCTTAATGCTGCAGCGAAATGGTGTTCACCACTGAAATCGGCATTGAATACATGGAAAGACGTGACATTTGATTATGCATCAACTGACACATCTGACTTTGCACCAACTGCAACACCAAGTAACTAATTTATTGAGAGGAGACTAGACTATGCCAATGTCTAACCCCGGTAATCGGGTTACTCAGGGACAATTTTCATTCCTGCCTGACCTGACTGATGAGCAAATTACCGCTCAAATTAAATATGCCCTTAAAAATGACTGGGCTGTAAATATTGAATATACCGATGACCCACACCCAAGGAATACATATTGGGAAATGTACGGTATGCCAATGTTTGACCTGAAAGACCCAGCTGGGATCTTGATGGAAATTAACGAGTGCCGGAAAACATTCCCGGATATGTACATTCGTGTAACAGCGTTTGATAACACTCATGGTTGGGAAGCACCTCGCATGTCATACATTGTGAACCGTCCTTCTACAGAGCCGGGCTTTAATTTAGTCCGCACTGACCGTGTAGGCCGGAATCAAGGCTACTCAATTGTTTCTTACGCAAGTAACAAGCCTGAAGGCGAACGCCCATAAGGCACGCCTTTTAATACAAGAACCGGTGGCAGGTTTGTTCCTGCCACCGCCTCCCTAGGTTTCTAAGTTAGAAGGCCTCTAAGTTTTCAGGCCTCTAAGTTATTATGACTGAGATGAAGATATGAGTGACACTGAAACAACAGACGAACAAGAATTTGAAAAATTGCCTGACGATGCAGCTGTAGATCTACAAGCTGAATTTGAGAAATCTCAGGTGCAAGAAGTTTTAGATAAGCTTGATCAAGAGCTGGTTGGACTTGTGCCTGTTAAAACGCGCATTAAAGAGATTGCAGCGCTTTTGTTAGTTGACCGTCTACGCCGACGTTTTAGTCTGACATCTGAAACACCAACACTACACATGAACTTTACCGGCAACCCTGGTACTGGCAAGACCACAGTGGCTTTACGGATGGCTGAGATTTTACACCGTCTTGGATATGTGCGTGAGGGTCACCTTGTTTCTGTAACGCGTGATGATTTGGTTGGTCAATATATTGGTCACACGGCTCCTAAGACGAAGGCTGTTATTAAAAAGGCCATGGGCGGCGTTCTCTTTATTGATGAAGCTTATTATCTTTATAAGCCTGAGAATGAACGTGATTATGGCGGCGAATCTATTGAGATTTTGTTGCAAGTTATGGAAAATCACCGTGATGATTTGGTGGTTATTCTGGCTGGTTATAAAGATAAGATGGATAAGTTTTTTGAAAGTAATCCTGGCATGCGCTCACGGATTGCTCACCATCTTGATTTTCCTGATTATTCAGCAGATGAACTTGAGCAAATTGCTGATTTAATGCTCAAAGAGCAAAGCTATCAACTTAGTGATTGCGCTAGGCAAGCTTTGAGTGAATATATTCCCATTCGTATGGAACTTTCGCATTTTGCGAATGCGCGTTCTATTCGAAATGCTCTTGACCGTGCGCGGTTGAGGCAAGCGAACCGTTTGTTTGCTTCTCGGGATAAAGCTTTGAAAAAAGAAGACTTAATCACTCTTAGAGAAGAAGACTTCCGCGCTAGCCGAGTTTTTCTTGATGGCAAGTTAGACGGCGACCCTGCGGATGGCATCATGAATGAGATGTCTTTTGAAGAAAAATAAATATTAAAAAAGAGAATATTGCTTATGTCACACAATGATATCCTGATTGCCCCGTCTATTCTTTCTGCTGATTTTGCTCGCCTTGGTGAAGAGGTGAAAGCGATTGATGAGGCGGGGTGTGATTGGGTTCATGTTGATGTGATGGATGGTCATTTTGTGCCGAACTTAACATTTGGTCCTTGTATTGTGGAAGCTATTCGCCCTTACACAAAAAAGGTGATGGATGTGCATTTGATGATTGCACCGGCGGACCCTTATTTAGAAGCGTTTGTTAAAGCTGGTTCAGATATTGTGACGGTTCATGCTGAAGCTGGGCCGCACCTTGACCGCTCTTTGCAATTTATTCGCTCATTAGGTGCGAAAGCTGGTGTTTCACTGAACCCATCTACACCTGAAAGCGTGATTGAATATGTGCTTGATAAGGTTGACCTTATTTTGGTGATGACTGTGAACCCAGGATTTGGTGGACAGAGCTTTATTGAGAGCCAATGTCAGAAAATTCGTAATATTCGCAAAATGATTGGGGATCGCCCTATCCACCTGGAAGTTGATGGGGGGGTGAATCCGTCTACTGTTGCTATGGTTGCGGAAGCCGGAGCTAATGCTTTGGTTGCTGGCTCCGGTGTGTTTAAAGGCGGCAATTATAAAGAAAATATTGAAGCCATTCGCGCTGGTGCGCTTGCTGCTCGGTAAATACAGACAAAGTCCATTAAGGGCGTTCTGATTTTAGCATTAGCACTTTCATTTTAGCATTAGCTATTTCATGGGAAATTACGATTAATGAGTGAAAAAACATCACAAAAAGACTGGCCTAAGGCCGTTATTATGGATCTTGATGGCACTTTAATTGATAGCGCGCCTGACATTGCGCGCGCGTTGAATTGCGCTTTTGAAGATGAAGGTCTACCAGTTTTTACACTTGATGAAGTACGTTTCATGATCGGTGGTGGTGTTCCCAAATTGGTTGAACGTGCGTTTGATGCGCGGAACATGCCGCATGATGAAAAAGAACAAGCCATTATTGATGGTGTTTTGAAGCATTATACTGAAGCGCCGGTTGATAACACTGTGATTTATGAAGGTGTTGAGCATGTGCTTAGTACTTTGCGGGCACGAGGCCTTAAAGTTGGGCTCTGCACTAATAAGCCGCAAGACATCACTGAAGTGGCACTTGGTCAGTTAAATTTGACGGCGTATTTTGATGCGATCGTTGGTGGCACGGCAGATACAAAACGCAAACCAGACCCTGAAACACTGAAGATGTGCGCTGATCAATTAGGTGTTGATGTGGATGACTGCTTGCTTGTCGGTGATAGCGGTGCTGATCGTGGTGCTGCTGAAGCGCTGGAGATGACGGTTTTCTTAGTAGAGTATGGCTATTGCAAAACACCGGTTTCTGAACTGAAGCCTGATGGTGTTTTGGATAAAATGTCTGATTTACTCAAAATTCTTTTTCCACTAGAGAGTTTCTCTTCTTGATAAATTTATTGGAACTCTCTTGTTGTTTTTTGGCGTTCCTTTTGTCCCAAAACCGGGAACCACTTTTAGGCGGAACGCACTATATAAAGTTGTGAGAGGATAACTCTATGTTAGAAGCTTTGCTTTTTGATGTTGATGGTACATTGGCGGAAACGGAAGAGGTACATCGGGCTGCGTTTAATGAGGCCTTTGCGCAAGCTGATCTTAATTGGCATTGGGATCAAAAGCTCTATCATGAACTTTTGAGTGTCACTGGTGGTAAAGAGCGTATTCTTTATCATGTTCAACGCGCTGGATTAGAGACAGCTTTCTTCACACAAAATTACATTGCCAAGCTTCATGCTCAAAAAACTGAACATTATGTGGCGATGATGGATGAAGGGAAAATTGAGCTTCGTCCTGGAATTAAAACTCTGCTTGAAGAGGCAAGACAAGCGGGCATTCGATTGGCGATTACGACTACGACCAGTCATGTGAATGTTGAACGATTGTTGAAGGCGACAATTGGGCCGCATGCACTTAAGTGGTTTGAAGTCTATGCGACGGGAGACCGTGTGCCACGTAAAAAACCGGATCCTGCGATTTATCAATTGGCTTTAGATGAACTGAAGTTGCCAGCAAGTGCCTGTTTGGCAATTGAAGATGCTGCTCAAGGATTGGCTTCTTCACTTGGTGCTGGCATAGCGACGATTATTACTGAGAGTTCTTATTCTGCTGGTCAGAATTTTGATGGGGCCTTGAAAATTTATGCCGAGACCGATGAACGGCCAACTTTGGCTGGTTTGCAAGGTTTGTTTGAAATGGTTTAAAGCGAGATTTTTGCTTTTAATAATTGTTCTTAAGCAGACTTTCAGAAGTCTTGTTCAACGTTAAATCATTAAATTTCTTAGATTTTATTTTTTCTTTATTGAAAATCCAGGCATTTTACACTCACTTTTGATCACGTTCGGGAGAGAGTGTCTTATTCTGCTTGATCGTCTTTTTTTGTCGTGCTTTCCTAAAATACATGCGGATCTGTGAATTTATACGATTTTCTATTTATTAGTCATTGTATTTATAACTCTATGGATTTTATGCTGCCCTTTCAGATGTAGAGATGTTAATAAACCTATCTCTATTAATGCGCTTCAGATGCCCACTTTTTTGAAGCGCCTTCAGGTTGCCTACTAGCAACCGGCGCGGTATCCGCGCAGCTCAAAGCCGAATTCATTTTTGGGTGAAACACATTAGGTATTGTATGACGAACTCTATTGCGCAAAAATTTAATTTGCTTGCTCAGTTTTTAAGAGCGCCTTTTTGCATGTCTTTACGACTATGTATGATTTTATTGATCACACCTGTATTGGTGACTTCAATTTGGGTATTGGATTTGAATGCTGCAGAAAAGGCGACTAAAGCAACAGAAAAAAAGACATCTAAATTGGTTGAATATGAAATTTTTAATCTCATTCAATCGAAGTCCATTCCTAAGCCCTTGGCTGGAAAAAAAGGGAATTGGAAGCGAGGTGAGGCTTTAATCCTTGATGTTGCTAAAGGGAATTGTCTTCAATGTCATAGGATTGATCAATTTCATGAAAAGGCTAAGAAAAATCCAGATGTTTATGGCAATATGGGGGAAATTGGCCCGTCGCTTGATGGTGTGGCTTCGCGCTACAAGGATAGCCAGTTAAGACTGATTTTGGTGAATGCGAAGCTTGTTTTTCCTGAAACGATTATGCCTGCTTATTATCGGATTGAAGGGTTGACGAGAGTTGATGATAAATATTTAGACAAACCGATTATGAGTGCTCAGGATGTTGAAGATATTTTGAGTTTTTTGATGAAATTACAATAGGGCTATTAAGTTGAATTTTTGTTCCCAACATCGCCGTGCATGTTTTTCTGGAGTTCACATTTGTGATTTCTCGATTTTTCGTCGTCTCCTGACTGGCTTTAGTTTTACGGTGATTATCTGGCTACTAATGGCTTTTATGTCCTCTATTGTAGTTTTTGCAGGGAATGGACGAGATAAATCTATTGTACCGAGCGATAAAACGAACCCGTTATCTAATCTTTGGTCTGGTTACTATTATGCAAAGAAAAACATACAGGCATTACAAGAGAATAGGCAAGAAAACCCAGGCTTTAAATATGTTACCGAGGGGGCTCTATTGTGGGAGCAAAAAGTTGGTTTGCGTAATAAGTCCTGCGCGAAATGTCATGGAAAACCTGGTATTTCTATGAGAGAGGCGGGGGCTCGCTATCCGCAATATTATGCGCCCTTTAAACGGCTTATAAATCTGGAGCAGCGGATTAACCTCTGCCGGAAGAATTACCAAGGGGCTGAAAGTTTTGAATATGAAAGCCGTGAGCTTTTATCTCTGACTACATTTGTACGGTCTCAAGCTAGGAATAGACCTGTACGAGTAAAAATTGATGGGTTTGCCAAAGAGTTTTTTGATAAGGGAAAGGCATTTTATTATCAACGGCGCGGACAACTTGATATGTCATGTGCCAATTGCCATGAAAATAATTATGGCAAACAATTGCGTTCTACGCTTTTGAGCCAGGGGCAGGCAAACGGTTTTCCGAGTTACCGTGTTGCATGGCAAAAAGTAGGTTCTCTGCATCGTCGTTTTCAAGGATGTAACAAACTTGTGCGGGCTAAACCCTATGCGTTGGGTGCAGAGTATTATGTGAATTTGGAACTCTATTTAAACTGGCGCGGTACCGGTCTTGAAGTTGAAACGCCAGCTGTACGTGATTAGGGACTAAACCCCCAGGCCTAAGAGTACCTAAGGTCTTTTTTTTAATTGGTATAGGTAGGACAGAGCATCTTGGCACATAGATGTATGGACGAAAAGTTTGGTTGTAGATTTTTTAAATTGGGTTTAGACCCTCTTTTAATTGTAGAAGGTCTTTTGTAAGAGACATTTCTTAGGAGCATTTAATGGCTGATGTAATTTTATATTTTTCTATAGGTTTGGCTGGGTTAATTAGTTTTCTCTCTCCCTGTGTTTTGCCATTAGTGCCGCCTTATCTTTGTTATTTAGGGGGAGTGACGTTTGATGAGCTCTCTAATTCAGAAGAAAATATAACGCCTGCTATGCATGGACGAATTATTTTGTCCTCAGTGTTTTTTGTACTTGGGTTTACGACGATTTTTGTCGCACTCGGCGCTGGGGCTTCAGCTTTTGGGCAGTTGTTACATGGCCATAAAATTCTCCTTACGCAAATTGCCGGTGGTGTTATCGTATTGTTTGGCTTGCATTTTTTAGGAATTTTGAAAATTGGTTTTTTATATAGAGACACCCGTTTTCAAACGAATTCTACGAGTGTGAGTGTTATTGGTGCTTATGTTATGGGCTTGGCGTTTGCTTTTGGCTGGACGCCGTGTATTGGTCCTATTTTATCTCCTGTTATGTCTGTTGCAGCTGATAGTGGTCAAGTTGGGCGTGGTGTTTCAATGTTACTTGCTTACTCAATTGGGCTTGGGGTTCCTTTCATGTTGGCGGCGATTGCGGTTAGACCGTTTTTGAGATTTTTAAAGAAGTTTCAACGCCATCTTGGAACCATTGAAAAGATTATGGGGCTCATGCTCATTTTTGTTGGTTTCCTCTTTATCAATTCTACTCTTGATTGGTGGGGAAGCTGGATTTCATTAAATGGTCTTTCAACCTGGTTGCTTGAGAATTTTGAAAGTTTGCAATCTATTGAGAAATTATTGGTTCCGGATGATTTGCCTGAGCAAATTATGAAGCAATAGGCTTGACGTTGATATGACACATGCTGATGCTCCTTATGTTGCTTTAACCATTGCTGGATCTGATAGTTCTGGCGGGGCTGGTATACAGGCCGATTTGAAAAGTTTTGCTGCTTTTGGGGTTCATGGGGCATCAGTTATCACAGCAGTGACAGCGCAGAACACAACTTCTGTCAGTGATATCCATACATTGCCATTGTCTTCGATTGAGGCTCAGCTTGATGCTGTCTTTAGTGATATGCCTGTGCGGGCGATCAAGATTGGGATGATTGGTTCAGCGACGATTGCGTCATTGGTTGGGTGTTTTATCAAACAGGCTAATGTTGAGTTGGTTGTGGTTGATACGCCGTTGATGTCTGGTACAGGGGCGGCGCTTGGCGATGAGTTGGTGCGGTCTGCAATCGTTGAACATTTATTTCCTTTAGCTCATATCATTACGCCTAATTTGCATGAGGCGGCTTTATTACTGGATGAAGCACCTCTTTCTTTTGAAGATTTTTACTCAGCCGATGTAACGAAGCGCATTTTATTTGAAAAAGTTATTGCTGGATTTGAGGCGCAGGCACAGAAATTACTCGCTCTTGGGCCGCGTTCTGTCTTGTTAAAGGGCGGTCATTTTTATGATTTAGTTTCAAATGCTGAGAGTGATGTACCTCAAATTACTGAAAGAAAGGCGATAGATGTGTTTTATGAAGGCGCCGCTTCAGCAGGCATTGTTTCAGAAGACGGTGTTTCAGAAGATACTGGTTCTAAAGTGTTTGTGTCAGATTGGGTTGATGTGGTGCACCATCATGGGACTGGGTGTGCGCTTGCTTCGGCAATTGCTGCTAATCTAATTTATGGTAAAGATGCTGGAAAATCGGATAAATGGGCCGTTGAGAGTGCCAGGAATTGGCTGCAAGAGTGTTTGAAAGTCTCTCATGCAATGTCAGTTGGAAAAGGTGCCGGACCGTTAAATATTGCCAATTTACGTAAAATTGATCTATAAGTGAGCCAGATTACGCAGAATTAACTTTACAGATGATGCTGCGTAAACCATAAATCGCGCAAATTGATACAAAGTGGTATTTTACCGTTATTACATAAAAAGTTTTAGCGGAGATAAAATTTTTGGCCTGATTCCTGCTTTTTAAACGAAATCTAAAAGATTTAGTGGGATGAACGGCGGATTGCTTTTCTAACACTTTAAGAATTGTTTTTTGAATTGATAAGAGTTCAATTTATGAACACAGTTCAATTGTTTAGTGTTTTGAAAGTTTAAGGCTCATCAATTTTGAGCATATTTGTTTTGATATTGTGGAAGCTGTTTTCCTATCCTTTTATGCAGATGCTTTATTGGCAGCTGGCGTTAATTAAAAGGAGCGATATTGAGGCCATTAAGTATAAAGAGTATTGAGTGTACGCATGAAGTCACTTGGATTTGGGTTTGAAAAAATAGGTTTATTACCACTACGATCACCATATATTGCCCTGGTCGTTTTAGCGGTATTTTCAGCATTTTGTGCAACTGGAATTTTAAAGTTGGAAACAGATGATGCTTTGAGTGATTTGTTTCGCTCAAAATCAGCTGTTTTTGCTGATTATAAGGTTATGAGTGATTTGTTCCCCTCTAGTGAGCGGGACGTGCTTGTTATGATTGAGGGTAAGGATCTTTTAAGTCCTAAAGGTCTTGAATCAATTCGTAATGTACATCAGGAACTTGAATTTGTTGACAGTGTTGATGGCGCTCTTTCAATGTTTTCTATGCGCGGACCACCAAACAAGGATGGATATGCGCCGCCAATTATTCCTCATGATATTCCAAAAGATGGGGAAGGTTTTTCTGTTGTTAAGCAAGTTATAAAAGAGCATCCGCTTGTTTATGGTAAGATGATGTCTAAGCCAGATAAGAGCGGTACTCAGATTGCTCTTGTTGTTCTCTCGATAAAAAATGAAATCCGATCTAGTAAGGATATGTCCGCAGCTATGACGGACGTCCGCCAAACTGCTGAGTTGGCCTTGGAAGATTATCCCGGCTTTAGCATTGAAGTGGCTGGTATTCCTGTTATGAGGCAGGAGATTAAAGCTGCGATTAAGCGGGATCGGCTTATCTTTAATACTATTGGTTTTATTGTTGGATTTGCAATTAGTTTGGCGTTTTTCCGTCGTCCAACCCTTGTGTTTATCGCATCTGTTTGTCCAGCCCTTTCTGTTTTATGGTCGCTTGGACTGCTTGGGCATATGGGTTTTCAATTGAATACCTTTATTAATGTTATTCCTCCACTTGTGATGGTGATTGCGCTCTCGGATGCGATGCATATGGTTTATTCCATCCGGCGAAATATAACCAAGGGACTTGATCGTTTTCAGGCGACAAAAGAAGCTGTGTTGAATGTTGGGCCTGCTTGCGTGCTGACGTCTTTGACAACGTCTCTTGCGATGGCATCACTAGCATTGACTGATAGTGGTCTTATTCGCCAATTTGGTTTGGCGGCAGCGCTTGCAACATTAATGGCTTTTGCGGCTGTTATTTTGGTTGTGCCAACTCTGACTTGTTTGCTTTTGAAAGATGAAGATAAGTTTAGATCTGAAGAAGAAAAGCACAATAAAGCGCTGAAATGGATGGAAGCGTTTTCTGGTAAGATTTCTCATTTTATTAAACCACGTCATTTGGGAATGACCATCATTGGCATTTCTATGGCTGTTTTGTTTACAATCATGCATAGTCAGTTACAGGCGCAATACCGTCTTTCTGATCAGGTGCCTGCCGGGAAACAATCTGTTGAGACGTCTAGCCGAATTGATCAATTTTTGGAAGGTGCCACACCTCTGCATATTTTGATTGAGTGGCCGGCTGATAAATCTCTTCGTGAAGATGTTGAAGTTTTAAACGCGATTGAAGAAGCTCATCGGATCATGGAAGAGCAAGCTGGTGTGGCCAATGTTTGGTCTGTTGCAGCTCTACGCAGTTGGCTTCGGGAAAATCAGGGAGAGAAGAGTGCAGAACCAAAATTTGTCGGTGAGTACTTGGATAAAATGCCTGTGCATTTACTCAACCGGTTTGTGAATGAGAAACGTAATTCTGCGATTATTACTGGCCGGGTACCGGATATTGATGCGAAAGATACTTTGCCAATTTTAAAAGGCATTGAGGATGAGCTTCATAAGAGGTTGCCTGACGGTCATAAAATGAATATTCGTGTCACAGGACTTTCTTCTGTGTCTGCTATTCAAAGTTCGACTATGATTAATCAGTTAAATCGTGGTTTGGCAGCAGCTGTGATTATGGTGATTTTCTTAATAGGGTTTGCTTTTCGTTCACGCGAAGTCGCACTTTTATCCATTGTGCCAAATCTATTACCAATTGCAGCAGCTGGTGCCATGTTGTTTGTGAATGATCTTGGTCTTGAATATGCCAGTGTGATTGGTTTGACGGTTGCGTTTGGTTTGGCTGTGGATGATAGCATTCATTTCTTGAACCGATTGCATCTTGAGCGTCAACGCACTGATAGTCAGGAAGTTGCTGTGTATAACACTCTGGTGCATATAGGACCTGTATTGATGCTGACGACAATGGTTCTGGTTTGTGGACTTGCGGTGACAATTTTAAGTGAATTGCCCTCTATGAGGCAATTTGGTAGTTTAGCTATGACTACGTTGATTGCAGCTGTATTGGCAGATTTGTTTATTTTGCCTGCTATCATTCTTTCAACTTGTAAAGAAAAGCTTGCAAAACCTAAAAGCTCATCTTAAAAAATATGTATAAGAATTAAGGATTTAGTTGTATGAAATTGTTGAGAAGTGCTGTGAATTTGAAAAAATGCTCCCCTTCAGCATTTGGAGTTGTTTCAGCGTTTTTACTTGTTATTGCATTTACTTTTGCTGGTACTGCAACGGCGAGTGCTAAGAACCCTTTTAAAAAGGTTGCTGGTAGCTGGAGAAGTGCCGGCGCTGTTGCGACCATTTCGGGTAATCGTGAAAGAGTGAAATGCCGGGCTCGTTACAAGGTGCCAGGCAAAAAAGTATCTCTTGCTTTAAAATGCTCCGGGCCTGGTTATTTTATTAATGTTCGTGTGAGTGCTCGTGTGAACGGAGGCAGTGTTTCTGGTTCATGGAGTGAAAGTAAATATGCTAAAAGCGGTTCTTTAAATGGTAGTGCCTCTAAATTTAAATCGAACCTCTCATTTTGGGGGGGTGGTGTTAGTGGTAGCATGAGTATTTCTTTGAAGAGCTCTCGCCGTCATAGAATGGTGATTCATGCAGCAGGGAATAAGATTGTTATTCCTTTAAGACGATAGATTTTTACTGTTTTAATGTCACATAGCTATGAATTTTTGTGACATTGCCGCAACATTGCGTTTTCAATTCCAAGGGCTGCTTTTTTGAGCGGCCCTTTTTTTTATTGAAATCAATTTGATTTTTTATAAATTTAAGTGATTGTAATCTTTACGTTATTGTTTGTTTTTTGACGTGTTTTTTTCTCTATATTTTTGTTCTTGATATTGTTTTTTTCGATTCATTCTAAGGTTGTACTTTGAAAATACCCTTCAACCTGATTGCGCAATTAATCACTCTTGGTTAGAGTTTAATCGTTCAAGTTTCATAAAATTGTCATATTAGCGTCAGTGTTGTGTAAGGTTAGTCGAGTTTGAGTTGGAGGGTTGTGTATGGTTTACCTTCGTAATGATTTTTTAAAAAGCTTTTGTTCCACAAAAGCTTTTTCGTATATTTGTTCATGTTCTCTTTGTCTCCTTATTTCCAGTATTCTCACTACAAATTTTTATTCATCCGTTGCTAAGGCTGGTGGCTTTGCTATCAGGGAGCAATCGACTTTAGGGCTTGGTGCTGCATTTGCTGGCATTGCTGCTGGAGATGAATTGAGCTCTATCTATTGGAATTCTGCAGCTGTAGCGTCTGCTGGGAAAGGCCTTACTACTGAGTCTCATTATGCTGTAATTGTTCCTAGTGTTACAATTGATCCGGATGAAGGGTTATTTGGCGGGGTGTTGTCAACGAATGCGACGGATATTGGCAAAACGGCCCTTGTACCGGCTAGCTATGGTTCATGGCGTATCAATGACAAGTTGGTGCTTGGTTATGGTTTTAACGCTCCTTTTGGATTAAGTACGGAACCTGATGATCGTGGATATGCTGGCCAATTTGATGCAAGAAAAGCCGCTTTAAAAACACTAAATTTTAATCCAGTCCTTGGATATCAAATATCTCCAACTTTGAATGTTGGTGTTGGTTTGCAGGTGATGTATTCGGAATTGAAAATAAAACAGGCTAGCACTCTTGGTTTTCTCCCTCCTTCTGCTACTAATCCCTCAACAAATTTAAAAGGTGATGATTGGAGTTACGGATTTACAGCTGGCTTTTTATGGAAGCCTGTTAAGGGAACAAGTCTTGGGGTTGGTTATCGTTCTCGAATGGAGACAACTCTTGAAGGTGATCTAACTGTTGATGGTGCGCCAGGGTTAAGTCAGGGAATTAAAGCTGAAGGTTTTGATTTACCAGATATGGTTACTGTTAGTTTTCGTCAGGACCTTTCAGATAATTTGAGATTGCTTGGTACTTTTGAATGGAGTAATTGGAGTGTGCTTCAGGTTGTAACTATTAGTGATAGTACTACAGGTGCATTTGTTTCATCCTTTAGCCCAAAATGGGATGATGGGTATTTTTTCTCTGCGGGTTTGGAGTATGATTATAATAGCCAACTAACTTTGCGTACTGGTGTTGCTTATGAACAATCTCCGATACAAGAAGCTTCACAAAGATTGCTTTCTATTCCTGATACTGACCGTGTTTGGTTGAGTGCCGGTGCAACTTATAAATGGTCAGAACAAACTTCTTTTGACATTGCTTACACGCATATTTTTGGGGATGACAGTCCGATTAGTAGCTCATCCAGTTTTACTGGTGAGGTGGAAGCTGATGTTGATATAATTGGTGTTAGCATGAAGACGAAATGGGGGGCGGATGGTCCTTTTGGTTTATTAAAAGGATTGTCCAGATAAATTTCATCTTATTTTGATTGCTAACCCAAGAAAACCAGCCTGAATGGGGACTCAGGCTGGTTTTTTTGTTTTTCTTTTCTTAAAAGTTAGAGTGTTATTTGATATTTTATGTATGTTTTCACTCAAAAAATTCCAATTATTTACATTTTTTGCTACAGAATCTTGAATGAGATGTTTAGACGTGTGAAAAATAATGATGAGCAATGATTTATTGTCACATTAGGGGCGTAATACATATTTTTGTCATAGAGCATTTTTGGGTCGCTTTAGTTAGGCTTTTTTAGCGTGCCTTCAGTTGCCCACCAGCAACTGGCACTAAGCAACTGTGTTTTCTAGTTGTGCTTCAGATGCCTATAAAGCATATGCACTAGCAAGCCAGCTTTTTAGCTGGCGCTTGGGGTTGCCCACTAGCAACCGCGCCATTTTAAAATTGATCGCACATTTTGTGTGGAGTGCTCTGGAACTGAAATTTGAACTTTAGACACTTTATTGAGTGTTTTTTAAGGGAGTTATCCATTATGGCTGACTGTGAGAAAAAATACAGGACCTTGTTTATCTCGGATCTTCATCTTGGATTAGGGGCGTGTCAGGCTGATTTGTTTCTGGAATTTTTTAAAACAGTTGAAGCAGAAAAAATCTATTTGGTTGGTGATATTATTGATTTTTGGCGTATTAGGCGCCGCCCTCAATGGTATCAATCTCATAATGATGTGATCCAAAAGCTTTTACGCCGCGTTCGGAAAGGGACAGAAATGATTTATGTTCCAGGGAACCATGATGAAATTCTCCGAGCTTATTGTAAAATGGAAATAGGTGGCATTAAATTAAAACGTAATGATGTGCATGAAACTGCAGACGGCCGGAAAATCCTTGTTATTCATGGTGACGAGTTTGACATTGTTGTGAAACACGCTCGCTGGTTGGCCCTTCTTGGAGACTGGGCTTATAATTTTGCGCTTTGGGCGAACACCCATTTTAATTGGGTGAGACGTAGGGCTGGATTGGAATATTGGTCTCTCTCAGCTTATTTAAAGCAACGTGTTAAAAAGGCCGTTAATTTTATCGGTGAATTTGAAAATGCTCTTGTCACTGAGGCGGAAAATCGTGAAGTTGATGGGGTTATTTGTGGCCATATTCACCAGGTTGCTATGAAACAAATTGGCGATGTACTTTATTTGAATACAGGTGATTGGGTTGAGAGCTGTACAGCAATTGGTGAAACCATGGATGGTAAATTTGAAATTATTCGTTGGGTGAAAGGTGAGGCACTTATTGAGTCTGAAGATCAAAAAATTATCGAGCGCCGCCCTTTGAGAATTGAAGATGCAGCTTAAATGCGGATTTTAATTGCTACAGATGCTTGGGTACCACAGGTTAATGGTGTGGTTCGGACTTATCAACGTTTAGAAGAAGAGTTGGTGAAGCTTGGCCATGAGGTTTGTTTTATCACACCGTCTGACTTTTTTACGGTTCCTTGTCCGACATACCCTGAGATACGATTGTCTTTTGTTCGGGCTAAAAATATTGCAAACTTGATGAAAAAATTTAAGCCAGATGCTGTACATGTTGCAACTGAAGGGCCGATTGGATGGTCAACGAGACGGTTTTGCCTTAAACGGGGACTTTCTTTTACGACGTCCTATCATACTCGCTTTCCGGAATATGTAACTGAGCGGGTGCCACTGCCTCTTTCCTTCATTTATAAATTTGTGCGTACATTTCATAATGCTGGGGATGGCATTATGGTGGCGACAAAAAGCTTGCAAAATGAATTGAGTTTACGTGGTTTTCGACCTCTTCGAACTTGGACGCGTGGTGTTAATACGGACATGTTTCGCCCCAGGTGTTGCCGAATTTTTGGAGAAAAGCAAGTTGCGCTATATGTTGGTAGGGTTGCGCCGGAGAAAAACCTTGATGCCTTTTTAAAACTTGATTTGGATGTGAACAAAGTTGTTGTAGGCGATGGGCCATATTTAAAATATCTCCAAAAAACATACAAGGATGTAATATTTACAGGTGCTAAAGAAGGTGAAGACTTAGCGGAGTGTTATAGTTCTGGTGATGTTTTTGTTTTTCCGAGCAAGACCGATACATTTGGTATTGTGTTATTAGAGGCTATGGCCAGCGGTGTACCTGTGGCGGCTTATCCTGTGACAGGACCGATTGATGTTGTTGAAGATGGGGTTACGGGATGTTTGGATGAAAACCTTGAAGTCGCACTTTTAGGAGCATTAAAATTAGATCGAGATATTTGCCGAGATAAAGCGCTTGAATTTAGTTGGCAGAGATGTGCAGAATTGTTCTTGTGTAATTTAAAATTAAATAATGGTGCGTCTCAATCGATTGATTTACCAGAACGTGTTGTTGGATGATCTGGTAATTTTGAATGGACAAAGAAATAGTTTATCACACCCACTTTAGGCGTCGTGCTCGGCTCATTTTTGTAAAACGGGCCTTGATTTTATTTTTGCTATTCTCCCTTTCGGGGTATCTTTATCTTAGATATTCTTCTTATATTGCAATTATTGGGTGTCTGTTATTTGGCGTGAGTTGTCTTTTTATTTTACTCAGTTTGTTCCGAAAATATCCATTTTTTATTACGAAAACGCATTATTGTTTAACACTCAATTTTACTTTGAAGATTCCTTTAGAACAAATAGTCGGCATGGGAGTTCACCCTATGAAGGGTGAGCCTTGCCTTTTGATAAAAGATAAAAAGGAAAATAAAATAGTACCGCTTGCACTTCCATGGAAGTTTATACGCGAGCCTAAAATGGTCGTTGTTAAATCTTTAAACCAGATCGTTGGAACAGGTAAATAATCTCGTTGCTTCTCAATTACTAGAAGCCTCTTGATTGAAAGCAATGCTATTCATTCAACAGAATTTGTTCCTGCATTTCAGTCAAGTTCTCAATATCAGTTTCTTCAAGGTTATTGAGTTGATCTTGAGACGTGATTGGAGTTTCTGTTGCTTCAGCTATACCCATTTCTGGTGCAGACATTTCCTGGCTGACTTCTGGATTATCTAGATCAGTGGCTTCAATGTCTCCAAAGTCCATATCACTCAGATCCATCTCCTGTGAGGGTATTTCGCCTGAGACAGTGTCATTTGTGGTCGTTTCTATGGGATCTTGTGCAAGCTCTAAATCTGTATCCATAGCCGCCATTGGATCTAATGACGGAACTACTTCTGCAATTTCACTGATGGCAGTGGATGCTAAATCTGTTTCAAATTCGGCAACGTCTATACCGTCCAGGTCGTGGTTTTCTTGTAGAAGTGGGTTGTTTGTTTCTTCTAAAGATATTTCAGCTGGTGATTGAGGTTCTATATAAGGATCTGTAGCCAGACCAGAGGGGGCTTCAGGAGAAGTTTGTGTTACATCAGATTGTATTTCATTAAATGAAGCAATATCATCTTGTGTTGCCTCGTCTAAGGGGTTTGTAACCGGTGTTACAAGTTCAGTCGCTAATATTTCTTCTGGTTCGACAGCAAGCATACTGTCTTCTACTGGAGCTTCATCGCTGATTTCAAGGCTACCAGTTGATGGCTCTTCTGATGCTCCAAGTTGTGATGCTTCAAGTTCAGCTGTTTGATTGTTTTCTGCTAGTGCAAATTCATCAACGACTTCGGGTTCATTTTGGACAGCAGCTTCTTCAAAGGAAGGCTCTT